>JAHJPG010000135.1 GCA_018819925.1 Pseudomonadota bacterium
GCGCCGGCCACCCCCGGAGAGCGGGCCGCGCCCGGGGTCCTGCCCGAGGCCAAGGTGCCGGCCCGGTTGAGCCTGCGCCAGGCCGTCGGCCTGGCCCTGGCCCACAGCCCGGACCAGGAGATGGCCCTGGCCCGCATCCGCCAGTCCGAGGCCTTGGTGGACCAGGCCCTGGCCGCCTTCTGGCCGGTGCTCCGGGCCCAGGGCTCCTATCAGCGTGGCGACGCGCCCAGCGCCTATCTGTTCTCCTCTATAGATCAGCGCACCCTTGGTTCGAGCGTTAACTTTAATCAGCCGGGCGTTTTCCAAAACTTCGAGGCTGGGCTCCAGGCCCAATGGAACCTTTATCGGGGGGGGCGCGACCTGCTGCGCCGCCAGATGGCCGCCACCGGTCTGGAGATAAGCCGCCTGGACCGCCAGAGCGTGGAAAACGCCCTGGTGGCCTCGGTGATTCAGGCCTTTTACAACGGCCTGGCCGCCCGGGATTTCGCGGGTATATCCGCCCAGTCCCAAAAGACGGTGGAGGCCCAGCTAAGGTCCATGCGCCTGCGCCATGAGGCCGGCGGGGCTCTGAAGGCGGATGTGCTCTCCTTGGAGGTGCGCCTGGCCCAGGCCCAGGAGGAGTGGGTGCGGGCCGAAAACCAGCACCGCCTGGCCCTGGCCGCCCTGGCCAACCTGATGGGGGCCGACCCGGACGCCCAGTTCGCCCTGGACCAAGGCGACTCCCCGCAGGCCAAGACCCCGGCAATCTACCGGGATGGTTTGGCTATGGCCCTCAAGCTCAGGCCTGAACTTAAAAAGGCCCGCCGCCAGGTCGAGAAGGCCGCCCTGGCCGTGGACCAGGCCCGGGCCGGCTACCTGCCCACCCTGGACGCCCAGGGGCGGGTGTACATGGACGCCGCCACCCCCGGCCAGTTCGAAACGGACAACGCCAATTGGGTGGCGGGGCTGGTGCTCAACTGGGACCTGTTCACCGGCCTGAGCACCGGGGCCCAGGTGCGGTCCGCCGCCGCCGGCCTGGAGCAAATGCTGGCAGCCGACCGCAAGGCAACCCGGCAGGTGCAACTGGAGGTCAAGAGCGCGTACTTGAACCTTACCGCGGCCCAGGCCCGGGGCCGGGTCAGCCAAGCCAGCCTGGCCAGCGCCGGCCAGTCGCTAACCCTGGTGCAGCGCCAGTTCGACGGCGGGGCGGCCACGGTCACCCGCTATCTGGAGGCCGAGTTGGACCTGACCCGGGCCAGACAGCGGGCCGCCGCCTCCCGCTACGACCAGGCCAAGGCCGCCGCTGACATCGCCCGCTCCCTGGGCCTGTGGGCCCGCCAGGAGGAAGTGCGCCATGCGCCCCAAAAAAATTAAGCTAATTACTTTAATAGCGGGGGGCGCGGGGCTGGTCCTCTTGATCCTCTACACCGGCGGGTTTTTGACCTTTGGCAAGATCGCTCCGGGCCGGGTGCGGGCCCAGACCCAGGCCGTCCCCCAGGGCGAGGTGGTGCGGGCCGAGCGGATGGAACTGCCGGTGTATCACCAGGCGGTGGGCACCCTGCGCCCGGTGAGCGAAGTGCGGGTGGAGGCCCGGGTGCCCGGGCGCATCCTGGCGGTGAAGGCCCAGCCCGGCCAGATGGTGGCCAAGGGCCAGGAGTTGGTGCTTCTGGACAGCCGGGAGTACCGCTCCCGCCTGGAGCAGGCCCGCCAGGCCCTGGCCGAAACCAGGGCGGTGGTGCGCCGGGCCCGCGCGGAGCATGCTAGGGTAAAGCAATTACTGGAAGGGCAGGCGGCCACCCGGCGTCAGATGGAACAGGCCACCGAGGCCATGGACCGGGCCCAGGCTCAAGAAGCCCAGGCCCAGTGCCAGGTGGAACAGGCCACGGTGGCCCTGGGCTACACTCGAGTGGCGGCCCCGGCCGCCGGGCGGGTGCTAAAGCGCTTGGTCGAACCCGGCGACATGGCCCTGCCCGGCCGACCCCTGCTGGCACTGGAGGCCAGCGGCGGCCTGCGCCTGGAGGCCCTGGTGCCCGAGCGGCTCATCGGCCGGGTGCGCCCGGGCCAGGAGATCGCGGTGGATCTGCCCGCCCAGGATAAAAGGCTCGCCGCCAAGGTGGAGCAGATAGTGCCCAGCGCCGACCCGGCCACCCGCACTTTTTTGGTCAAGGCCTCCTTGCCCCATGCCCCGGAGCTGTATTCGGGCATGTACGGCCGCCTGCTCATTCCGGTGGAGCGCCGCCAGGCGGTGATGGCGCCGGCCCGGGCCATCCGCATGGTGGGCCAGTTGGCAACGGTCACCCTGAAGCAGGACGGGGTCTGGCAGCGGGCCATGGTCACCACCGGGCGGCGGGTGGGCGACAAGGTGGAGGTGTTGTCCGGCCTCATGGGCGGCGAGGAGCTTTTGGTTCCGGCAGAGGCCCATGGCCGCTAACCCACCGGAATCAGGCGAGACTCGCCTGGGCCTCATGGCCCGCATGGTGCGCCCCTTTGTCACCGGCAAGCTTTCCATCCTGCTGATGATCCTGGCCGTGGCCCTGGGCGCGGCGGCCATATGGCTCACCCCTCGGGAGGAGGAGCCCCAGATCGTGGTGCCCCTGGCCGACGTCATGGTCAGCGCCCCGGGGGCCAGCGCGGCGGAGGTGGAGCGCCTGGTCACCACCCCCCTGGAGCGCCTGCTGTGGCAGATCGACGGGGTGGAGCACGTCTACTCCCTGGCCCGGCGGGGCCAGGCGGTGGTCACGGTGCGCTTTTTCGTGGGCCAGGACCGGGAGCGCTCCCTGGTCAAGCTCTACAACAAGATCGCCATGAACACCGACACCGCCCCACCCCTGGTAAAGGGTTGGGTGGTCAAGCCGGTGGAGATCGACGACGTTCCCATCGTCACCCTGACCCTGCACTCGTCTCGCTACTCGGACCATGAACTGCGGCGCATGGCCGAGGAGATGCTCTTCCATCTCTCCCAGGTGCCCGACATCTCCCGCACCAGCCTGGTGGGCGGGCGGCCCCGCCAGGTGCGGGTGGAGCTTTTGCCCCAGGCCCTGGCCGCCCACGGGATCACCGCCCTGGCGGTTGGCCGGGCCCTGGCCGGGGCCGACGCCGCCGCCCTGGCCGGCAGCTTCGACCAGGGCGGGCAGAGCTTCCAGCTCATCAGCGACTCCTTCCTCGCCAGCCCCCGCCAGGTGGGCGAGTTGGTGGTGGGGGTGAGCCAGGGACGGCCGGTGTATCTGCGCGACGTGGCCAGCGTCCATGACGGCCCCGCCGAAGCGGAAACCTACAGCCGCATCGGCTTTGGCCGCCTGTGGCTGAAGGCTCAGGGCCTGCCCCAGGACGGACCCGAGCAAAACGCCGTGACCATCGCCCTGGCCAAGAAGCGGGGCACCAACGCGGTGGAGGTGGCCCAGGAGATTCTGGCCCGGGCCGAGGAGTTGAAGCAAAAGGTCCTGCCCGCCGGGGTGGGGCTCACCGTCACCCGCAACTACGGTCAGACCGCCCAGGACAAGAGCGACGAGCTCATGAACTCGTTATTCTTCGCGGTGCTCACCGTGGTGGCCCTTTTGGCCTTCACCCTGGGCTGGCGCGAGGCCCTCATCGTGGCCATCGCCGTGCCCCTTTCCTTTGCCATGGCCCTGTTCGTCAACTACCTTTTCGGCTACACCATCAACCGGGTGACCATGTTCGCCCTGATCCTCTCCCTGGGCCTGGTGGTGGACGACCCCATCACCAACGTGGACAACATCCAGCGCCATATACGCATGGGCAAGCGCGACCCCCTCACCGCCACCCTGACGGCGGTGAACGAGGTGATGCCCCCGGTTATCATGTCCACCCTGGCCATCATCGTCAGCTTCGCTCCCATGTTTTTCATCACCGGCATGATGGGCCCCTACATGGCCCCCATGGCCGCCAACGTGCCGCTCACCGTGACCTTCAGCACCCTGTGGGCGCTGACCGTGGTGCCCTGGCTCAGTTACCGCCTGCTAAAGGGCCTGGCCCCGGCCGGCCCCGCCGCCGCTGGCGCGGCCAAGCCGCCCGAGGAGGTGACCTCCCCGGCCCTCAGGAGGGCCTACGGGGCGGTGGTGCGGCCGTTTTTGGAGCGGCGATGGCTGCGCTGGGCCCTGGGCCTGGCCATCGTGGCCGCCCTGGGAGCCAGCCTGGCCCTGGTGGCCCTGCGCCTGGTGCCGGTGAAGATGCTGCCCTTTGACAACAAGAACGAGTTCCAGCTGGTGCTGGATTTGCCCGAGGGGACCACCCTGGAGGCCACCGACCGCACGGTGCGGGCCTTCGAGGCCTACCTGGCCGGGGTGCCCGAGGTGGTCAACTACACCTCCCAGGTGGGATCGGCCACGCCCATGGACTTCAACGGCATGGTGCGCCACTACTACCTGCGCCAGGGGGGCAACGTGGCCGACATCCGGGTGAACCTGGCCCCCAAGGACCGGCGGGAGCAACAAAGCCACGAGATATTGCTGCGCTTGCGCTCCGACCTGGAGGGCATCGCCAGCCGCCACGGGGTGAACCTCAAGCTGGTGGAACTGCCGCCCGGCCCTCCCGTGCTGGCCACGGTGGTGGCCGAGGTCCATGGCCGTCCCGGCACCCCCTATGATGACCTGGTAAAAGGAGCCGAGGTGGTGCGCCGGGTCATGGGGTCCGAATTCCTGGTGGTGGACATAGACGACTCGGCCGAGGCGGTGCGGCCCCGCTGGGACTTCGTGGTGGACAAGGAGAAGGCAGGCCTGCACGGGGTGAGCACAGGCCAGATAATGGAAACCTTGCGCCTGGCCCTGGGTGGAGCCCAGCCCGCCACGGTGCATCTGGCCCACGAGCGCCAGCCCCTACCGGTGAAGATCATCCTGCCCCGGCTGGCCCGCTCCAGCCTGAGCGAGCTGGGCCAGCTTCCTCTGGCCACCGCCCAGGGGGGCGCCGTGCCCCTGGGTGAGCTGGGCCGATTCCAGCAGATGGACAGCGAGCAGCCGGTGATGCACAAGGACCTGCGGCCTGTGGTGATGGCCTATGCCGAGCTGGCCGGCCGCTCCCCGGCCAACGCGATCATGGACATGCAGGCCAAGCTGGAGCGGGAAAAGCTGCCCCCGGGGGTGGAGGTGTCCTGGGAGGGCGAGGGCGAGTGGCACATCACCCTCAGGGTCTTCCGCGACCTGGGCCTGGCCTTTGGCGCGGCCCTGGTGGGCATCTTCATTTTGCTGGTGGTGCAGACCGGAAGCTTTTTGGTGCCGCCGCTGTTGATGGTGGCCATCCCCCTGACCCTGCTGGGCATCATGCCCGGCTTTTGGCTACTCAACCTGGTGGGGGCCTCCCCGGTGGCCGGCCTGCCAAACCCCATCTTTTTCACCGCCACCAGCATGATCGGCATGATCGCCTTGGGCGGCATCGTCATCCGCAACTCGGTGGTCTTGATCGAGTTCGTGCACAACCAGATGGACGAGGGGCTCTCCTTCAAGGAGGCCGTTTTGGCCAGCGGAGCGGTGCGCTTCAGGCCCATCGTGCTCACCGCCGCCACCACCGCCCTGGGGGCCTGGCCCATCACCCTGGACCCCATCTTTTCGGGCTTGGCCTGGGCCCTGATATTCGGCCTGGCCGCCTCCACCGCCTTTAGCCTGTTGGTGGTGCCGGTGGCTTACTACGCCATTTACCGGGGGCGGCTGGGGCCGGGCGCGGCCTCCTGAATAAGTCCCCGCGCCTCGCATTAAGATTGGAGGCGGGGGGCGCATCGGATATATTGTAGGCGGCGCGGGGCGTGTCTTCCCCTGGTTTCGCGCCGGGAAGGTGTGTTTTGCCAGGCAAGGAAAACTCCGCAGGAGCCCCACGCCGCAGCCAACTGGTTGGTTACGGCGCCCTGTTTTTGGTAATCCTCCTGGGCGCGGTGTATTCCCTGGCCGTGTTCGCCGCCATCCAGGAGCAGGCGCTGGGCGAAAATCTGGAGGCCAACCTGGTCCAGGCCGAGACCGCCTCGCGCTTCATCGGCGAACAGCAGGAGGGCCTGCTCAATCTGCTGGGGGTCATCGCCTCCCGGGACCGCCTGCGCCGGGCCCTGGCCCAAAAAAACGCCGCCGACCTAGCTTCTTTTTTGCAGCCGGTGCTGGCCCTGGGGCCGCAGATAAGCTCGGCCTTTCTGGTGGAGCCCGAGGGCAGCTATCTGGCCCGGGTGCCTTTGGCGGCCCAGGGCGAACAGCTGCCGCCGGTGGGCAATCTGCCTCCCACACCCTGGGTCTCGGGCCTGGAGCCGGGCCGTTGCGGGCCGGTGGGGCCCTGCCTGGTGCTCTCGGTGCCGGTGGTGAGCCTGGACGGCAATGTGAGCGCCCACCTGGGGGTCACCCAGCCCCCGGCCTTTTGGAAAAACTTTTTTAGCCAACTGGCCGCCCGGCCGGGGCGCACCTACTTCCTTTTTGACCAGAGGGGCGAGGTGGTGGCCGCCGGCCTGGCCAAGGCCGAGCTGCCCGCCGGGGCTCTGGAGGGGCTGGCTTCCCAGGTGCGCCTTCGCTTGGGCCAGGGCCAGGGCCACTGGGCTGGGGTTTCCAGCCTGCCCGGAGGCGGCGATCAGGTCTTCACCGCGGCGGCGGCGGTGCCCGCCTCGGGCTGGACCGTTGTGGTCATGCACGACTACCAGACGGCCATGGCCCCCAACCGGGCCATGGCCCGCAACATCTTCTTGTTTCTGGCCCTGTTGCTATGCTGCCTGATTTTCCTGGGGGCGCTTTTGTTCACCCGCTACCGGGCCCAGGAGCGCCGCCTGGTGAGCATCAAGGGGGAGGCCCGCCACCTGGAGGCCCTGGTGGCCGAGCGCACCGCCGATCTGGAGCTGTCCACCCAACGCTACCTGAGCCTGGTGCAGGATCTGCCCGACGTGGTCTTCGAACTGGACCAGGACGGGCGCTTCACCTTTGTCAGCCGGGCGGTGGAGGGGGTCTTGGGCTACCAGCCCGGGGAGATGCTGGGGCGCACCCAACGGGAGTTCGTGCTGCCCCAGGACCGCCCCAAGTACGATCAGCAAAAGGCCCGCACCGAGCAGGACGAACCCATGAGCATCCTGGCCCTGAGGCACCAGACCGCCGACGGCCGGGTGCGCTGGCTCTCCATCCACTCCCGGGGGTTGAGCGACGCCAGGGGACGCAACCTGGGCCGCCGGGGGGTGGCCCGGGACGTGACCCAGCAGGAATTGGCCGAGCGCCGGGTGCGCGAACTCTCGGGCCAGCTCATCAACGCCCAGGAGGAGGAGCGCAAGCGCCTGGCCCTGGACCTGCACGACGAGATGGGCCAATTGCTCTCGGCGCTAAAAATCGGCCTGCAAACCCTGGCCCGCGGCCACGAAAAGGTGCGCCCGGAACTGGACCGGCTCATCCGCCTCACCCAGGAGGTCATGGACCGCAGCCGCTCATTGGCCTATCGCCT
This sequence comes from Pseudomonadota bacterium, assembly GCA_018819925.1. GTDB lineage: Bacteria > Desulfobacterota > Desulfarculia > Desulfarculales > Desulfarculaceae > Desulfoferula. The sequence goes on from JAHJPG010000135.1 coordinate 7,384, forward strand.
GCGCCCGGCCATCCTGGACAACTTCGGACTAACCGCCGCCCTCACCGACCTGTGCGAGAGCCTGTCCGAGGACGGGGTGCTTTCGATTACCTCTCATCTGGAAAAGATCGACGATCGGGCCCTGGGCCCGGCGGTGAAGACCACCCTGTTCCGCTTCGTGCAGGAGGCGCTCACCAACGTCATCAAGCACTCCCAGAGCACCAAGGCCGAGGTGAGCCTGAGCGCCCGCGACGGCCTGA
>JAHJPG010000136.1 GCA_018819925.1 Pseudomonadota bacterium
CCCGCCGCCGCCGAGGGCGGCGGCCCACCGCTGATGCTCATGCCCGCCCCGGAGGTGAAGGCCGGCGGCCAGGGATTGCGCCTGCGTTTGAAGGCGGGCGAGCGGGAGCTGATCTTCCCGGTGAGCCTGACCCCGGAGCCCTCGCCCCGTCCGGGCGTGAGCTTCATTCCCCAGACCTTGGCCGGGGTGCTGCGCCTGGGCCAGACCCGCCCGGTGCGCTACGACCCCGGGGAAAAGCAATTCCTGCTGCACCGGCGGGGCTACGCCGCCTTCCGCATGTACGCCAAGAGCATCGATCAGGTGGACGGCCTCAGGCGCTTCTTTGAATCCCAAGGCATCGACGTGCATACCAAGGCGGCGGATATCCTGCAAGTCAAGGAATTGGACCGCTATTTGAGCATGATTTTTTGGCTAATCGCGGCGGTGGGCATCGCCGGCGGGGCCGCCTCCCTGGTGGCCAGCCTCTACGCCTCGGTGGAGCGCAAGAAGCGCGACCTGGCGGTGCTGCGGCTCATCGGCCTTCCCCGGATTTCCTTGCTGCGCTTCCCGGTCTACCAGGGGGTGACCCTGGCCGCCGGCGGCTTCATGGCGGCCCTGGCCGTTTTCGCCGCCTTGGCCCAAACCATCAACACCCTTTTCGCCGCCCACCTGCGCCCGGGAGAAAGCTTTTGCCGCCTGCCCTGGCAGGAGTTGGCCCTGGCCCTGGCCTCGGCCCTGGCGGTGGCCGCCCTGGCCGCGGCCCTGGCCGCCTGGCGGGTCAGCCGTATCGAACCGGCGGAAGCGCTGCGCGATGAATAGGAGCGCCCTGGCGCTGTTGGCCCTGGCCGCGCTGTTGCTGCCGGGCCCCCCGGCGGCGGCCGCCGACCTCTACGACCCCCACCCCCAGGCGGGCGACCTGTCCCTGCCCATGCCGGATGGGGCGCGCATGGTTTTTCGCCCGGTCCACCTGGGGCGCACCGTGGAGGGGCTGGGCACCCGCCAGGTCTGGGTGGGCAAGGGCGAGGGGGGAGAATTCTATGAAACCCCCACCCAGGTGGAGATAAGCGGGGCCTTCAACCTGGCCGGCGGCGGCGGCGAAAACTGGGTCTATTACCTGGGCAAGTACGAGGTGACTCAGGCCCAGTTCTACGCCGTGATGCCCGCGCCCCCGGGAAAATCGCGCCAGGAGCTTTTGGCCAGCGGCATGCCGGTGACCGGCGTTTCCTGGTTCGAGGCCCAGGAATTTTTGCTCCGCTACAACCAATGGCTGGCCGCCAACGCCCTTGACAAGCTGCCCCGCTCCCGGGGCGTCCAGGAGCCCAGCAGCGCCTATTTGCGCCTGCCCAGCGAGACCGAATGGGAGTTCGCCGCCCGGGGGGGCGGCCTGCTGGAGCCCAGCCTGTATTTCCGCCTGTCGCCCTATCCCGCCGGCCAGGTGGCCGCCCACGAGTGGTGCTTCCCGGAGGTGGTGCGAAGCCCCCCCCGCATCCGCAAGGTGGGCCAGCGCAAGCCCCATCCCCTGGGGTTTTACGACCTGCTGGGCAACGTGGCCGAGATGACCGCCTCCATCTACCGGGTGGAATACATCGGCGGGCGCAGCGGAGGTTTCACCCTGCGGGGGGGCTCGGCCCTGAAGACCCGGCCCAAGGACATGCTGCCCAGCCTGCGCTCGGAGATGCCCTTTTACCGGAGCGGCAAGGCCTCGGCCCGGGAGGATGTGGGCCTGCGCCTGTTGATCGCGTCACCGGCCGCCGCCTCCCGCCAGGAGTTCAACCGGCTCAAGCAAGCCTACAAACGCCAAGGCCGCAGCAACCAGCCGGTGTTCGGGGTGGCCGTGGGAGGCTCCCTGCCCAACCTGCAAAAACTGCGCGAAACCCTGGGCGCGGTGAGCCCCCAGGCCCTCAAGGCGGTGAGCCCCCAGCTAAACCAGGTGGAGGCCCACATCAAGCAAGTAACCCACAAGATGCGCAAGGTGGAGAGCGACTCGGCCCTGGTCACCGCGCGCACCGCGGTCTACTGCCTGTTCGCCACCTACAAAACCATGCGCAACGAGATGTACCTGCGCCCCATCAGCGAGCAGAGCCAAAGCGCCACCCGGCGGCAGCGGGCGCTGCAAAGCCTGCGCGACAACCAAACGGCCCGGGATGAGTCCCTGGAGCAGTATTTCGCGCAACTGGACCTCATGGACCGGCTCTACAGCCAGGAGGTGATGCTCAAGCAGCTGGAAGAGCACCGCAAGCTTTTGGTCAACAAGTCGGCGGGGCCGGAGAAAGTGAAGATCAACCGACTGCTGCGCCAACACTACCAGCGCTATCTCGTGGGCAAACAGCCAGACAAGGCCGGCTGGGTGAACGACCTGCAAAACGCCCTGTTCGCTCCGGCCCCGGCTCCAAGCGCCCGCTGACCCCGGCGGAGCGGGGGCGGGTCGGGGGGTGGCGCGGGGGGCGGCGCTGATCGGGGGATGGCGTGGGCCGGGGGCTGCGTAAATCGGGGCGGCGCGTATCGGGGGCGGAGCCAGGGGAGCCCGCCCCGGAGCGGCCTTTTCAAAAAGGAGACGTAACGTGCGCAAACTGACGGTGCTGTTATTGATCGCGGCCATGGCCATGACCGGGGCCTGCGCCACCAAGAGCCAGGAAACCGTGGCCACCGGCGCGGGGGTGGGCGCGGTGATCGGGGGAGTGCTGGGCTATCTGGTGGGGGGGCGCACCGGCGCGGCCATCGGGGCCGCCTTGGGCGCGGGCGCGGGCGCGGCCATCGGCAACGAGGTGGACAGCGAACAAAAGAAATACGCCAGCCAGGAGCAGTGGCTCAACTCCGAGATCGCCCAGTCCCACAACCTCAACCAGCGGGCCCTGGCCCACAACCAACAGATGGTGAAAAAGCTGGCCGAGATGCGCTTCCAGGGCAAACGGCTGCAAGCCATGGCCAGGCAGAACAAGCTCCAGGCCAGCCAACTGGAACAAGAAAAGGCCAAGGTGACGGCCGAGCTGACGGAAACCAACGCCCTGCTGGCCCAGGTGAACAAGGAAATCGAAAAGGCCCAGTACATACTGGCCAAAACGAAAATCACCAGCAGCGGGCAAAAGGAGCAACTGGTTGCCTCGCTCAACAACCTGCAAGCCCGCAAGCAGGAGTTGGAAAGCCAAGCCCAGGTGCTGGCCTCCTTGCCGGTAAACACCATGTAAGGAAACACGATCATGACCAGATGCATTGTGGCGGCCATGTTGCTTTTGGCCGCCGGCCTGGCCGGTTGCCACACCACCTCCGATCCGGCCAAGGGCGGCTTCTTTGATTACTTCGTGCACCGTGGGGACTACGAACGCCGCCAGGCGGAACGCAAGGAGCAGCTGGCCCGGCTTCAGGCCAAGAACGCCAACCTGCGGCAAGAGGGCGCGGCCCTGGAAGGCCGGATGGCCCAGGAGCAGAAGAAGCTGGACGCGCTGCAGGCGCGCATCGAGGCCACCAACAGCGAGCTGGCCAAGATGCGCCAGGCCATCCAGGAGGGCAAGGTGAAAAACCGCCAGACCCGCCAGGAGATGGAGGCCCTCATGGAGCGGCGCTCTCAGTTGCGGCAAAGGCTGCAAAACCTGCGCAGCCAGCAAAACATGAGCGTCCCCGCCCTGCAGGCCCAGATCGCCCAGCTGCAAAAGGAAATCGCCGAGTTGGAGGAAGAGGTCTTGGCCCGCACCGGCCTCTGAGGAAACATGGCGCGCCGCTACCTTTTCGCCTGGCTGCTCTTGTTCTGCGCCGCCTGCGCCACCCCCCACGACCTGGTGCCGACGCGCGGGGTGGATGTGGAGCAGGTGTGCGAGCACTTGCAGGAGGCGGGCTACGACACCGGAGGATGTCTTTTGATGTGGGCCGGCAAGCTGCGGGCGGCCATAAAGCAGTTCCAGGAGCATCAGCGGTTGACGCCGGCCGACGGCTTGGTAAACGCCGAGACCTGGCTGCGCCTGCAAACCGTGGTAATGGCTAGGCGCAAGCCCGAGAGCAAGGCGGCCCCGGCGCAACCCGCCGCCGCCAAGCCCTCCTCCGGGGCCGTCCCCCAGAGCGCCCCGCCGCTTCCCCCGGCCAAGGCCGCGCCACCGGTCAAACCGGCTCCCGCCCCTCAGCCGCCACCGCCGCCTCCGCCCCCTCCCTTGCGGGAAGGCATGCAAGTCCTGGTGGTGGAGCGGGCCAAGTGCCTGCCCCGCTCCGGGGCCTGGGTGCTGGCCTACGTGGGAGTGGTGCGATCGCTGGAGGAGGACAAGATTCTGGTCACGCTCACCGGCCGCCTCAGCTACCGCTACAACCCCGGCGAAAAAGGGGTGGACCCCAAGGATTGGTTCTGCGTGCCCCGCAGGCGGCATTGCTACAGCGCGGTGCCCTTTGGCGATTGGGGAGGCCGCCACCGCCCAGGCGAGGCGGTCCTGTTTGAAACCCGCCGGGTGCGCCACCTGGACCAAAAACCCGAGAGATCCCTCTATGGCGTGGTTAAGCAGACCTGCCGCTAGGGCGGCGCTGGCGGCCGGGGCGCTGTTGCTCCTGGTCCTGGGGCCGCCCTTGGGACCGGGCCCGGCGCGGGGCCAGGCGGCCCCCCAGGCCTGGACCAACGACCAGAGCATGTTTCTTTTCTACCAGGCCTTTTTGAAAATCCAGCAAGAAGCCCTGAAACAGGAGCCCGGCCAACGGATAGTGCGCCAGGCCCTCAGGCGCTACCTGGAAGGGCTTGACCCCTACTCCACCTACCTGACCCCCCAGGAGTACCAGGCCTATAAAACCGCCGCCGGCGCGCAATACACCGGGGTGGGCATGGACGTCTACCCCGAGTCCCCGGAGCGCCTCGTCTGCCTGCCCCATCCGGAATCGCCCGCCCAGCGGGCCGGGGTGGACAGCGGAGACCTGCTGCTGCGGGTGGACGGCCAGCCGGTGGCCGGGCTCTCCCTGGTCGCGGTGGGCAATATGGTGCGGGGGCCCCTGGGCAGCACCGTGGCGCTGGGGCTGCGCGGACCCCAGGGCCGGGAGCGCACGGTGCGCATCCGTCGCGAGCGCATGCTCAACCCGGCGGTGAGCGCCAGCCGCGAGGAGGGGCTGCTCCTGGTGCGCATCATTCGTTTCGACGCCTCCACCACCGCGTTGCTGCGCCGGGCCCTGGGCCAGGCCCGCCCTGGCGACAAGGTGGTGATCGACCTGCGCTCCTGCCGGGGGGGCAGCCTCTATGCCGGGGTGGACGCGGCGGAGATGCTGTTGCCTCCGGGGCGGGCCATCGTCACCCTGCGCCGGCGCGGCGACAGCAAACGCCACCTCAGCCGCAAGCAGGCCCTGAAGCTCCCCGGCCCCCTGTTCCTGTGGCAAGACCGCTTCACCGCCAGCTCGGCCGAGTTGTTCATCGCCGCCCTGGTGCAAAACCAGGCGGCCCGCTCGGTGGGAACCACCAGCTTCGGCAAGGCCACCACCCAGAAGGTTTTTCCCTTGCAGGACGGCTCGGCCCTGGTGCTCACCGACGGCAAGCTCCGGGGACCGGACGGCCAGACCTGGGACCGCCGGGGCCTGGCCCCCGGCTTGCCCCTGGCCGGGGCCAACCCCACCCAGGACGACTACCTGGCCCGCACCGCCGCGCCCGGCGGGGCGGTTCGCGCCGCCTCCAAGACCAAGGCCGCCCCCCAACCAGCCGCCGCGCCGCCCGGGCCCAAACCGGCGGCATCGCAATCCGCCCCCAAAGCCAAGCTCCTGGCTCGGGTGGCCGCCCCCGGCCTAGCCTCGGGCAAACGCTATTACATCTGCTTCGTGGACCAATACGACACCCGGGATCAAGCCCGGCAACAGGCCGCCCGACTCGCCGCCAAAACACCGCCGGGATGGAGCTTCGCGCCCGTGCCCTCGGAGTTGGCATCGCCCCTGGCGGGCAAGTTCTTCTGTTGCCTGCCCCCCCTGCTCACCCGAAGCCAGGCCCGGGAGCGCAAGCAGGTTTTGGACCGCAAGGGAATCGAAATCCTGGGTATAAAGGAAGGCCGGGCCCCACAGGCGGCACCCAAGGCCCAACCTCCCGCGCCCAACCCGGAGGATTGGTTTATCCGGGTGAACATATTCAGCGAAGCGGCCAACGCCCTGAATGACGCCCGGCGGCTGGAGGAAGGCCACCCGGTGATGATCGCGGTGACCATTCCCCACGCCAAATACCGCGAGGCCATAGAGGACTGGCTGAGGCAAAACCGCCTGGCCGGGGAGATACATCTGTGCCCCCCGGCGGCCGCCAACTGCGGCATCTCCTACGCCGTGTTGGCCGGGCCTTATTTCACCAAAACCGAGGAGACAAGGGAAGATCTGAGGCGCGACTCCATCTGGTCTAAGGCCTTCTGGCTCCAGCGGAAAAGCCTGGCCGGCCGCCATTGAGCGCGGGGCGATGCGGTGGGGCCTGATTGTTCGTGGCGAGGCGGGGCGAAGCGAAGGCGGCGCTAGGGTGGAGCCAAGTGGAGCGCGGTGGAGCCCGGCGGGTGATGGTGAGCCGTCGTGGAGCAGGGTGGAGCGTAGCGGGACAGGGTGGAAAATTGGTCGGGGCGCCCGGATTTGAACCGGGGACCCCCTGCGCCCAAGGCAGGTGCGCTGCCAGACTGCGCCACGCCCCGACCTAGATTGTCTAGTCCCTATCCCCCCAGAAACTCCTTGAGCCCCTGGGCCAGCCTGCCCAGGGCCTGGCCCCGGTGGCTGATGGCGTTTTTCTCGGTCGCGCTCAGTTGGGCCACGGTCAGCTCCCTTTCGGGCAGCCAAAACACCGGATCGTAGCCAAAGCCGTTATGCCCCGCCGGGGCCAGGGCGATGCGCCCCTCCAGGCGGCCCCGGGCCACCAGTTCGACCCCGTCGGGCCGGCGGCAAAGCATAACACAAACAAAGGCCGCGGCCCTCTTTTCCGGCGGCACGCCCTGCATTTCGGCCAGGAGCGTGGCGCTGTTGGCCGCGTCGCCGCCCCCCGGGCCCGGCGTAGCGGGCGCTGTACACTCCCGGCGCGCCGCCCAGGGCCTCCACCACCAGGCCCGAGTCGTCGGCCAGGGCCGGGCGGCCCAAGGCCTGGCTCACCGCCACGGCCTTGAGCCGGGCGTTGGCCTCGAAGGTGTCGCCGGTCTCGGGCACCTCCTCGGTGAAGCCCAGGGAGGCGGCGGTGACCACCTGGATGCCCCAGGGGGCGCAGATGGCCTTGATCTCGGCCAGCTTGCCCCGGTTGCTTGAAGCCAGGACCAGCTCCACCCTAGGCCGCCTCCAAGGCGGCCCGCTGGGCGGCGAAAATCTCCATCGCCGCCTCCTGTCCCGCCTTGACCAGGCTGGCCAGTTCCTCGGGGCTGAACAGGCCGTCCTCGCCGGTGCCCTGCACCTCCACCAGCCCCTGGGGGGCCAGCACCAGGTTCAGGTCCAGCTCGGCGGTGGAATCCTCTTCGTAGCACAAATCCAGGCGCAGCTGGCCTTCCACCCGGCCCAGGCTGATGGCCGCCACCTGGCGCGGCGGGCCCATGCCCAGTTTGCGCAGGGCCAAAGCCAGGGCCACCCACCCGCCGCAGATGGAGGCGCAGCGGGTGCCGCCGTCGGCCACCAGCACGTCGCAGTCCACCCGCAGGGTGTGCCCGGCCAGGGCGGTGAGGTCCACGGCCATGCGCAAGCTGCGCCCGATGAGCCGGGATATCTCCTGGGCCCGGCCCTTGGTGCGGTGCTCGCGCCCGGTGCGGGTGTGGGTGGAGCGGGGCAGCATGGCGTACTCGGCGGTCACCCAGCCCTTGCCCGAGCCCTCCAGCCAGCCGGGGATCTTGGATTCCAGGGTGGCGGTGCATAGCACCTGGGTTTGGCCGAAACAGGACAGGCAACTGCCCTCGGCGTATGGATTGACCCCGGTGCCCAGGCTCAGGGGACGCATTTGTAAGGGCTCTCGACCGTCGGGCCGCAAAAGCGCCTCCTTTTTCAAGTGATTAGAAGTGGGCTAAATCTAGCCCACCCCCCTGGGGGTGTCAACCCACCGAAAAGGCCGCTGATTAGGCCATCAGGCGGTTGACGCACGGCAAAGCTTGGCTTAGAGTTGGGCCTACGCCCCGGGAGCGTGGTGGAATTGGTATACACGCTGGCCTTAGGAGCCAGTGCCGCAAGGCATGGGGGTTCGAGTCCCCCCGCTCCCACCAAAAGCCTGCCCGCCCCTAAACTAAAACCTGCTCACGCTTTAATCCCAAAAGGGCCGCAGACATGCGCGCAATATCCCACCACCTCGAGCGCTCCCTCAGTTTCCTGGAATCCACCGAAAACACCATTTATCGCGCCACCATAAAGGCCCTGCTGGCCCTGCGGGTGAAGTGCCTCAAACCTGCCCGGGGTGGCCAGGTACAAGGCCCTGGGCAGCCTGCGCCTGTGCCGGGAGGTCTGCGCCATCCTGGACCCGCTGAACATCAAGCCATTCATCGTGGGCGGCTTTGCCCACGACATGAAGACCGGCCGCATCACCAGGTATCACGACGACATCGACCTGACCCTGCTGGACCGGGGGGTCCGCCAGGAGTTGAGCGCCCTTTTCCGGCGGCTGGGCTTCGAGGTTTTGGAGCACGGCCCCATCACCCGCCTGACCAAGCGTGGGCGCAGCCTGGACCTGTTTTTCTGGAGCAAGTCCGGCAACGGCTCCTGCCAGATCTGCCACAACGAAATCATGGTGCGCGTGCCCCTGGCCTGCTTTGGCTCGGAACACCGCAGCTTTTGGGGAGAGGACTACCGGGTGGCCTCGGACGAGTACCTGGTCTTCACCGATCACTACGTGAAAAAGCCGGCTTCCAAGGAGTTCGTGGCCCAGCTAAAGCAGGGCCTGGGGGCAAGCCTTGAGCATACCGAGTCCGAAGCCCACTTGGTGGTTCGAGTGCACGAGTATCGGCTGAAGTAGGAGGGCCAGGGCTCGCCGGGCGGCGGCCAGCTCAAGGGCCAAGGCATTTTATTTCCCCAAGGGCGCGGCCGACCGTGACGTTTTTAAGGACTGTCCTTATTCCTGTCCCTGGCTTTGGAGGCAAAAAAGGCCAGCCGCTATCTCCGCTACTTCCCCCCGAATTGCACCTGATACTTTATGCCTTTGTTATCAGTGCCTTCGCCAAATCCCGACGGGTTGACCCTGTAGTCCCAACTGGGCTTGATGTCCATGGAGATGCTGATGATGGTTCCCTTGTTTCCTCGCAGAATGCCCTTGCCGACACCCCTGGTGCCCGGCTTCCTGGTGGTTACGGTGCCGGTATTAAAACCCCATGCGTTTTGGTAAGCCCCGGTTGAAACACCACCGTCCACCAGCATCGCGGTATAGGTTCCGGCAAAGACTTCCCCTGTCTTAAGGTTGCGGGCTGTCATGATTCCCTTGCCTGAGCTGCGCTCTATGGCAAACACGAATTCAGTACCATCATGCAGGCTGTACATATGGCCCGGAATCATTATCGGGCCTGTAGGAGCCGGGGGAGCGACAGCGCAGCCGCAAAGGAGTATGGCCAGAAGCGCAATGGATGCAAGCAGTGGTTTCACTAGGAGTCCTCCTAATCCTGAATTATGCAGCAACCAGGCAATCGATCTTCTTTTGAGCCATATGATACTCACAGTGCAGGCCAGCACTCGGTTGGACAGCCTCCAAAGGCTTCATGACCTAATTCTGACAAAGCGACTTATAGCCAAAAACAGTTTGAAAACCACAATCGCCTTGATTTTGAGCATAGTAGCCCCTTTTATTACGCCTATCAAGCATGCATTAGCTGTCGGCCATTTCAAGCTATCTTACTGATATTGATGTGCAAAATACAACAGGCACTTCTCTGGCGCCCGCTGGCTGCGGCCATGACAAGAAAGGCATGTAACGGCCTTGACAATCCGGCGCATCGGCCACTCCAGGGACCGCTTAACACACTCGCCCTTGAGTTGAAACGCCCTGCGCATGTTCAGCAGATTGTAGGTCGGCGCTCCCTTTTTCTGCCGTGCGTAGTTGGCATTTAAATAACGGCAGAGGTTCTTGTCCCAGAACTGGGTGGTTTTTTTACCCTCCACAACTCCCCAGCGGCTTCACCTTTCCGCGAACCGCCATGTGGGTAAGGTTCAGCTTGCCCTCACCAAACCGCCCTCCTTAGCCCACCCCCTCCACCATCGCCTCAACCATCTTCCTCCTCAACCCTCTTGCCCTTTCCAGACCCTCTTCCAACTCCCGCCTCTCCCTCTGCTCCCATCCCCCCAAACGAACCTTCTGCTCCGGGCACAAATGCCAGTCGCAAACCCAGGGCCTGAGCGCCCGCGCCAGGCGGCAACCGTGGTGGCCCAGGTGGGGGCAGGCCCCGCCGGGGGCGTAGGCAATTTGGCGTAAGGGCAGGGGCAGGCCGGCCAGGTGCAAAAAGGCCAGGTCCGCGAAGCCCCACCACAGGCGGGCCCGCACGCAGCAGGGGTCCAGGCAGCGGGGGCAGGTGGCCGCGCACAGGCGCTCCATGGCCGGAGCCAGGGCCCGGCGGGCGGCGGCCAGTTCACGGGCCAGAGCGCGGGCCGGGGCGGCGGCGGGGTTGTCGGCCAAGGCCAAGAGGGCCTGGTTGGCCTGGGCCCACTGGCCGGGGCCGGACCAGGGCGGGCCGCTGGGCATGGGCTCGGGGGGCATGTCTCCTCCAGGGGCCCATTATAGCAGGGCGCCCGAGGGCATGGACCCGGGCCGGGCCGGGCCGCCGGCCTGGTTTTTATTCCGTGCAAGGCCCCGGATCGGGGCCAAAGGCGTGCCGCCCCTTAGTGGAGCACCAGGGGCTGTCCGGCCGCGCCGGGGGGAGGGGCGATAAGCTCCCGGCCGGGGTTGGCCTCTTGCCAGCAGGCGGCCAGGGCCAGGCTGCGCTGGGGGTTGGAGCCGCCCAGCTTTGCGCCCTCGAAGGCCAGCCAGCTCACCGTGGCCCGGGTGGGCATCTCGGATTGCTCGATCTGGGCCAGCACCTCCCGGGGCGGATACTCCAGGAGCATTTCCAGGGCCGCCATGCAGGTGGCGGCCAGCACTTCCCAATCGCCTTCGCGGCGCTCGATGGCCGCGATGGACTGAACCAGGTTTTCCCAAGCGGTGGCTACGTCCACGGTTTACTCCTCGGCTGCGGTTTAAGATTTTGGCGGGACGTAGTGTTAAAAACTACCCGCCGGGGTGCATGGCGTCAAGGAGCCGTGCCTCAGGGACACTGTTCCATGGACACCACCCCGGTGCTTGTGTTAATCAAAAACATGTTCGCGGTGGGGAATTCCCCTGCGCCGTCTGCCGTGGGGAGAGCGCGATGAGCACCATTAGCCGTATCCTTGCCTGGCCCTTCGAATACCTGCTTATACTTGGAGCCCTGCTGGGTAGCAACTTTGCGCCCACCAAACCGGCCCCCACGCCCGAACCCTGGCCCGGGCCGGGCCAAGACTTCGCCCAGTACCTGGGTCAGGGCACGGTGCTCCTGGGCCTGGACGGCAAGCACCTACTCACCGACCCCATGTTCAGCAGCCGCTTTTCCTTTGGCGGCCTGGTGAAGCGGCGCAGCGACCCGCCGCTTAGGGTGGAGGAGCTGCCGCCCATCGACCTGGTGCTGCTTTCCCACGCCCATGGCGACCACCTGGATTTGCCCAGCCTCAGGGCCATCGCCGCCCACAGCCCCCAGCCCCTGACCATCGTGGGCGCGCCGGGGGTGGCCGGCTACGCCAAGGCCAAGCTGGAGCCGGAGCATCCGGTGCGGGCGGTCAACCTGAACTGGCGGCAATCGGTGGAGACGGAGGGCTTGGTTATCACCTGCTGGCCGGGCAAGCACCTGGGGGGGCGTCACTGGATAACCTTGGATTTCAAGAAATACGGCTACGGCGGGTTCGTGGTGCGCTCCACGCGGCGCTCGGTCTATTTCCCCGGCGACAGCGGCGAATGCTCCGCCTTCGCCGAGCTGGCCGACACCTTCAGCCTGGACCTGGCCCTGATGCCCATAGACGCCTTCAACCGGCGCGATTTCCTGCGGCCCCGCCACATGAACCCCGAGGACGCCCTCGATGCCTTCAAGCAAAGCGGGGCCAAACGCATGATCCCGGTGCATTGGGGCACCTTCACCCTGTGCAACGAACCCCTGGGGCTTTCCCAAAAGCGCCTAGCCGCGGCCCTGGCCGCCGATCCCTCCCTGGCCGCCAAGGTGCATAACCTGCCCTTGGGGGGCGTGTTGACCCTTTAAAGGAGGCGAGCGATGCCCCATTCCAGCGAGCGCATTCACGTAAAGCCGGTTTTCGGGAAAACCTACGAACCGGGCCTGGTGGGCTTTTCCTTTATGCCCGGCACCTTTGTGAGCGAGGGCATCACCATAGCCACCGGAGACGAGGCGGTGAGCGGGGTGCCGGTGTCCCACGCCTTTTTGGTGGAAGACGACACCTACTGCATCGAGGCCACCGGCCAGGGGGTGGTGCGCAATCATTTGAGCCACTATTTCGGCAACCAGTACGAGGTCTACTTCAAGCGCCCCAAGGACCTCAACGCCAAGCGGGCCGGCCTGATTTTGGACGCGGCCCGGGCCAAGCTGGGCCAGGGCTATTCCTTTGCGGGCATCTTCGGCATGCTCACCGACAAGCTGGTGAAGCTGGGCGAACGCTGGGAGGTCTGCGCCGGCTGGCGCAACCCCTTCAACAGCCGCTCCACCTGGTTTTGCTCCGAGCTGGTGGCCTTTTCCTTGCACTGCCTGCCCGAGTACCGCGAAAGCCAGCTGCTCAAGAAATGGCACCCCTCGCGCATCAGTCCCCAGCGCTTGTTCGAGAGCGATCTTTTGGAGCCCTGGTCCTTGCGCACCCCACAACAGGTGCAAATGCGTTATGCTGCTTATATAAAGGGAGAGAGTCCACTCGGAAGCTAAAGAAAGACCACTCCATGCACGCCACCACCCTGCCCGCCACCGACCCGGCAGTGTTTCACGCCCATTACGTGGAGCTGTTGCAATCCCGCCTAAAAATCGGCTTTTTGTCCGGAGTGTTCTTGGTGCCGGCGTTCCTGGTGGTGGATTGGTTGCAGTTTCCCGCCTTTTTCCCTCATTTTTTGGTCCTGCGCCTGGGCACGGCCGCCCTGATGGGGATGATGTACGCCCTCAACCAGGGATACCGGCACCAGCTTTGGCAAGAGGGGCTCACCGTGGCCGGGGCCCTGGCAGTGGCCGGCATGCTGGAGATCATGCTGGTGGAGATGGGCCCGGCGGGAGCCCGCTATTACTCGGCGCTCATCCTGGTGCTCATCGCCGCCCTGGTGCTAATCCCGGTGCGCCTGGGGGTGGCGGCCATCATCGGCGCGGGGGTGTTGGCGGTTTACCTTTTGCCCCAGCTTTTGCTCTCCCGGGCGGTGGTCCCGCCGGAGACGCTCATGCACCACGCCGGCAACATCACCGGCGCGACGCTGCTTCTGCTGCTGGCCAACCTGCTGCACCGCCAAGCCCTGGTGCGGCAACTTCTTCTGCGCATGGAGGTGCAAGACAGGGAAAAGCAGCTGGCCCAGCTAAACGCCTCCCTGGAGGAGCAGGTGGCCGCGCGCACCGCCGACTTGGCCCGCTCCGAGACCCGCTACCGCTCCCTGGTGGAGAGCAACCCCCAGTTCATCTACTCCCTGGATCTACAGGGGGCCTTCAACTTCGTCGGCCCCAAGGTGAAGCCGCTCATGGGCCTGGAACCCGGCCAGGCCCTGGGCCACTACTTCACCGATTTCATTCACCACGACGACCGCCGCCATTGCCTGCGCGCCTTCAAGGAACTGCGCGACCAGGGGCACATGGTAACCGACGTGGAGTTCCGCCTCATCCGGGGCGACGGGGCCGAGCGCATCTTCCTGTCCTACAACAGCCCCCTGGTGGACGAACAGGGCCGGGTGACCGGGGTCATCGGCACGGCGGTGGACATCACCCGCCAGCGCCGCCTGGCCGCCGAGCGGGAGCAATACCGCCGGGAGCTCAACCAGACCCTGGACCAGCTCAGGCAGGCCGCCTTTGATATCGTGCAGGGCCTGGCCGGGGCCGTGGAGGCCAAGGACCCCTACACCCGGGGCCATGCCGGCCGGGTGCGCCAGATATGCCTGGCCATGGCCCGGGAAGGCGGGTTGAGCATCGAAAACCAGACCCGGCTGGAGTTTGCCGCCGATCTGCACGACGTGGGCAAGATCGGGGTGAAGGGCGAGATACTCAACAAGCCGTCCCGCCTGAGCGCCGAGGAGTACGAGCACATCAAAAAACACCCGGTCATCGCGGAGATGATTCTGAAGGACGTGGGGCTTCTTGCCGAGGTGCGCCCCCTCATCCGGGCCCACCACGAACGCTGGGACGGAGGCGGCTACCCCGACGGCCTGGCCGGGGAAGATATCCCCTTCCTGGCCCGCATCATGGCCGTGGCCGACAGCTTCGACGCCATGCGCACCCAGCGCCCCTACCGCCCGCCCCTGAGCCTGGAGGAAACCCTGGAGGAGCTCAAGACGGGCTCGGGCAGCCAGTTCGACCCTGAAGTGGTGGAATTGTTCGAGAGGATTTGCCGCCAGGGAATTCTGGACGATCTCTAGGGGGCTTTTTCACGGTAAAAAAATGGTTTACCTGGTGGGGTAAGCCTTGCCCCATCCGACCGGCGGGCCCTGGCGATGCCGGCAACGCAGCCCCCTGCCGCCTGGCTGTGCCGCCTAACTCTTCTCCAAAGGCAGCACCAGCCTAAACACCGCCCCGTTGGGGCTGTTGTCGCCCACCTCCAGGCGGCCGCCGTGGGCCTCGGCCACCTTGTGCACCACCGGCAGCCCCAGGCCGGTGCCATCTTTTTTGGTGGTGTAAAAGGGCGTGAAAAGATGCTGGCGCTGGGCGGCGGAAACTCCGGGGCCGTGGTCGGAGACGGCCAGCACCACCTCGTCCCCCTGCCGCCAGGCCGAAAGGCTCACCTCGCCCAGGGGCGGCGAGGCCTGCACCGCGTTGTTGAGCATATTGATCAGCGCCTGCTGCAGGCGCTCGGGATCGGCCTCCACCGTGGGCAGGCCCTCCTCCAGGTCGCTGGTCAGTCGGACCTGATTTTGCTCGGCCATGGGCGCGGCCACCTCCATGGTGCGCGCCGCCAACGCCTTTAGGTCCAGGCTTTGGCGATGCAGCTCCAGGGGCCGGGAAAAGTCCAGCATTTCTCTTACCATGCCCTCCAGACGGGCGGTCTGTTCAATCACCATCTCCAGCTTGTGCTCCTCGGGGCCACCCGGCACAAGCTTGCGCTTCACCTGGGCGGTGAAACCGCCGATGGCCATGAGGGGGATCTTCATGTCGTGGGCCACGCTGGCCACCGCCCGGCCCACTGCGGCCAGGTTCTCGGCGCGCCGGGCCAAATCTTGATGCGCCTGCTCCCGGCGGCGCAGCCAGCCCACCAGCAGGCCCACGCCCGCGAACAGCACCATCTGGGTGATGGCGGCGGTAATAGTGGCTGGAGTGAGGTGGTGCACCAGGGCCACATAGGGGGCGTAGAGGCCCGACACCACCAGGGCGATGGCGAGCCCCATCCAGGGTCCCCACCAAAAACCGGTTAGGATTATGGGCAGGAAGTACAGGTCCTGCAAAAATACGCTGGCCACCGCCTTGTCCGGGCCCAGGCGAAAGTGCAGATAGCAGATTGAGGCCACCAGCACCACCACCAGGGGCAGCCGCAGGCGGGTGTAACGCTCCGGCAGTTTCATGCCCTCATAATGCCACGCGGCAATCCGCCTGGCTAGCGCGGATGTTGCATGAGGGCGAGCCCCTAAGCCCCCAGCTCCGCCTTCATGGCCTGGTATTCCTCGCTGCTTATCTCGCCCTTGGCGTAGCGCTCGCGCAAGATGGCCAGGGAGCGGTCTTGGGTCTGGGCCGGCGGCGAGAGGAGGCCCGCCTGGTCCTTGCGCGACAGGGAAAAGAGCCACTTGACCAGGGCCAC
>JAHJPG010000137.1 GCA_018819925.1 Pseudomonadota bacterium
CCGCTTCCAGTATTCCCTCAACCTGAATGCCTCCTTTTGCCAACCATCGCTGGCCCTGGACCGCGCCGAGATCAAGGCCAGCCTTTTCATGCGCCAAGGGAGCTTCGCTTCCGCCCGCCTGCCCGGGGTTCGGGTGGGCGGGCAGTTTGACATGGAGGGCGCCAGGTTCAGCAGCGAGCTGGCCATGGACGGCGCCGAGATCAAGGGCGACCTTTTCATGCGCCAAGGCAGCTTCGAATCCGCCCGCCTGCACGGGGTTCAGGTGGGCGGGCAGCTGGACATGGAGGGCGCGCAGTTTTCAGGAGAAGTCAACTTACAGGGCGCGACCGTTGACGGCGAACTCATCATGAAACAGGCGACGTTTAAAAAAGAGCTGGCCATGGACGGCGCGGAGGTCAAGGGCGACATTTTCATGGGCCAAGGCAGCTTCGCTTCCGCCCGCCTGCCCGGGGTTCAGGTGGGCGGACAGCTGGCCATGGAGGGCGCCAAGTTCAGCGGCAAGCTGGCCATGGACCGCGCCGGGATCAAGGGCGGCCTTTTCATGGGCCAAGGCAGCTTCACTGCCGCCCGCCTGCCCGGGGTTCAGGTGGGCGGGCAGCTTTCCATGACAGGTGCTGGTTTCAGGGGGATGCTGGATTGCGAGGGGATGCAGGTCGCTTCGCATCTGCTCATGGCTGGTGCTCGTTTTTTCAAAGAAGTGAATTTGTCCTTTTGCCGGGTGGGTGGTGGGCTCTCCCTGGACGGGGCTCACCTGAGCCGGGTTGACCTTTCCCAGAGCAGTATTACCGGCGTTCTGCGACTCTCCTCTCCCGATCAGGGAAAAGCCATCTCCTGGTGCAAAGGATCGCTCGATCTGCGCCACACCACGGTCGGCGCGGTGCTGGATGGCCAAGAGGACTGGCCCGCCTCCCTACGCCTGGACGGCTTTCGCTATGCCAGTATTGGTTCTCTAGAGACGGAGAAAAAGTCTGGTGACTTGTCACCAAGCACTATTAATTTCACCACCGCTTCCGACCGCCCCGCTTCCTGGTACGTGGGTTGGCTGGAAAAGCAAAAAGACTTTTCCATGGACCCCTACCGACAATGCGCCAGGTTCCTGCGGGAGTCGGGCCAGCCCGACAAGGCCAACGAGGTCATGTACGCCGGGCTGGAAAGGGAGCGCAAGCAACTGGCTAAACGGTCCCTCCCCCGGCTGGGGCGCACCCTGCTCAAGGGGACCATCGGCTACGGTCTGGGCTATCGCTATTTCCGGGCATTGATCTGGGCCCTTTTGTTTCTCATTGCGGGCGCGGTGGTTTGCGGCGCGGGCGGCGGCAGCTCGCACGGGGCGCTATTCTGCCTTGGCTTCAGCCTGGACAACATGCTGCCCCTCATCGACCTGCGGCCCGAGCACGAAGCCATGAGCATGGCACTCGCCGGCTTCGCCAAGTTCTATTTCCTGTTCATCCAGCAGCTGGTGGGTTGGGTGCTGGTGCTTTGCGTGGCCGCGGGCCTGGCGGGCGTGGGCAAGCTCGGCGGCCGGGACTGAGCGCCAAATCCTCGACATACCCCCGCTCCTCGGCTACATTGGAGGCCAGCCAACAACCACCAGCGAGGAGCGAGACATGGCCCGGGTGGACGATTATCAGAAAAGCTTTGACCTGGCCGCCGAGGAGCTGGACCAGCGCGACTGGGCCGAGGTGGCCCGCAAGGCCGGAGCACAGGCGGCGGACGACGCCTCTTATCTGGAGATGAACTATTTCGGCCGCCCGGTGCGGGTGAGCGCCCCGCCCATAACGGTGGCCGCCATTGACGACGGCCCGGAGATCCCCCTGGCCGAGCAGGCCTTGATATTGCACTACCTGGTCAAGGCCGACGGCACCGCGCCCACCGGGGAGTGGATCACCTACCGCGAGGTGGAGGCGGGCGAGTTCTACTGGTCGGCCTTCGTGAAAAGGGCCAAGGCCCCCCTGGTGGGCTTTTTCGGGGCGCGGCCCGAGCTGCTGGCCGAGCTGGCCCCCCTGGTGGGCGGCGAAGGGCCCGGCGAGACCGGCGACGCCTCGGTGATCGTGCGGGCCTTCCCCATGGTGCCCATTCAGCTGGTGCTGTGGGCCGGGGACGAGGAGTTCCCGCCGGACGGCAACCTGCTCTTCGACCGCACCATCGGGCGCTACCTCTCCACCGAAGACATCGCCCTGACCGCCGGCATGCCCATCTATAAGATGATGGCCCTGTCGCGCAGCAAGGGCTAAAGCCGAGGCCAGTAGGCAGCCACTCGGCACAGCCAGACGCCGCAGGGCAAGGCGACCCAAGGCTTGGGCTGCCAAGGAGCTTCAACGGGAGCAGTTACCGTATGTGGGAGCACCTTGGCTAATCGACCCGATCCGCCGCCAGCGGCGCGCTGGGCGAACGAGGGACGCAGGGGTAGTAGACCTACCCCGAGGACCGAGCGATGTTGACAACGCCGCATGGCGCGTCCTGGCGAAGCCGAAAGTCGGCCCCCCGGGGTTAACCGGGGGGCCGATAGCAGGGAGGGATGAGGAGGTAGGGCGGTTCGGTTGCCGGCCCGGAGGTCTTGGCCGGGACAAGGCCGGAGCGTCCGGGACTTGGCAGGCGTTCTTCGCCTTGATGTGGCGGCGGCCTCACCGCTCATGCCTTTCAGCTTATTGCAGACATCGTGCCTACCGGGCCGTTCAGCAACAGATGTAGTTATTACTGCTGGTTGCAGCAAGGGACCGCCACAGGGCGGCTGGCGTGGTGCATAAAAAAGTGGCGAATAAAAGGCCAGGTGCGGAGCCTTTACCCACCCGGCGGGCCGCTTGCATTCCCCGGATAAAGTCCTACAGTATTAGATAGCGGCGCTGAGCCGCTTGTTTATGTCAGCCGGGAGAAGAGCATGGGCATGGAGCACGAGGGACACGGTGGCTGCGGATGCGGATGCGGCGGAGCCCCGGCCCTGGACAACGAGTTGGCCCGGCGCTGGCGCGACGCCCCGGACGATGAGGCGGTGTGCCCCTGCGCCGGGGTGGACAAAGGCGCGGTAAAGGCGGCCATCGCCGCCGGGGCCTACACCGCTCCCCTGGTCAAGGCCATGACCGGAGTGGGCCGGGAGGCCGGCTGCCGCCAGCGGCGGGAGTGCCAGGCCGACCTGGAGGTGCTGGTGGCCCTGTATGCAGACGGACAAACGAACTTTTGTTGATGTTACCGGCCCCGGGCCGGTCCCCCTTTTAGCAATTCGAGGTGAGCGATGAAGATAGCGGTAAGCGGCAAAGGCGGCGTGGGCAAGACCACCTTCTCGGCCATGCTGGCCCGGGCCCTGGCCGAAAAGGGTCTCAATGTGCTGGCGGTGGACGCCGACCCCGACGCCAACCTGGGCCAAGCCCTGGGATTCCCGGACTACCACAAGCTGGTGCCGGTGAGCGAAATGAAGTCGCTCATCGCCGAGCGCACCAACAGCGACGGCGAGAACTGGGGCACCTACTTCAAGCTCAACCCCACCGTGAACGACCTGCCCGACAAACTCAGCGTGGAGCACCAAGGGGTGCGCCTGATGGTCATGGGCACGGTGAAAAAGGGCGGCGGCGGCTGCATCTGCCCGGCCTCTTCCATGCTCAAGGCGCTAATGGCCCACCTGGTGCTGTTGCGCAAGGATGTGCTGATCCTGGACATGGAGGCGGGCCTGGAGCACCTGGGCCGGGGCACCAGCCAGGGGGTGGATTTTCTGGTGGTGGTGGTGGAGCCGGGCCGGCGCTCGGTGGACACCGCCGAGCACATCAAGCAGTTGGCCGGCGACCTGGGCCTGAGCAAGGTCCTCATCGTGGGCAACAAAATCCGTAGCGGCAAGGACGAAGATTACCTGGAGCAGACCCTCAAGGGCTTCGAGTTCCTGGGCTTCATGCGCTACGACGAAGACATCATCGAGGCGGACATGGAGGCCAAGTGCCCCACCGACGTGGCCATGGGCTCCAAGGCGGCGGTGGCGGCCATGGCCGACAAGCTCCTGGCCAAGGCGGAAAAATAAGCTGGCCGTTAACCTCGCCCGCCGCCGGCCTTACCTCCGGCGGCGGGCGAGGCGTTTTTTGCGTTGCCTCGGCCCGGCCCGCGCTTTTCCCAGGCGCCCCGATGCCGCCCGGGCCAGCCCCCGGGCCTGGGATGACTTTTTCGCCTCCCGCGCAGTAGAATAGAAACCACTTTCCCCAAACGGGCTGGTGGTGGTGTTCAAGCGCTTCGTCAAATACCTGCTGCTGTTTTTGGCCGGGCTGGCCCTGGCCTGGCTGGTGGTGTATCTGGCGGGCTGGAGCATCCCCGCCGGCTTCCTGCGGGCCAGCCTCACCGAAGAGCTGAACCAAGACCTGGCCCCCCTGCGCCTGACCCTGGAGGGGCCCATCCGCCTCACCCCCACCTTGAACCCCACCATTAGCATGTCCCAAATCAAGGTGATGCGGCCGGACCCCAAGCTCCCGGCCATCAAGCTGGGACGCCTGAGCATCAAGGTTTCCCTGCTCTCGCTGCTGCACGACGAGTTGAACCTGGACCGGGTGCTGCTGCGCGACCTCCACCTGCCCCTGCAACCACCCCCGGGGCGGAGTCACGGGGGCACCCTGCACTTCTCCCAGGTCTCTGGCCGCCTGCGCATCTCCCAGGATCAGGCCGGCCTGGACGAACTGGTGCTTCGCCTGGGACAAAGCAGCCTCACCGGACGGGTGTTTCTGGACACCAGGCCCAAGCCCCCCCGGCTGGTCATCCATCTGGAGTCGCCCCAGGCAGACGTGGAAAACATGGCCCATGTGGTGGCCATGGAGGAAGCCGACTCCCGCCCGGCCCCGGAACAGCGCCGGGCCCGCCTGGCCGCCTTGGACCATCTGGTGGGCCGCCTCTTGAAGGGTTTGCAGGGGGAGCTGGTGTTCAAGGCCAAACACGTGCGTTGGCGGGGAGAGACCGCCGGCCGGGGAACGCTACGCGTCACCCTGAAGAACCGCCGCCTGGCCATCGAGCGCCTGGAGGTGGAGATGCCGGGGGGCAGAATTTTGATGAGCAACGCCATCTGGCCGGCGGGACCGGGCCTGGCCTCGCGCCTCAAAGTGGAATTCAGGAACTTCTCCTACGGCTTTCTCACCCGCAAGACCCCCGATGGCCCCATGCGCTCCCGGGGGAAAATCTCCTTCAAGCTCGACCTGACCTCCCAGGCCCCCAAGGTAAGCGGCCTGTTGGGCCGGGCCGACGGGTCATTCCGGGTGGGCCTCTGGCCCAAGGACCTGCACACCGCCTCCTTCAACCTCTGGGCGGCCAACCTGATGTTCGCCCTGCTGGAGTCCCTGGCCAAGAAAACCACCTCCCGGGTGAACTGCGCGGTGGGGGACTTCGTGATGGAAAAGGGCGTGATGACCAGCAAGGAGCTGATTATCGACACCGGCAAGGTCAGGGTAAGCGGCAAGGCCAAGCTGAATTTCGCCACGCACACCATCTCGGTGAACCTGGAGCCCCGGGCCAAGCGGCCCCAGTTCTTCAACCTGGAAACCCCCATCGAAATCAAAGGCACCTTTGCGCAGGCCTCGGCCGGGGTGAGCCCCGGCGGCCTGGTGGGCTCGGTGATCAACTTCGCCACCAGCCCGGTGTTCGCACCCCTGCGCCGCCTGTTCGGCGACACCCTGCCCGAGCATGGCAGGGATGTGTGCCGCACCCCGGAGACCTGGCCGCCGCCGGAGCAAAACCAAGGGGGCAAGGGCAAGTAGGCCGTTGTTGACATGCGCCCTTTTCATAAGCCATTTTTGGCCTATACTTAAAGGTAAAAAGATCGCCCTGGGTTCACCGGCCACCATTGTCTCGCCGAACCCGCCTCCGGGGGCGAGAGGAGCGCCATGGGTCTGACATTGGACATTCGCACCTTGTTCAGCGCCTTGACCGTGGTTTCATCCTGCCTGGCCGTGGCCCTGGTCTTTTTCTCCCTCACCCAAAAAACCTATGCCGGCTTCCGGGACTGGACCAAGGGCACCGTGTTGGTGGCGCTGGGCTATCTGCTGTTCATGGTGCGCGGGGTGGCGCCGGACCTCCTGTCCGTGATGGGGGCCAACCTGGCATTCGTGGCCGGCGCGTCCATGATCTTGCTGGGCATCAGCCGTTTTCTGGGCCTGCCCCCGCAACGCCGGATGCTCTGGCTGGTTCCCGCCCTGGCTTTCATCGGGGTGGGCTTTTTTTACTGGTTGCTGCCCAGCGCCATGGGGCGCGGCTTTGTGACGTCCCTGGCGATTCTGGTGGTGGGGCTCTACGCGGCGGGCCTTTTGCTGGGCCACGCTCCCCGCGGCCGCCGCGCGCTCTACATGACCACCGGCCTGATGCTCGCCCTTGTGGGCCTCGGCGGCCTGGCGCGTGTGCTGGTTTTGCTGTTCACCGACCCGGGGCATACCTTGTTCACCAGCAATTGGGCCCACGCTGGCTATTTTCTGGTGGCCCTTTTCGCCCAGCTTTTCTGGACCGTGGGTTTTTTGCTCATGAACAGCGAGCGCCTCAAGGACGAGCTCAACCAGTCCCGGGCCCAACTGGCGGCCGTGGTGAAAAACCAGCGCAAGATCCTGGACTTCTTGCCCGACCCCACCTGGGTGGTGGACCACGCGGGCCGGGTGGTGCATTGGAACCGGGCCATGGAGCGCCTCACCAAGGTGCCGGCGGAGCAGATGCTGGGCAAGGGCGGCTACGAACACGGCTTGGCCCTGTACGGCGAGCGGCGTCCCTGCCTCATCGACCTGGCCATGCAGCGCAGCCCGGAGCGGGAGGCCCCCTACCAAGACCTGGAGGAAAGGGACGGGGTGCTGGTCTCCGCGGCGGCCTTCCTGCCCGTTCTGGGGGAAGGGGGCCGCTATGTGGCCGGCTCGGCCACCTGCCTGTTCGACGACCAGGGCCGGGTGTCCGGGGCCATCGAGACCTTGCGCGACGTCACCGCCGTCAAGCAGGCCCAGGCGGAACGGGAAAAGCTGATAGAAAAGCTCACCGAGGCCTTGGAAAACGTCAAGACGCTGAAGGGCCTCATCCCCATCTGCTCCCACTGCAAGAGCATCCGCCGGGACGAGGGCTACTGGCAGCAATTGGAGACCTTCTTCTCCCAAAACGCCGAGGTGGAGTTCAGCCACGGCATATGCCCCGACTGCCAGGAAAAGTATTACAAGGAGTTCAAGGAACCGCCCTCCTCCTCAGGGAAGGGGGCTGACCCCGATGACGTTGGGTAGGGCCTTTTGCTCGGTGTTGGCCTGGGTCTGCTCGGGCTTGGAGCCGAAGCTGCCCACCACACTTAGCTCCCGCCCGCCGTCGGTGGCGTAGAGCGTCGCCTCGGGCCCGCCCTCCACGTACATGGCCGTCTGTAGATCCAAGGGCAGCGCCAGCAGGCGCTCCACCATCTTGGGCATGGGGTAGACCTCCCGGCAGATCATGAACAGCACCCGCCCCCGGGCGTCCTGGCCCACCGCCGCGCTGGACCACTTTTGGTCCGGCCGTTGCCACAGGTTTTTACCCTGGGGGGTGAACAGCCGGTAGTTCTGGATGAGGGTGGCGTAGCGCCCACGTATCTTGGCCAGGGGGGTCCGGGTGAGGTCGAACAGGCGCACCGGCTCCAGGCCCGGGGCCAGGGGGTTAAAGGCCAGCAAGGCGTTGTGCCCCTTGGCCGGGGTGGGGTTGTTCGCGTAGCCCCGGTTTATCATCAGGCCCACGCTGGTGAGCTGGTCCTTGCCATACATGGCGGCGTTTATCACCGCGCTCAGGCCGAACTCGCGGCTCCACTGCCGGGCGGTGCGGGGCGCGCCCCCCACCTGGCCCGCGCACAGCAGGCGAAAGGCGAAGCGGGCGGGGTCGATCCTGAGCACCACCAGCTCGGGGCGGGGCGAGGGACCGGAGTCTTCCAGGGCGAAGCGGGCCAGCTCCAGGCCGGGCCGCCAGCGCTGCCAGGGCCCGGCGGCCAGGCTGGGCGGGGCGCAGGCCAGCACCAGCAGCAGGGCCAAGGCCAAAAACGGCGCAAGCGGCCGGGCCTTTTGCCTGCCGCCTATGCGCCGCTCACGCTTCATAAACAAGCTTTGTTCAGTAGACTTCCGGCTTGGGCTCGCGGGTCATCAGATCGTGCAGGGCGTCCTGGGGCTTCATGCCCTGGTAAATGACCCCCTCCACCGCCTCGATGATGGGCATTTCCACCCCGGTGCGCCGGGCCAGGGCCAATACGGTGCGGGTGTTTTTCACTCCCTCGGCCACCTGGCGCATGGAGGCGGTGATCTGATCGATGCTCTCGCCCTTGGCCAGGCGGGTGCCCACGGTGCGGTTGCGGCTCAGGGAGCCGGTGCAGGTGAGCACCAGATCGCCCAGCCCGGCCAGGCCGGCAATGGTGGCCGGCTCGGCCCCCAAACTGAGCGCCAGGCGGGTCATCTCGGCCAAGCCCCGGGTTATCATGGCGCTCATGGTGTTGTGCCCCAGCTCCAGGCCGGCCACCATGCCCGCGGCGATGGCCAGGGGGTTTTTCACCGCCCCGCCCAGCTCCACCCCGATGAGGTCCCCGCTGGTGTAGACCCTGAAACGCGGCCCGGTGAAGGCGGCCTGCACCGCCTCGGCCACCTCGGGCACCCTGCTGGCCACGGTTACCACGGTGGGGGCCCCGGCGGCCACCTCCTTGGCGAAGCTGGGCCCGGACAGGGCGGCCAGGCGCGGAAGGTGAAGCGGCGCCAGCACGTCGGCGGCCACCTGGCACATGGTGAAGCCGGTGTTCCCCTCGATGCCTTTGGAGCAGGCCACGATGTTGGCCCCGGCGGGCAGATGGGGCGCGGCCTGGCCCAGCACGTCCCGGAAAACGTGGGTGGGCATCACCAGCACCACCAGCTCGGCCCCCTCCAGGGCATGGGCCAGGTCGCCCACGCCCTCCAGGCCGGGGTGCAGGGCAAAGTCTGGCAAAAACAACGGGTTGACGTGCTCCTCCTGCACGGCCTGGGCCACCTCGGGCTCGTAGGCCCACAGGCGCACCATGTGCCCGTGGCGGGCCAGGTGGTCGGCCAGGGCGGTGCCCCAGGCGCCGGCCCCAATCACCGCGACCTTTAGCTTAGACATCGTCATCTCCGCCGCCGGGCTCGGCCAGGCCCACCAAGACCTGGCTCTCGTCCAACTCCATCTCGCCGCCCTCGTCCAAGTCGCCGGCCTCGCCGCCCGCAGCCACCTCGGAGTCGTCGCTCTCGGCCAGGCGGGCCAGGGCCACCAGGCGCTCGCTGGGCTCCAGGCCGATGAGCTTCACGCCCTGGGTGTTGCGGCCCAACACGTTGATGCCCCCCACCTTCATGCGGATGATCTTGCCCTGATCGGAGATGAGCATCATCTCGTGATCGTCGTCCACCACCACCGCGCCCACCACCGGGCCGTTGCGCTCGGAGGTCTTTATGGTGATGACTCCCTTGCCCCCCCGGTTTTGCAGGGGGTACTCGTCCAGGCGGGTGCGCTTGCCGAAGCCGTGGCTGGTGACGGTGAGCACGGTGGGCGCGCCGGCCACCGCCTCCATGGTCACCACCGCGTCGTCGTCGGTGAGCTCGATGCCCTTGACCCCGGCGGCGGTGCGGCCCATGGCCCGCACGTTTTCCTCGTTGAAGCGGATGGCCTTGCCCTGGCGGGTGGCCAAGAAGACCTCCATCTCGCCGTCGGTGAGCCGGGCGGACACCAGGCGGTCGTCCTCGCCCAGGTTGATGGCGATGATGCCCCCGGCCCGGGGCCGGGAGAAGGACATGAGGTCGGTCTTTTTCACCGTGCCCCCAGAGGTGGCCATGAGCACGTAGCGGCCCTCGCTGAACTCCTTGACCGCCAGCACGGTGGTGACCTTCTCGCCGCCCTCCACGTTCACCAGGTTGACGATGGCCTTGCCCTTGGAGGCCCGGCCGGCCTGGGGCAGCTCGTGCACCTTGAGCCAGTAGAGGCGGCCGGCGTCGGTGAAGATGAGCAAATAGTGGTGGGTGGAGGCCACGAAGAGCTTCTCCACGAAGTCCTCGTCCTTGGTGCCCATGCCCTTCTTGCCCTTGCCTCCCCGGCGCTGGGCCCGGTAGAGGCTGGCCGGGGTGCGCTTGATGTAGCCGGTGTGACTGATGGTCACCACCATGTCCTCTTCGGCTATCATGTCCTCCAGGTCGATCTCGCTGGTCTTGGCCACTATCTCGGTGCGTCGTATGTCTCCGAAATCGCGGTCCAACTCCAGGGTTTCCTCCCGGATGATCTGGCGCACCAGCTGCTCGGAGGACAGGATGGCCTTGAGGCGGGCGATCTCCTTGATCACCTCGCGGTACTCGGCCAAGATCTTGTCCCGCTCCAGCCCGGTGAGCCGCTGCAGGCGCATGTCCAGGATGGCCTGGGCCTGGATGTCGCTCAGCGACAGGCGCGACATGAGAAGTTCTTTGGCCTCGGCGGGGTTGGCCGAGCCCCGGATCATCTTGATCACCTGGTCCAGGTTGTCCAGGGCGATCTTGAGGCCTTCCAGTATGTGGGCCCTGGCCTCGGCCTTGGCCAGCTCGAAGCGGGTGCGCCGGGTGATGATCTCCCGGCGGTGCTCGATGAAATGCCCCAGGATCTGCTTGAGGTTGAGCACCTCGGGACGGCTGTTGACGATGGCCAACAGGTTGATGCCGAAGGTGCTCTGCATGGCAGTAAATTTGAACAGCTGGTTCATCACCACCTGGGGGATGGCGTCGCGCTTCAGCTCCAGGACCATGCGCATGCCGTCACGGTCGGACTCGTCGCGGATGTCGCTGATGCCCTCGATCTTTTTCTCTTTGACCAGGTCGGCGATGCGCTCCAGCAGGCGAGCCTTGTTCACCTGGTAGGGCAGCTCGTTGACCACGATGGTGTTTTTCTTGGTGCGGGGATGGGTTTCCACGCTGGCCCGGGCCCGCATGTAGATCACCCCCCGGCCCTTTTCGTAGGCCTCCTTGATGCCCGCGCGGCCGTAGATGAAGCCCCGGGTGGGGAAGTCCGGGCCGGGAACGTGACCCATCAGCTCCTTGATGGTGATAGCCGGGTTGTCCAGCAGGGCCACCACCGCGCCCACCACCTCGCGCAGGTTGTGGGGGGGGATGTTGGTGGCCATGCCCACGGCGATGCCGCTGGAGCCGTTGACCAGCAGGTTGGGCACCCGGGTGGGCAGAATGGCCGGCTCGGACATGGAGCCGTCGTAGTTGTCCACGAACTCGACGGTTTCCTTGTCGATGTCGCCCAAAAACTCGCCGGCCAGCTTGGCCATGCGAACCTCGGTGTAACGCATGGCCGCCGGGGCGTCGCCGTCCACCGAGCCGAAGTTGCCCTGGCCGTCCACCAGGGTGTAGCGCATGGCGAAATCCTGGGCCATGCGCACCAAGGCGTCATAGACCGCGCTGTCGCCGTGGGGGTGATATTTACCGATGACGTCGCCCACCACGCGGGCGGATTTCTTATAGGCGCGGTTGTGATAATTCTTGAGGTCGTGCATGGCGAAGAGGATGCGCCGGTGCACCGGCTTTAGGCCGTCGCGCACCTCGGG
The DNA here is from genome assembly GCA_018819925.1 of Pseudomonadota bacterium. Classification (GTDB taxonomy): domain Bacteria; phylum Desulfobacterota; class Desulfarculia; order Desulfarculales; family Desulfarculaceae; genus Desulfoferula. The sequence goes on from JAHJPG010000137.1 coordinate 11,492, forward strand.
CAGGGCCCGTCCGATGATCACGCTCATGGCGTAATCCAAATAGGAGCGTTTGATCTCCTCTTCGATTAGCACTTCTTGTTTTCGGGCGTCAGTTGGAAGCATTTACTTTAACCTTTAGCGCTCACCGGCCAACGGGGGCCGGTATGGCCCGCCGCGGCGGCTGAAGCAAATTCAATGGCGATCCGGCGTGGGGGCCGTTGCCGGAAAAACCCCTGCGGCCCCGCCCCCCCGGCAACCTGCCGCCGACCGTGCAATTATAGCAACAACTGCGCGGATTAGCAAACAAAATCGCTCAAAAGCCCCCCTCGCAGGGGCCTGTTTTACCAAGCCTTTTCGCGGGCATGGACCGCCGCCGGGCCAGGGGGCCGCACGGCTTGTCTACAGCGGGCGGCCATGCTAGCCTGAAACGGTCAAAACCTCGCGCAATAAGGAGGGCGGACATGTCAAGAACGCTGGGGGGCAGGTGTTGGGTGGCGCTGTCGCTGGCCTTGTTGGCCGGCCTGGCCCTGTTGTCTCCGGGCTGCTCCTCCGAGCCCGGGGAAGGCGTCAGGCAAAGCGAAACCACCACCCGGGCCGCCGCCCCGGAGCCTCCCCCCAGGCCGGACACCGCGCCCAAAGCGCCGTCCCCGGGCAATGACCCCTCTCAACTACTGGAGCAGGCTCGCCAATCCCTGGCCCAGGGCAAACAGGAGCAGGCCCTTGGCCTGCTGGAGGGGGCGGCCCAGGCCCTTTGGCGGCGCCTGCCCCTGAAGCTGGCCCAAGCCACCCTGGTGATCGAACCGGCCAAGGGCTACGGCATCTATCAGGCCCGCGACAGCAACGTCTACCTGGTGGCCAGCCCAGAGCGCCCGGTGTTCCCGGGCAAGGGTCAGCCCATGTATATCTATCTGGAACCTATGGGTTATGAGGCGAAATCCCTACCCGGGGGACGGTTTGGGATATCTCTGGCCATGGACGTGGAGCTGTTCGATGTTCACGGCAAGTCCTTGTTCAGCAGAAAAGACTTCATGCGAACCCAGACCACGTCGCACCACTTTAACCGGGAGTTTTTCTTGAACGTCACGGTTAACCTCAAGGGCGCCCCGCCGGGGGTATACAAGCTGCGCCTTACCCTCAAGGACCTGGTGGGCAAGCAGGAGACCGTGGCCACTCTGCCGGTCAAGCTGGCCATGGCCCCGGTTGAGAAGAAATAGCCGGGACGGCCCAAAGGCCGGGCCCGAAAATTGCCGCAAACGCTTATGCCCTGCCCATGGCATCTGCCGGGCGTCTCCGAGGGGACACCGCTCCGACGGGAACAAAACCATGGAGCGCCCGCAAGTTAAAGTAAACGGTTTGTCATGATGGTAACCTTGGGGAAGGAGATGTTATGCCAGGAAAATTGGCCGGATACCTCCGTTGGAAACATGACCATGTAGACAGCCTAAATGCCGGGTCCCAGGTGATCGACACGGCCAAGGGGCCGGTGGAATACGCCATGGTGGGCGAGGGCGGCCCGGTGGTGGTGGCGGTGCATGGCGGGCCGGGCGGCTACGACCAAGGGATGATTCTCACCCGGCGCCTGCAAAACCAGGGCTTCCGGATGCTGGCCTGGTCCCGGCCGGGCTATCTGCGCACCCCCATCAGCGATGGCCGCACCCTGTCCGAACAGGCCGACACGCTGGCCGCCCTCATGGACGCGCTGAAGATAGAAAAAGCAGCGATCATGGGCGCTTCGGCAGGAGGACCGGTTGCCCTGGCCATGGGCTACACCCATCCCGGCCGGGTGGCCTGCCTCATCAGCGAGTGCGGGGTGAGCATGACCTACGGCAAGCAGTTGAAGAGCAGCCAAAAGATGTTCATGCACCTGATGTTCAACGATCCCACCCTGTGGCTTTACGAGCAGTACGAACACCTGGCCCCGGAAAGCACCCTGCGCTCCTTTATCAAACTGGAGAGCACCCTGGACAAGGAGCACGTGGAGGCTTTGGTCAAGAGCGTGGAGGCCGATCCGGCGCGCAGCGGCTACATGCTGGACATGATCGGCACCATGTGCCCCATCAGCCTCAGGCGCGACGGCCTGGAAAACGACCTGCTCCAGTTGGCGGCCATCGACAAGTTGCCCCTGGACAAGATCACCGCTCCCACCCTGGTGGTGCATGGCGACCACGACGCCGACGTACCCATGGCCCACGCCCAGAACGTGGCCCAACACGTGGCCGGGGCCGAGTTGATGGTCATAAAGGACGGTTACCACCTCCTGGGCATGAGCGACCAGGCCCAGGAGATCGCCGACCGGGAGCTCGGCTTCCTGCGAACCCATCTAAAAGCGTAAAGGGTATCAACAACATGCCTTTCCTGGAGCGAGACGGTTTCAGCCTTTATTACGAGATACACGGCCAGGGACATCCCCTGGTTCTGATCCGGGGCCTGGGCTCCAACCTGGAGCACTGGTACGAGCAAGTTCCGGTGTTCAGCCGCGAATACAAGGTCATCGTCTTAAATAACCGGGGCATAGGGCAATCCGGCGACCCCGGCGGCCACCTGACCATCAAGGCCATGGCCGAAGACGTGGCCGCCCTAATCGACGACGCCGGCGGGGGCCGGGCCCATGTGCTGGGCATCTCCATGGGGGGCATGATCGCCCAAGAACTGGCCCTGGGCTGGCCGGAGACGGTGGCCGGACTGGTGCTGACCGCCACCCACTGCGGGGGCGGGCACAAGGTCCTGCCCACCGCCGAGACCATGGAGCTTTTCGCCAAGCTGATGACCGGCAAGGACTTCGCCGAGCAGATGGAGGGGCGCAAGGCCCTCTTCGCCCGGGAAACCTTGCAGAATAGGTCCGATATCCTGGAGCGTTACGCCCAGGTGGCCGCCGCCTGCGAGCCTCCTCCGGAGGTGATGAAGCGCCAATGGCTGGCCATCCAGGAGTTCGACGCCTACGAGCGCCTGCCCCAGATAACCGCCCCCACCCTGGTGCTGGCCGGGGCCGACGACCTCCTGGTGCCGCTGGGCAATGCCGAGCTTTTGGCCCGGCGCGTACCGGACGCCCGGCTGTGCGTGATACCCAAGGCCGGCCACCAGTTGGTCATCGAGCAGCCCCGGGCGACCAACGCCGCGGTGCTGGAGTTTTTGGCCCCCCTGTCCGGCTAACCGCCGCCCCGCCAGGCCTTCCCGCCTGTTCCAAAGGTGCGCCGACCCACCTAAAGCGTTTGCTCTAAGCCGCCCCCGCCCATTCCCCTGGGCCGGGGCGGCTTTGCATCGTGATTACCAGTGGTTGCACAGGCGATTTTCCGGGGTTCAACCTCAAAAATATATTGCAAATTTCGTGGTTTAGGGCATAATTAAGCAGCGCGAACCTCAACCGAAAGGCCCGGCTATGGCCCCCGATAAAAGCGGCTACAACTCAGAGAAAATCAAGGTCCTGGAAGGCCTGGACGCGGTGCGCAAGCGCCCGGCCATGTACATCGGCTCCACCGGCCCCGACGGGTTGCACCATCTGGTCTACGAGGTGGTGGACAACTCGGTCGACGAGGCCATGGGCGGCTATTGCGAAAACATCCAGGTGGTCATCCACGCCGACAACAGCGTGTCGGTGGAGGACGACGGCCGGGGCATCCCGGTGGACATGCACAAGGGCGAGGGCGTGCCCGCCGTGCAGGTGGTCATGACCAAGCTGCACGCCGGCGGCAAGTTCGACGACAAGGCCTACAAGGTGGCCGGCGGCCTGCATGGGGTGGGCGTGAGCGTGGTCAACGCGCTGAGCGAGTGGCTGGAGGTGGAGATCAAGCGCGACGGCAAGGTCTACGCCCAAACCTATGACCACGGCCACCCCTCCAGCGAACTCAAGGTGATCGGCAAGAGCGGCAAGCGCTCCGGCACCAAGGTCACCTTCAAGGCCGACCCTGAAATCTTCGAAACCACCGTATACTCCTTCGAAACCCTGGCCGGACGCCTGCGCGAGTTGAGCTTCTTGAACAGCGGCCTGCGCATCAAGCTCATCGACGAGCGCAACGAAAAGGAAACCGAGTTTTTCTACAAGGGCGGCATCTCCGAGTTCGTGGACTACATCAGCCGCAACAGCCTTCCCCTGCACAAGAAGCCCATCTACCTCACCGGCGAGAAGGATCTGGTACAGGTGGAGATCGCCCTGCGCTACACCGACGCCTACTCCGAGCGCATCTTCAGCTTCGCCAACAACATCAACACCCGCGAGGGCGGCACCCATCTCACCGGCTTCAAGGCGGCGCTCACCCGCACCCTCAACTCCTACATCAGCGCCAACCTGCCCAAGGTCAAGAACCTGCCCAGCGGCGACGACGTGCGCGAGGGCCTTTTCGCGGTCATCAGCGTGAAGATCCCCCAGCCCCAGTTCGAGGGCCAGACCAAGATGAAGCTGGGCAACTCCGAGGTCAAGGGCCTGGTGGAGCAGATCGTCAACGAGCAGTTGGCCATGTTCCTGGAGGAGGACCCCGCCACCGCCAAGAAGATCGTGGGCAAGATCACCGAGGCCGCCCAGGCCCGGGAGGCGGCCCGCAAGGCCCGGGACCTGGTGCGGCGCAAGGGAATTCTCAGCGAAAACTCCCTGCCCGGCAAGCTGGCCGACTGCTCCGAGCGCGACCCGGCGGCCTGCGAGATATTCCTGGTTGAGGGAGACAGCGCCGGGGGCAGCGCCAAGCAGGCCCGCGACCGCCGCTTCCAGGCCATCCTTCCCCTGAGGGGCAAGATCCTCAACGTGGAGAAGGCCCGCCTGCACAAGATGCTGGAAAACGCCGAGATACGCACCATGATCACCGCCCTGGGCACCGGAGTGGGCACCGGGGAGGGCAGCGACGCCAACAACGAGGACTTCGACCTGGGCCGGCTGCGCTACCACAAGGTGGTCATCATGACCGACGCCGACGTGGACGGCAGCCACATCCGCACCCTGCTGCTGACCTTCTTCTTCCGCAAAATGGAAGGCCTGGTCAACCAGGGCCATCTCTACATCGCCCAGCCCCCCCTGTACCGGGTGGTGGACAACAAAAAAGAGATCTACATCAAGGACGAGGCCTCCATGCGGGTCATCCTCCTGGAGCGGGCCTGCGCGGCCCTCAAGCTCAAGGTGGAGGCCACCGGGGCCGAGTTGTCCGGCCAGCGGCTGATTAAGCACATGGAGAACCTCAGCGCCTACCTGGAGCACACCGAGCGCCTAAAGCGCCGCAACTGGCAGGCCCCGGCCCTGACGGCCCTGCTAAGGGCCAGGGTGCGCGACAAGAGGGTCTTCGCCGAGCGCGAAAAAATCGAAGACCTGGCCTCTTTCCTGGCAGAGCAGGGCATGGTGGTGGAAAACATCGCCTTCGACGAGGCCCACAGCCTCTACGAGGTGGCCGTCTCCTGCCCCGGCGAGATGGCCCAGTGCAACCCCATCTCCTGGGAGCTGATCGCCACCGCCGACTACGCCGCCCTGCTGCGCCTCAGCGAAACCCTGGCCGGCAACGAGCACGGACCCTACATCCTGGCCAAGAACGGCGACGAGAAGCAGGTGAACAGCGCCGATGACCTGCTGACCACCCTCATGGAAGTGGGGGCCAAGGGGCTGGGCATGCAGCGCTACAAGGGCCTGGGCGAGATGAACCCCGAGCAGCTATGGGAAACCACCATGGACCCGGAGCGGCGCACCCTGTTGCAGGTCAAGGTGGAGGACTACATGGCCGCCGACGACCTGTTCACCACCCTCATGGGCGACCAGGTGGAGCCGCGGCGTAATTTCATCGTGGAAAACGCCCTGGAAGTTCGCGAGCTGGACATCTAGCCCCGCCGCGCCAGGCGACCGAAGCATAACAAGACCCCGTGCCGGCAACGGCGCGGGGTTTTTTGTTGGGGTGGGGCAGGGGGGCTGACAGCGTGGCCTCGCCTGTGAACCGCCGCCATCGGGCATCGTGTAGGTTGGGTAGAGGGCGCAGCCCGAAACCCAACGATTCCATACGATGTTGGGTTTCGCTCCGCTCTACCCAACCTCCGCTATCTCTGTATGCCTGGCCGGGCCGGCGCCTTTTCCTTCCAGCCAATAGCTCTTGTCATTGCGAGGAGCGGCAGGCACCGGCGTGTTGAACGCCCCCGCCGCCCCTCCTGCCGCGACGCGGCAACCTTCGATTTCCCTCGTCATGCCCCCGCTCACGAGACACGGCCCAACCACCCGCCGCGCCCGGCGTCCTCCCGCCTGGGGGAAGGCGAAGATCGCCACGTCGCATCTCTTCCGAGATGCTCCTCGTGATGACGGCTATGGCTGGATTCGTCGAATCACGCATCAATGGTGCTGGGCATCGCTGTAAGCCTGGTGATCCCGAAACTACCCTCTAGAAAATAGCTCTTGTCATTGCGAGGAGCGGCAGCCGCCAGCGTGTTAAACGACACCTCGCCCCCTCCTGCCGCGACGCGGCAACCTTCCGTTTCCCTCGTCATGCCTGGTAAACCGAGATTTCTCCCTCCCGCCCCTCTCCGCCTTTCTTTCTTATCTCCGCATGGCTATGCTACATTATCTCAGACCGCGCAAACGCAACCCCCCAGGGAGGCCGTACCATGTCTCGTAAAGCCCTTGTCCTTGCTTCGCTCCTTCTCGCCGCGCTGTTCCTGTGCGCTTCGCCCTCCACCGCCGCCGCGCCAAGCTACCCCGAGGTGGTGTTCATCCTGGACGCCTCGGGCAGCATGTGGGGCCAGGCGGGCGGCAAGGCCAAGATCGCCATAGCCAAGGAGGTCATGGCCCAGGCGGTGCCCGGCCTGCCCGCCGAGGTGCGTTTGGGCCTGGTGGCCTACGGCCACCGCAAAAAGGGCGACTGCTCCGACGTGGAAGTATTGGTGGCCCCCGGCTCCACCGACCGCGACGGGCTGCTCAAAAAAGTCCAGGCCCTGAGCCCCAAGGGCAAGACCCCCATCGCCGGCTCGCTCAAGCAGACCGCCGAGATGCTCAAGAGCAAGGAGAACGAAACCACCATCGTGCTGGTGAGCGACGGCATCGAGACCTGCGACTCCGATCCCTGCGGGGTGGTCAAGGCCCTCAAGGCCAGCGGCATCAAGTTCGTGCTGCACGTGGTGGGCTTCGACGTGGACGCCAAGGGCAAGGAGCAACTGACCTGCCTGGCCCAGGCCGGCGGGGGAAAATATTTCAGCGCCGGCGACGCGGCCGGGCTACTGGCCGCCCTGGAGGCGGTGAAAAAAGAGGTGGCGGTCAAGGTGGAGGCGGCCAAGACGGTCACCACCAAGGCCAAGAGCCGCCTGGGCAAGCTGAAGATGAGCCTGCCCGCCGACTCCCTCAAGAGCCTGGGCGGATTCCGCATCATCCGGGTCAAGGACAACAAGATGCTCAAGGAGGCCAAGACGGTGGCCGGCGAGCATCCCCTGTTGGCCGGCAAATACAAGGTGGTGCTGCTCTTTGCCCAGCCCAACTATCGCAAGCCCGACGAGGCGGTCTTGGGCGAGTACGAAATCAAGGGCGGCGAGACCACCGAGGTGGCCCTGGGCGCGGTGGCCATCAACATCGCCAAGGAGCTGACCAAGGCGGTGGGTGGCGTGAGCCTGGTCAACCAGGAAAGCGGCAAGCCCTTCATCACCCACGTGAGCCCGGACAACGACTACTATCTCTTCAAGACCCGCCCGGTTCCGCCGGGGACCTACACCCTGCGCCTGCACTACAGCCTCAGCCCCGAGCCCACGGTGGTGGCCAAGGACCTCAAGGTGACGGCGGGCCAGACGGCCACCGCCACCCTGGACAGCGGCATCGCGCTGAAAAAGGCTCCCGGGGTTACAGGCTGGAACCTCAACCCCAGCGGCCAGGACAAGCCTCTGTTGCAGGTGCGGCGGCGCTTCGACAACGACTTCCCGCTGTGGAAGTCCTTTGCCGTGCCGCCGGGCGCCTACGATATCTACGTGTTGCAAAAGGGCATGACCGAGCCCCTGCCGGTGGGCGAGGGCGTAGTGGTTCAAAAGGGCAAGACCGTGGTCTTTGACGCCGGGCTGTAGGAGAGGGGATAGCGGTCATGAAAAAGCTCGCCGGACTCCTGACGGCCTTGGCCCTGTGCCTGGCAATGGCCGCCCCGGCCCTGGCCGAGTCGCGCTGCCTTCGGGTGCAGCTGGACGGCACCATCAAGCTGAGGCCCAAGAACCCGGCGGCCACCCAGGGCCAGCCGGGCAACGCCATGATGTCCTGCCAAACCAACGGCAAGTTTCACATCGAGCTGATCTTCCCGGAAAAGGGCGGTCAGGCGGTCAGCCAAAAAAACTGGGTGGTAATCTCCGGCTTTGACTGTCCCCCCGATCAGCCGGGGTCCCGGTGCCGCCAGGAGGCCCACGCCGACGCCTTTTATCCCCGGCCCTTCACCTTGCAGGCCTCGGTGGAGCCAGAAGGGGCTTTCAGCTACGTGCTGGAGTTCCGCCTGGCCCAGCTGCCGCCGGCCAGCCCCATCACCATCACCATCCAGTGCGAGGGCGCACCGGCCGATGTCAGTGACTACGGCTCCAACTACCGCCAGCTCATGCTTCCCTGGCACATGAACAAGATGGTCCTGACCTCGGTGCTCAACAAATCGCGCCACAAGCACCCACCGGTGATGGACTTGCCGCCGTTTTTGTTGGCCGACGTGGAGTGGGACGAGCTGGTCACCTTGGTGCCATGCGAGAATTTCAAGTATTAGGCGGATAACAGGTTAGAGTCTTTTCGAGGTCGCGTAGGTTGGGTAGAGGGCGTAGCCCGAAACCCAACGGTTCCTTTTTTCCAACAATGGCGATTTGTCATTGCGAGGCCGGGCGGAGTCAAGCGTGTGGCGCAGGAGGCGCCACATGCTGGGGCTGAAACCCTTAAACGAAGAGATTATTAAACCAGAGGTCTACCGGGAACATCTCCATTAGCAAATACCGTATCTTGTCCCAAAGGCTTTGGCGACGTACAGTCACGAAATTTTAAAGTGTTCTTCGGCTTAACTACATCCACCAAGTTAATGCCATCGCCTTCAGGGCTTTTGGCTCTCCAGCGCATATAGCACATATGTTTCACTGGTGGTCAACTTTTCTCTCTGTCCTGCAAAACAGTAATAGGGTGGTTTCTCTTCATAAGAAACTTCATTAAACATTTTAAATTTTTTGATGCCGGCTTCATATAACAATCCCACGGATACAACGTACCTGTCCTTTTTGCTTTTCCATACATCATCCGCAAACTTATAATGAAGCCTTGTTCCGCAGTTGGAGCAAAAATGCCATGTGGCCCATAATGCCGGCTTATACCCTTTAACCAGTTCCGCTCCTTGCACAATTTTTACATCATTGCACTTAGCGCCAAAACCGGGGCCGCTATGTATGAACTGGCAAGTACTGCAATGACAGGCGGTGAAGTCCGGATCTAAGCCTGTTACTTCCAGCACGATTTTTTGACATTTACATTTTGCGGTAACTTTGGCTATTCTTTCCCTGGCCATAATTTACGCCCCTTTCGAGTTTGAAGGATTTATTAACTTATTATAATTGTTTATGATGTCATCCGATGAAAACTTTTTCGTTTCATGGAAACTGTAATAATTTGGTTTCACGTCAAAGAAATCTTCGTTTTCCATTAGCAAATCTTTTCCACAAATATTATGTATTAATCCTAAGGAAACATTGTATCTGTCATTGACATTTTTCAATATTTTATCATTGATGCTATAGTAAAGCCTGGAGCCGCAATTCGAACAGAAATGCCATACCGACCAGCCTCTTGGTAAATTACATTTTTTATTTAATCCCCCATGTTCTACTGGAAATTCAGATACATATTCTTTGCCATTGATAATTTTAATGTCGCTACAGGTTGTCCCATACCATGGGCCATTATGTATTAATTGACATGCATCGCAATGGCAGACAGTAAACCTGGTATGCAGTTTAATAAGTTTAAGTACTACCTTTTTACAGTGACATGACGCAATAATCTCGGGCTTTAGTTCGTCGCGCATAATTTCTTCCTTATCACGCTGCCCGCTAGCCAAGACCTCTGACGGCTTGTTAAAAACCGCGTTTCCTAATCCCAGCGCAGCGCCGCCGATGGCCACATTCTTGATGAAATTTCTTCTATTGATTCCTCCCATGATGCCCTCCCTGTTAATTCGATTATGCGGTAGCCGCCAGCCGTCGCCACATTTTGAACCTCTTGATCCCAGAAAAACCCTAGATTTAATATTTTATTGTTTTTTAATCTGTTGGGTCAACCATGCCTTTCCCTGAGACGGTGCCCATAATTTCTCGGTACTGGTGCGCCAAGGTAAACGATGATGCCACATGCACCCGCCGGCGGCGGCTGTGATATGAGCTACGCGGTGCAGCCGTGATGGTTACCCCCAACTGCCGAGTTGCGGCACCTACCCCCTTGACCGGGCAGGCTCCGCACCTGGATAATTTAGGTATGGAGCCCTAATCCGGTGGGGAAGCACCTGGAGTTAAACCCAGGCCGAGTTCGATCTCCCGCTCACACGCTCCTTCTCGCCTCTCCCGCGCCGCCCACGCTTGGCCGCTTTCAGCTCACCACGGCGATGCATCTTCCGCTCCAGCCACCACCCCGCCACGGCAAGGAGGAATGCCATGCAAAAAAAGGCGCGACACTCTCACCCGGCCCACTTCAACTACGAGACCCTGGCCGAGATCTGCGACATCCTCTCCACGGCGGGCAAAATGGGCCAGGCGGCCCGGGCAGTGGTCATCTACCTCACCCACCATCTCAAGCTCAAGGGCGCGGCCCTGATGCTGTTGAACCGGCGCAGCAAAAAGCTTGAGGTCGCCGCCTCCCAGGGTCTTAGCGATTTCTACCTGAACAAGGGCCCCATCAGCTCGGCCCGCTCCATCACCGCCTCCCTCAGCGACGGCCCGGTGGCCATCTTCAACGTGCGCGACGACCCCCGGCTGCAATACCCCGAGGAGGCCCAGCGCGAGGGCATCGAGTCCATTCTCAGCGTGCCCCTGGTGCTGAGGGGAAAGCCCTTGGGCGTGCTCCGGCTTTACACCGCCGAGCCCTGGGAGTTCACCATGGAGGACATCACCTTCGTGCAAGCGGTGGCCTTGATGCTGGCCTTGGTGCTGGACAACATCCGCATTTCCGGCGCCTACAAGACCTCCATCGAAACGCTCAAGGAGCTGCGCGTTCCCATACGCCGCGCCAAGCGCACCCTGCACGAGTAGGGGCAAACCGGACGGCCGGTGCGTCTGGTCGGCCGGGCCGCGTTCCTCATCCCGGGGGAGCGGTCCGGCCTAATTTTTAGGGACCGCCACCTTTGCCGCCGCGACCGTCCGGGTCGGTGCGAACGAACGGCTTGGCCTCGCGGCTCGGCGCACCAATATGGTGGCTCTCAATGTCGGGGTAAAAACCGGCGCCCGGGATGAACGCCCGAAGAGTGCGCTTAAGCCGCAGCGAACAACGCGGCGCGCGACAGGCGCACCTCGGGCCGCTCCTTGAGTTGCATGCCTATTTCGCCAGCCAGGGCCAGGGATTTTTCAAATGCCTTGGCCCTGACGTGAAAGCGTGGCTCGGCCAATAAAAACAGGCCGCCGGGCTTGAGCAGCGTTCTGACCTGTCCAAGAAAAGCGGCCTGATCCGGCACCTCGTGCAGCATCCAAAAGGCCAGCACCATGTCCAGGCTTCCGGCCAGGCCGCCGGCCAAAAGATCGCCCCCATCCACCTTCCTGGTTTCGATGCGGCCCTCGAGCCCGGCCCGCCGTGCCCGCTTGTTCACCCCGGCCAGCATCTTCTCCTGCAGATCCAGGGCGTACACCCGGCCCGTTTCCCCCACCATCCGGGCCAGGCCCAGGGAAAAAAATCCGATGCCGCAGCCGATGTCCGCCACCCGGTCGCCGGCACCAACCCAGGAGGAGAGCATCTTCTCCGGCTTGTGAAAGAGACGGCGCGCCGGGTTGTCGAAGGTGTGAATCATCCACCAGGGGCATACATATTCGCGGCTCACGGCGTTTTCCTTTGTTGGGGCGGGGATCACCCCACCGAGTTGTCGAGCAGGCTGCCTATTCAGTCACCGGCCTGAAAGCCGGTGCCGCTACAGCCAAATTTTTCCACCGCCTCTCGCAGCCATTCGCTCAACATTGCGGTCAGGGCGGTGGCTTCGCGCACCGCCTGGCCGTCCACCTGGGGCATGGCCTGCCCGATTATCTCGGCCTCTTTGCGTTCGGCCGCAGCCAAGGCGTCCCGCCCCTGACTGGTCAGGGAGATCAACTTGGAGCGTTTGTGCCTGGGGTTGTCGGAAAAGGCCAGCAAGCCCGAGGCGGCCATTTCATTGCAAAGGGTCTGCACGAACTGCCGGGATACTTCCATCTGGGCGGCCGCGGCGGGCACGGTCATATCGCCCCCATGCCGCAAGGTTTCGGACAGGCGCCTCTGCGTGGTGCGCAGCCCGGCCTGCTCATGCACCGCGTCCATCACTTGGGACAATTTGGCATGGAGCCCGAATACTTCCCTGAAAAAATCATGCAGTTCTTTGCCGCTGGCCGATTTCATGTCTACAGCCACCTGCGCACCGCCCGGCGGTAAATTAGGTAATCCTCGCCAAAGGCCCTGGTCAGATAGGCCTCTTCGCGCGGCACCACGTAAAAGGCCAAATACAGGAACATGGGCAGAATGGACATCATCATCCAATAGCTGCCCATAGCCATACCAATGCCTGGCAAAATTGCCAAAAACCCCACGTACATGGGATTGCGGCTAAAACGGTAGGCCCCCTGGCTCACTAACTCACACGCCGAAAGATTGGTGTACACGTTGACGCCGCGATCTTTGAAAATGCCGTGTCCCCACATCATGAAGCTGAATCCCGCCAAAGTCAGCCCCGCCCCCAAAGCGATTCGCCAAGCCTCTGCAAACAGGTTCATCCGCCACGGCATAAGCCAGGACGCGAGGCCGCCAGCCAGCAAACAAAGCCAAAATACCACGGGAGGCATAAACCTGATACTTGGGGAATCTTCTTCAACAGCCTTTTCCATTATCACCTCTCCACAAAACAAATTTGATAATCAATAATTTTACACAAGACAATATAGTTGTCATAAAATAGTCACAAAAACACACCAAGAGATATTGGTCCCGTCACCACTCACCCGGTTTAAATAACCTCTTGCTACTGATGATTTTGGAACGGACGAGAGAAGGTAGGCCTTGCGGTCATTTATTCAAGTCTTCAGGCGGAGACATACGTATGACCATTCCGCAGACTATCCCCACCGGCCAAGCCCAGCAACCCAAAATCGACCAAAACCAGAGGGGCCAAATTTCTTCGCCGTGCTCGTGGAGCGGTTTCAGCATCCAGCGGTTGACCAGCAGGCCGAATAGGCACCACAGGCCGATAATGGTGAAAAACAAGGCCGGATCATAAAGATAAACCGCCACGGCCATAGCGAAAATTAAAAGCAGTCCAAAGCCAAAGAAAAAAGCAGAAAATATGCAACAAAACGTTTTACACATGGCGGCCTTCCCCCCAAAAAGCCGGCGGGGCCCCCACCAAGGGCCCCGCTTATGCGACCACGCCCGCTCGGACCTACAAACGCATGGGCATTATGACGCTCAAGAATCCCGGGTCCGCCTCGCCCTTGATTAGGCAGGGATGCTGCTCGTCCACGAAACCCAGGGTGATCTCCTCGCTCTTCATGGCGCTGCACAGGTCCATGAAGTAGCGGGCGTTGAAGCCCACGGCCAGGGGATCGCCGTCGTAATCCACCTCCAGGGCCTCCCTGGCCTCGCCCAGATCCGGGTTCTGGCTCACCACCTCCAGCAGGCCTTCCTTGAAGTCCAGCTTGACCCCCTGGAAGCGGTCCGTGGCCAGGATGGCCACCCGCCTGAGCACCTCGGAAAACGCCTGGCGGTTCACCACCACGTTTTTCTTGCTCACCTTGGGGATAACCACCTCGTAGTCCGGGAAGGAGCCTTCTTGCATGCGCAGAATCAGTCGGGAACCGTCAAGGGCCAAGGAAGCGTAGCTCTGGTTTAGCCCCATGCTCAGGGTTTCGGCGTCCTCGGCCATCTTGCGCATTTCGGCCACGCCCTTGCGGGGTATTATCACCCCGCCGTCCAGAGCGAAGCTTTCCAGGCCATCCAAGGTGCGGTCCACCAGGGACAGGCGGTGGCCGTCGGTGGAAACGAAGCGCAGGTAATCGGCGCCGTCCAGGTTGCGCTTTTGCACGTAAAGGCCGGCCAGGTTGAAGCGGGTGTCCTCCTGGGAGATGGAGAAGATGGTTTTCTCCACCATTTCGGCCAGCACGTCGCCGGCGATGGTCAACTCCGGGATTCCCTCCACCTGGGGCAGGCTGGGAAAGTCCTCGGCCGACAAACCCACCAAGGTGAAGCTGGCCCGCCCGGCTGTTATATGCAAGTAGTTGTTTTCTTTTTCTTTAAGATATATCTCTTCGGCCGGAAGCTCTTTGACTATCTCGTAAAGCTTGCGGGCGGGCACGGTGACCTTGCCCGGTCTGCTCACCCGGGCCGCGCATAGCCCCCGGAAACTGGTCTCCAGATCCGTGGCGGCCACGGTCAGGCCTTCGCCCTCGGCTTCCAAGAGCACGTTGGACAGGATGGGCATGGAGGTGCGCCGCTCGACCACCGATTGGGATTTGCCCAAACCCTTGACCAAATCTTCCTTGCGAACAGTTAGTTCCATCTATCTTTCACCTTTGAATTGCTGGATATAGGTGTCTGGCCCACCTTAACCCAAAGCCAGCGGCCAGGGCAAGATAAAGACTCCCGCTGGCCGGCGTCTCCATCCCGCGCCGGCCGCGAAAAGAGGAAGACGGTCCAGGTTATCGTGGGGGCGGGCCCAGAGGATCATCACCTACCCGCCCAGGTTTCCGCCTAGGTTGCCCATATACAGGAAAAGCGGGTCGCGGTCCTTGCCCTGGCCGCCATTTGGGGCAATTTTTTCTGTGGACCCTCCGTGGCGAAGGAATGTCCTGTTCGCCACCGCGTCCGGCAAAGGTTGACGTATTGGCGGAGGAGGGTCTTCTTGTTCGCGGATATAGTGCGCTGCCTCCTTCTTGACATCGCCAACCCGCCACCCTCGTCTGATCTTGAAGCCGCTTTGGCCGGAGTGAACGCGCCGGGTCATCCGAGGGTGCGGCGCGCCCTCCCAAGGCGGCTTCTTCCATGGCCTGGCCTACTTGGGCGGTGGAAACAGCCTTCACGGACGGCTAAGGCCTTCTCCACCCATGAAAATCCCCACTCTTGCAACTCTTTGGCCGCCCCGCCAGATTCCCCCATGACCCGCCACCACCGGCGGCAAGCCGTTGAAGCCCACACCAAATCTTAACAACTCTAAACATTTCATAAAAAAGTTAAATGCTATGTGAAATGAGAGGGTTTGTCTAAACAGTCATTCTTTACGTGTTGTTATAATTATTTGTACAAGCAAGGTGTACGAAAAATCACACACTACTCACAAGAGGCCCCAACACGGGAAAATCATTGGAAAGATGAACGTTTAGGCCTATCATTTCCGGCGGGGCTGCATGCGAAGGCTTCAGGACCCGTCCGCCACATAGTCCATGGCCGGAGCATGAAGGCCAGGACATTGCTTCAGGCTTTCATGGACGGATTAAGCCATAAGGGTCGCGCCGGCATTGGAGGTCGGACCCGGTCCTTGTCACCCTAACGTGAACAGCCGCAGTCTGCGCTACCACAGCGCACGGTGATATTACTGCCTCCTGTATTACCACAATCGCAATTCGCCCAATCCGCCCCTTTCACATCGTAACTGACCCGGCAATTAGTCACGCGCGGCTTGGTATCATAATAATTTTCAATAGTAACATTAGCCGATAGGAGCTGTTTTTTGGCACCGGGAGAGATGGTCCAAATATTAACCTTGTAATCCCGCTGCTTGTGTTTGAGGAGGTAGGCCGCGTGGGAAAAACTTACAGTGGGATAGTTGCCAAAGTTGGTTTCCATGTGTCTTGCTTGGCTACCATATTGGACATCCATTTCCATATAGTCGCATCCACACCCGCAGAGTAACATGAATGTGCTCTTGGTACTCTTGGCCAGCGCCAAGCCGGAACCAGCAAGGACAAGCCCGGCAGCCAAGAGCAAAGCGGTAATTTTTAGCATGATCACTCCTTTCCGTTCGTGTTCTAATCGCAAGCCGCCGAAACCGAATTAACTTTATAAAGCGCATCATTACAGATAGTTAGCCACGCCATCCCTCCGGAGCGATCCTTCGGTTTCACGATGAAAATGACCACCCCCCCGTCTTATAGCGTGGTAACCGATCTTCGTTTAGCCTATCAAACGGGCACCCGATAGACCCGTGTCCGATGAAAGCCTGGCGATTTAGAACTCAATCAATATCTAGCGGTTGAAATCCGGCCTTCTGGTTTATTCCCTACCTCTGGGCAATCTTTTTTTATGTATCAACATATTGGAGTCAATTGAAAGGACTTTTGGCTGATCGTGTTGCGGACTCCGGGACAAAAGAGTTTTTCCAAACCTCTTGGGAGCGGCTCTCTTATTGTTATAAACTCTTAATTATTTAGTAGTAGTAAAGAATGTCGGCGCAAAGGTGGAAAACAGCTTCAAGTTGTTTAAATAAAAGAAATAAAATCTCCACCGGCTTTTGCACCGGCGATCTTGTTTTCCACCACGGCGCCAGTGGCGAGCCCACTTTCCCACCGCGTGGCCACCGCCTATTCCCCCTGCTTGTCCTGGCGCACCGAGTTTTCCACCGCCCGCAGCGTGTCGGCCAGCTCCGGGTCCTGGGCCAAGAGTTTCTCCACCCTCTGCACCCCCTTGACCACCGTGGAGTGGTCCTTGCCCCCCAGGGCCTGGCCGATGTCCGGGAAGGAGGCATTGGTCAGGCGGCGGGCCAGGTACATGGCCACCTGGCGTGGGCGGCTGATGTCCCGGCTCTTGCGGGAACTCTTGATATCCGCCGGGCGGATGCCGTAGTGGGCCGCCACCGCCCTCAGCACGTCATCCACCGCCACCAGGCGCTCGCTGGCCAAGGGGCCCAGCACCTGGCGGGCCAACACCAGGTCGGCCTCGGCCCCCCGCAGGCGGCTGACCGCCATGAGCCGGTTCAGATAGCCTTCCAAAACCCTGATGGACGATTCCGGCTGGCTGGCCAGATAAGAGGCCACCTGCCGGCTCAGGACGACCCCCTTGTCCGTGGCCTTGCGCTGCAAGATGGCCACCTTGGTTTCGGGGTCGGGGGTTTGCAGGTCGGCCAGCAGGCCCCACTCGAAGCGGGTGCGCAGGCGGCTGGCCAGGCCGGGGATGTCCCGGGGCAATTTGTCGCTGGTCAAAACTATTTGGCGGCCCGCCTGGAACAGGGCGTCGAAGGTGTGGAAAAACTCCTCCTGGGTGCGCTCGCGGCCCGAGAGGAACTGGATATCCTCTATGATCAGGCAGTCCACATGGCGGTATTTGTCCCTGAAATTATGGATGCCGTCGAAGCGAACCGCCTGGATCAGTTCGTTGGAATAGGCCTCCGAGGAGGTGTAGTGCACCCGGGAGGCGGGGTCGCGCTCCACCAATTGGTTGGCCACCGCGCTCACCAGGTGGGTTTTGCCCAGACCCGATCCGCCGAAGATCATCAAGGGGTTGTACTGGCCCCCCGGGGCGTCGGCCACAGCCAGGCAGGCGGCATGGGCCAACTCGTTGCAATGACCCACCACGAACGAGTCGAAGACATAGGCGGGATTGAGGGCCGCGCCCGCGAGCCTGGCCCGGGTAGGAGGCGGCTGGACCAACGGAGCCTGAACCTGCTCCAAGGACACCTCGAAGGCGGCGTCCAGGGGGCGGCCCAACTCCCGGTTCAGGGCCTCGTTAAGGAGCTTGCTGTAGCGCTCGGCGATCCACTCGGCGAAAAAGCGGTTGGGCACGGTGAACACCGCGCGGCTTTCTTCCAGCCGCATGGTGAGGGGAGCGAACCAGGTTTCATATTCCTGGGGGCTGACGGATGTGCGCAAGTGTCTGGCCACACCAGACCACGGGTCGTGAACCGGCAAATTAACCTCTTTAAATCTATGATGTTAATATATTGCAAGGGCAGGCGGCCCGGCTTAACTCTCACCCCGCCCACGAGGCGCCCATCCGCGCGGGTTTTAAGGCTCGCCACCGAAATCTTATGATAAAGACTAGGGCCCCCGGCATGCAACCACAAATATTTCACAGGTTGTCAGACCCTTAAGTGAAATGCCTTGACAGTGCTGGGCCTATGGAATAGTTTTATTTTCACAATTCATTACTAAAAGACAAAATCGGGAGTAATTGCCTTGTCCTATGTGATCGCGGTGGCAGGCAAGGGTGGGGTGGGCAAAACCACCATTGCCGGTATGTTGGTGCGCTATCTGGTGGAGCACGGCAAGACCCCCGTCTTGGCGGTCGATGCCGATTCCAACAGCAATTTCAACGAAGTTTTGGGTCTAGAACTTGACGGCACTCTGGGGCAGGCCCGCGAGGACATGAAAAAGGGCCAAAGCGAGGGCATGACCAAAAACTTGTTCATCGAGATGCGGGTGAATCAATGCCTGGCCGAGAGCGAGGGCTTCGACCTCATCGCCATGGGCCGGCCGGAGGGCGCCGGTTGCTACTGCGCGGCCAACCACCTGCTCACCGAGTGCATGGACAAGCTGGCCGACAACTATAACTATCTGGTGGTGGACAACGAAGCGGGCATGGAGCACATCAGCCGGGTGACCACCCAGCACGTGGACAAGCTCCTGGTGATCAGCGACCCCAGCCGCCGCTCCCTGCAGGCCGCCAAGCGGGTGAGCGACCTGGCCCGGGAGATGGGCGTGCTAAAGGGCGAGGCCAACCTGATTCTTTCCATGGTGCGCGGGGAGCCCAACCCCGATCTTTTGGCCACCGTGGATGAGCTGGGAATGAAGGTGGCCGGGGTGATTCCCGACGACCCGTTGCTGGCCGACTACGACCTTAAGGGAATGCCCACCAGCACCCTGCCCCCGGAAAGCCCGGCTAAGAGTGCGGCTTTTAAGGTCTTTGACCAGATTTTGGCGGACAGCGCCGGCTAGATTTTTTGCCCCATGAGGGGTAGTTCAGCATTCTGGCCAGCGATAACAGGGAGTTATGCATTTTTTCTTGACACGTTTTTTGGATTAGCGTAGCTTGGGACGCGTCTTTACCTCGTAGAGTTATGGCGTGGGCCAGTTTTTTTTGGCCGTACATTGTACCACCGCTCACAAGGCGCTGCGTTGACCTGTGGATACAATGGGTTGTTATGCCGGTTCTCCACTGGGGGCCATGAAAGGCGCCTGTTGGGTAAGTTATCCTGATTCCTAACACTTGGGATGAGAACATCCCCTTGTTCAGTTGGAGGGAATTGCTGTGGCCTTTGATATTCCAACCATTAAGTATTCCGGCGCGATCAAACAGGTGACGCTGGGCAAAGGGGCCAAGGCCCTCAAGGTGGGCGGGGAGACCTGCTATCCTTTCCATTCTTGGGAAGGCAAAACCCCCGCCAAGCCCGTCATCGCCATGGAGGTTTGGGACTACGAACCCGTGGAGTGGCCCGAAGCGGCCAAGGCGCCCTTTGGCGGCGTGCTGGGCGACCCGGCGGCCTGGGCCAAGAAAAACGTTGAGGAGTTCGGAGCCGACGCCATCGTGGTGCAGCTCAAGTCCACCGATCCCAACGGCATGGACGCCTCCCCGGCGGGCGCCAGCGCGGTGGTGGGCAAGGTCCTGGACGCGGTGGACGTGCCGGTCATCGTCTGGGGCAGCGCCAACCCGGCCAAGGACGCCGAGGTGCTCAAGAAGATCGCCGAGGATTACGCCGGCAAGAATCTTCTGCTGGGCCCGGTGGACGAGGACAATCACAAGCAGATCGGCGCGGCCGCCCTGGCCTATGACCAGTCGCTGATCTCCTCCAGCCCCATCGACGTCAACCTGGCCAAGCAGCTCAACATCCTGCTGGGCAACCTGGGCGTGTCCCTGGACCGTTTGGTCATCGACCCCACCACCGGCGGCCTGGGCTACGGCATGGAGTACGGCTACTCGGTGATGGAGCGCATCCGGGCCGCCGCCCTGGTGCAGGACGACGACAAGCTGGTGCTGCCCATGATCAACAACGTGGGCAACGAGGTCTGGAAGTGCAAGGAAGCCAACCAGACCAACCAAGACGCCCCCGAGCTGGGCGACGCCATGAAGCGCGGCGTGTACATGGAGGCCACCACGGCGATTAGCTGCCTGCTGGCCGGAAGCGACATCCTGCTGCTCAGGCACCCGGAGACGGTGAAGCTGGTCAAGGCCTTCATCGCCGCCATCATGGCCGAGCGCGCTCCCGCCGCCGAAAAGGCGGTCGTGGACCGTCCCAAGGCGGCCCTGCTGCCCGGCGCCAAGCCCAAGGAAAAGAAGGCCGCCGCGCCCAAGCCGGCCGCCGCCCCTGCCGCCGCGCCCAAGGCCGCG
>JAHJPG010000138.1 GCA_018819925.1 Pseudomonadota bacterium
CCGGCCTGGAGCCCGGCGCGGCCCAGGCCCAGCTGGCCGAATTATTGGGCGGCGCGGTGCGCCTGGAGCGCATCGTGGGGGCGGAGGCCCTGTGGACCGAGCCCGGCAATCCCTGGATAGCCCGGGTCCTGGACATCCTGAGCCAGCGCCGGGGCCAAACCTTCGCCCCGTCAGGGGTGCCCTACTTCACCGACGGCTCGGCCCTGAGCCGGGCCCTGGGCGGGGCGCCCGCGCTGCTGCTGGGCCCCGGCGAGCCGGGCAAGGCCCATGTGGTCAACGAGTGCTGCCCGGTGGACAACATCCGCCAGGCGGTGGGTGACTACCTGGCCATCGCCCGGGACTGGTGCGGGGCCTAGTTGTAGATGCTAAAGAGGTTGTTCACACGGTTCCAGTTTCGGGGACTGGTGGTTAACGGGATCACCAAATCCAATCCTGGAGAGCCGCATCAACAACCTCCACCAGAATGCCAGGGCCACGGTTTACAGCCGAGCCCCAACGGTGGACCGGGTTAGGGAAGGTAGGAATGTGAGCCAGGTGGCCGAGGAGTTGGGCGTGAGCCGGCGCACGGTTTCACAAGCGGCTGACCCGTTATGGGCAAGGCGGCCTGGCGGCGCTGCTCAATCAGCTACCGCCTTGGAAAACCGTGAACAGCGTCCTTGCCAACAACAGCTAGCCTTCGGCCTGCTGGCGGCGTTGTTCGCGCACCGCCTTTAGCCCCCGGGCCGCCTCCTTGGCCGTGTTGCCGCCCTGGCGGGCGCTGTGCAGGGCCTGGTTGAAGGCGGCCTCGGCCAGGGGAAGTTGTTCGTTTTGCCAGGCCGCGTAGCCGGCCAAAAGCCAATAACGCCCGCCCTTGTCATCCTTGCCCTTGCGCTTGTCCTCCAGCTTGGCCGCCTGGCTGAAGGCGTCGTGGGCCGCCGGATAGTCCTTTTGCTCCATGGCCACCCGCCCCGCCCGGGCCCAGCGCCGGGCGGTGGGTTGGGCCTTGGCCGCCTTCAGGGACCAGCGGGCGGCCTGGGCCAGATCGTGGCCCTGCAGGAAAAGATCGGCCAGGCGGTCCAGGTCCTTGGGCTCGCTGGGCTCGCCTCCCCAGGCCCGCAGATAGTAGGGCGCGGCGGCCAGGGGGGCCCCGGCCGCCCGGTACAAGTCGGCCAGTTGCCGCCAGCCGGCGGGCTTGGGTGGCTCCAGGCGGTAGGCCACGGCCAGGGCGGCGGCGGCTTTGGGGTAGTCCTTGTCCATGGTGGCCAGACTGGCTCCCAGGCGCCACAAAGAAGCGTCGTCCGGCCAGCGGGCCAGCAGGCGCGCGAGCACCTTGGCCGCCGCCTGGTTGCGCTTGAGGTCCAGATAGGCCCGGAGCAGGGCGGTGAGCCAGGCCTTCTTGGGCTGAGGGCGGGCAGAGAGCTCCTCCAGCCAGGGCAGGGCCTTGCCGGCCTGCTCCGCTCCCAGGAGAAACACCGAGGCCTCGTAGAGCAGGTCGTAGTTGGGCGGCTTGCTAAGATCGAAAGCGCGCCGGGCCAGACGGGCGGCCTCGGCGGGCTTGCCCTGCTCGTAGCGCACCACGGCCAGATTGCGCACCGCCGCCTGGAAGCAGGGCCAGCCCTGAACCGCCTGGGCGAAGAAGCGCCCGGCATCGTCGCGCTGTCCCGCCTGGTAAGCCAGCACCCCGCGCAAAAACCAGAGCCGGGGGTGGGCCTCGGGGTGCCCCTTGGCGAACTCGGCCAGCTTCCCGGCCGCCTGGGCGCTCTGCTTGTTATCCATTAGCTGCTGGGCCTGGTACATGGCCTGGTGGGACCCGTGGGTGAGGCGGGGCTCCTCGGGGCACTTCTCGGCGCCAGCCCCGGCCGCGCCTGCGGCCAGCAGCACCAGGGCCAGGGCCAATGTGAGGGGGCGTCTGGTCATCGTTCCAGCTTGAAGCGGATGGTGGTTTCCACCCAGGTTTCCACCGCCTCGCCGTCCTTGACCCCCGGGGCGAAGCGCCAGCGGCCCACCGTCTTGAGCACGCTTTCCTCGAAGACGCCCGGGGGCTTGGCCTCCAGCACCTCCAGGTTGCGCACCTCGCCGTGGCGGTCCACCAAGAAGCGCACCGTAACCGCGCCCTCGATGCCCCTGCGCCGGGCCAGATAGGGGTAGGGCGGGGGCACCTGGCCCCTGGCCAGGGGGGCCCGGTCCACCTGGCCCAGGGTGAAGCGCTGGGGCCCGGGCGCGGCGATGGCCGGTCCCAGGGCCAGGCGGGGGTTCAGCTCCAGGCTCAGGCGCGGGGTTTCCAGCTGGGGCTGGGGCGTGGCCAGGGGGGCCGCCTGCACCGGCTGCATCTTCACCACCTTGGGCGGCGGTGGCGGCGGTGGCGGCTCCTTCTCGGCCTCGGGCGGGGGCGGGGGGGGCAGGGGCAAAAAGGCGCTGACGGAGTAGGCCTCCAGATCCGGGCGGGCGATCTGCTTTTTCAGCAGCCAGGAGGCCGAGCCGAAGATGACCAGGTTGAACAGCAGCGCCCCGGCCAGGGCCAGGGCCCAGGCCCCCCGGAAGGGGGGCCTCTCCAGGGCGGCGCAGGTCACGAGCCCGGCCTCCGGGCGGCCACGGCCACGTCCTTGGCCCCGGCCAGGCGGCACTCGTCCAGCACCTCCACGGTGCGGCCGGTGGGGGTGGCCTTGTCGGCGGCGATGACCACTCCGCCGGTGGGGTCCTCGGCCAAAAAGCGCTCCACCAGGCCCCGCACCGCCCGGAGGTCCACCTGGCGGCGGTCCACGAAGATGCGCCCGTCGGAGGCCACGGCCACGATGAGGGCGCCCTTCTGCTTGGCCGCGGCGGTGGCGGCGGTGGGCCGCTGCACCTCCACTCCCGCCTCGCGCACGAAGGTGGTGGTGACCAAAAAGAAGATCAGCAGGATGAACACCATGTCGATCAGGGGGGCCATGTTGATCTCGGGCTCGGCCCCGTTGTCGCCGTCCATGCCGCCCAGGCGGCTTCTCAGCCTCAGCATGCCGCCTCCTGTCTGGAACGCAGCCAGCTTTGCACCGCCGCGGCGAAGGACAAGAGCCCCTGTTGCAGCTTGCGCGCCTGGCGGCGCAGCACGTAGCCGGCGAAGAGCCCGGGTATGGCCACCAAAAGGCCGGTCTCGGTGGTGATGAGAGCCTCCCGGATGCCTCCGGCCATGGCCTGGGCGTTGCCGGTGCCGTGCTCGCCGATCACCGCGAAGGTTTCTATCATGCCGCTCACCGTGCCCAGCAGGCCCAGCAGGGGAGCCACGGCGGCCAGCATGAGGATGGTGTCCACGTGCCGCCACAGTCGCGGCCCCTGGCGGCGCACCGAGGCCTCCCACAGGCGCACGTCGGCCTGGGGCGCGTGGCAGGAGGAGCCCAGGAAGTGGGCCAGGGCGGCGCTACGCGGCCCCTGGATTTCCGGGGCCTGGCCGCTCAACATGTTCTCCAGGGCCTGGCCGGGCTCCAGCCCCTCCCGGCGCACCCGGGCCAGCCAGAGGAACTTGTAGAGCACCAGGGCCCAGAGCCACAGGGACAGGGCCATGAGCGGCCACATCACCGGGCCGCCGGCCAGGATGAATTCCCAAGCGGAGCGCAGGGCGTCCATTCCTAACCTCTTGCCTTTATCAAGGCGGCGGACAGGGCCACCGCCTTTTCTTCCATGTCACCGGCCAGGCGCTGGGCCCGGCGGCCCAGCAGGGCGGCGGCCACCAGGATGGGTATGGCCACGGCCAGGCCGAACTGGGTGGTGATAAGGGCCTCGGAGATTCCCCCGGCCATGAGCCGGGGATCGCCGGTGCCGAAGACGGTGATGACCTGGAAGGTGTTTATCATGCCGGTGACCGTGCCCAACAGGCCCAAGAGCGGGGCCACGGCGGCCAATACCTTGAGGGCGGTGATGTAGCGCTCCAGGCGGGGCAGCTCGCGCAGCATGGCCTCGCTGAGGCCGTTGTCGATGACTTCGCTGGGCTGGTCCTTCAAAGCCAGTCCGGCGGTGATGACGTTGCTGGTGGGCCGTCCCCGCTGCTTCTCGGCTTCGTCCAGGGCGGCGGCGAAGTCGCCACGCTCCACCATCTGGGCCACATGGGTCATCATCTCGTCGGTGTTGGCCCTCACCCGCCTAAAGAAGATGAGGCGCTCGATGATGAGGATGAGGGCGGCCAGGCCCACCAGCAGGATGGGCCACACCAGGGGGCCGCCGGAGAGCAGCCGTTCCCAGGCGCTCTCCCGGCGGCTGAGTTGCTTCAAGGCGGCCCCGCCGCTTATGTCCATGGGCGCGGCGCCGGTTTCCCGGTCCAGATAGGCGGCTATGTCGCTCTTTAGCCCCCAGGAAAGCTCGCCCCCGGCGGCCAACAGACGCCCCGAGGCCGGGCCCAGGGTGGCCAGGCCCACCTCGCCGCCCGTGCGGAACAAGGTGGTGAAGGCGCCCAGGCGTACGATGTCCGCCTGCACGTCCTGGCCGTCCTGGTTGACCAGGGAGCCCTTCCAGCGGGCGATTTGGCCGCTGCCGGCCATCTCGGCGAAGTAAAGCTCTACCAGTTGCCGGATGTCGTTCAGGCCGGGGAAGCGGCTCTTGTTCAGGTAGCCGCGCAAAATTTCCAAACGCTCCGGGTTTTGTGCGGTGACCGGGGAGCGTTCGGCCATGGCCAACAGCTCCCGCGCGGCGGCGCGCACGTGCCCGGCCAACTCCTTGAGGTCGCCGCTGGTCTCGGCCAGTTTGCTGGTCAGCTCGGCCTTGGTCCGGCTGGTGGCGGCCAGGTCCTGGCGCGCCCGGGCCAGGGCTTGCCTTTCCTGGGCCAGCTTGTCCTTGAGCTCTTTGAGCCGGGCCTGCATGGACGCTTTTTCCTGGGCGATGTCTTTTTGGACCTGCCCCAACTCGGCCTGGGCCTGGGAGCGTTCGGCGGCGGTCTGGCCAGCCGCCTGGTTGAAGTCGGCGGCCAGGGCCGGCCCGCATAGGGCCACGACCACGGCGGCGGCCAGGGCCCACACCCACCCGCGCATCACTTGGCCTCCGGCGCGGCGGGGGCCAGGCCCACCGGCAACTCGACCAGGCTCACCACCCGGCGGCGCTGGGCGATCTCGGAGGCCATCTCCAACTGGCGGTGCAGGGTGTCCTGGGGCTTCCACTGGCCGGACTCCCGGTCCCAGCGCCAGGCCCGGCGGCCCGCCGGATCCAGGGCGAACAGGGCCAAGCGGCCCAGGCGCAGCAGGCGCACCCGGCGGCGGGCCCCCTGTATCTCCATCTCGGTTTCTTCCACCGCCACCGTCTGGCCGTAGCGGGCCTCCACCTCCAGGGCGCTAAGCAGGCTGCTGGCCTTTTTGGCCAGGGAGGCGTCGTAGTCGTTGAGAGTGTGTTTGAGAGAAGCCAGACGCTGGGCGCGCTCGGCGGCCAGGAAGGGCAGGTCGCTGGCCACCACCGTTTCCAGGCGGGCCATGCCCTGGTCCAGCAAGGGCTCCAGCTCCTGGCGGATGCGCGCCATCTCGGCCAGGCGGCGTTTCAACTCGGCCACCTTGGCCCTTTGACCCGCCAGATAGGCCTCGGCCTTGACCCGCTGGGCGGTGACCAGCTTCAAATCCTTTTGGGCGGCTTCTATGGCGTCGGCCAGGGGAGCCCGCTGGCCGGCCCAGGCGTCTCGCTGTTTTTGGGTGGCCACGCGCAGCCGCACCGCCTCCTGGGACTGGCGGCCCACCTCCTGGGCTCCGGGGCCGGTTTGGGCGGCCGGGCCGGCCCCCAGGGCGGCCAGGGAGGCGGCCAGCAGGGCGGCCACCAGCCAAACGGGCCTATTGAATTTGGTTTCGCTTTTTTCCATTGTCTTACCTAAATAAAAAAACCCCCGCCCTCGCGTCAAGGGCCTGGGGTTCATCCTTCATGGTGAACAATCGCGACGGCCCTGAATAGCCGGAAATGGCCACTTCAGCCTTCTGGCTGATAAAGTAATATATAATACCGTGGCTTTGTCCGGTTCCCACCATCCCCGGCGCCCCGCGGCGGGCCGTAGCCTCCGGGCAGGGATGGTTGCTTATTTTGACATAATTAGGGTAAATGGGTTTCTTGTCAAGAAAAAGGCTTTGTGTGCGCGATCTGGTTGGCTGCCTGACCATACTGGCCGTCCTGCTGGTGGCGGCGGGATGCGGCCCGGCCGGGGATCGGCCCGAAACCTTCTCGTTCATCCTGGCGGGCCAGTCCAACATGTCCGGCCGGGGGGACTTGGAGCGTTTGCCGCCGGGCTTTCCCGTCAACGCCGGGCGCATCAAAAACTTCACCAACGCCGACGTGTGGGCCGAGGCCCGGGAGCCATTGGACGACCCCGGAGGGCAGAGGGACGCCTGCTCCCTGGACCTTTACCCCGGGGTGGGGCCGGGGTCGGCCTTCGCCCAGCGCCTCAGCGAGCTGTTGCCCCAGGTGCGGGTGGGGCTGATCCCCTGCGCCCGGGGCCGGGTGACCCTGGCCCAGTGGGCCCCCGACTCCCGGCCGGGCAGCCTCTACGGCTCCAGCCTGCGCCGGGCCCGCCTGGCCGGGCGAAAAAGCCGGGTGGCGGGGGTGCTCTTTTACCAGGGCGAGAGCGACGCCTCCTCCCGCCGGGCGGTGGAGGCCTGGCCCCGGCGCTTCGCGGAGTTGGTGGCCGCCTGGCGCCGCGACCTGGGCGACCCGGAGTTGCCGGTGGTGTTCTGTCAGATCGGGGACTTGGCCCCCATGTGGCGTGGCGACAAGGCCTTCCGCCATTGGGACCTGCTCAAACAGAGGCAGGCCGGGGTGCGCCTGCCCGGGGTGAGCATGGTGGTTACCGACGACCTGGCGCTGAAGGACGACGGCATCCACCTGACCACCGCCTCCCAGATGATCCTGGGCCGCCGCCTGGCCCAGGCCATGCACCAACTGCTGCTCCGGCGAGGTCTCGCGGGCGGGACAACCTCCGGGGTTTAGGCCTCCCGTGCCGGGGGGTGGCCGCCGCCTGGAAAATCCCTAGCTTTGCATTAGAATATAGACATGCCCCGGAGGTTATGGATGACTCTCAGCCCTCAGCCCTTGCCTTTGCTCACCCGGATGCCGCCCCAGGGCCCCGCGCCCTGTTGCCCGGCGGCGGAGCCCTTGGGCGACCCCATGGCCCAGCCCTTTGTCATGGGCGCGCTGGACACTCCCGCCGGGCCGGCGCCCCGGGTGAGCGGCCAGTTGAGCCCCGCCGACCGGCGGGGGACCCTGAGGGTGCGCTGGGACATCGGCCGCCACGACTACAAGGTGGTCCCCGGCCTCTACGCCCTGAACAACCCCACCCCGGATTCCCCGGTGCTGGTCAGCGCCAACTACAAACTCAGCTTCGACCACCTGCGCGAGGCCGCCCGGGAGCTGGACGCCTGGCTGCTGGTCTTGGACACCAAGGGGGTGAACGTGTGGTGCGCGGCGGGCAAGGGCACCATGGGCACCGCCGAACTGGCCGGGCGGGTGCGCTCCAGCGGCCTGGAGCGGGTGGTCAGCCACCGCCGGCTCATCCTGCCCCAACTGGCCGCTCCCGGGGTGGCCGCCCATCTGGTGAAAAAGCAGTGCGGCTTCGGGGTGGTCTACGGGCCGGTGATGGCCCGGGACCTGCCGGCCTTTTTGGCCAAGGGACACAAGGCCGACCCGGCCATGCGCCGGGTGCGCTTCCCTTTGAGGGCCCGGGCGGTGCTGGTGCCGGTGGAGTTGATGCAGGCGCTGAAAACCTATTTGTGGCTGTTGCCCTCCCTGCTGCTGCTGGCCGGGCTGGGCGGCCTGGTGGGCGGGCTGGGCTTCTGGGCCGGGCTGGGCGGGGCCGGGCTACGGGCGGTGGGGGCCATGCTCCTGGCCCTGGTGGCCGGGGCGGTGGCTTCGCCCCTCTTGCTGCCCTGGCTGCCGGGGAGGGCCTTTTCCCTCAAGGGCCTGTGGCCGGGCCTGGCCGGGGCGGCGTTGCTCTGGGCCCCGTGGCCCGGCGCGGCCTGGCCGCCAAGTGCGGAGCTAATGGCCTGGTGTCTGGCCGTGCCCGCCCTGAGCAGCTTTTTGGCCATGAACTTCACCGGGGCCTCCACCTACACCTCCCTGTCCGGGGTGAAAAAGGAGATGCGCCGGGCGGTGCCCTTGCAGATCGCGGCCGCGGCCATCGGATTGGGCCTGTGGCTCTACGCCCTGGTGGCGGCATAGGAGAATGGATATGCCCGGTTTGCGCTACCTGTCCGACGTGGTGAGCCTCAAGGCCATGCCCGAGCTCTGCGTGGGCTGCGGCCTGTGCGCCCAGGTCTGCCCCCAGGGGGTGCTGGAGCTAAGGGAAAAGCGGGTGGCGGTGGCCGACCGTGACGCCTGCATGGAGTGCGGGGCCTGCATGACCAACTGCCCCAGCGGAGCCCTGTGGGTGCAGGCCGGGGTGGGCTGCGCCCAGGCGGTGATAAACAGCGTTTTGGGCCGCCAAGGCAGCGCCTGCTGCTGCGTGGCCGAGCCCCGCTCCCCCCAGCAGGGCCTGCAAGCCAGCCTGGACATGGCCCCGCCGCCCCGCAAAAGCTCCGGCTGCTGCTGATCCCTCCGGCCCGGTGGTACAATGACTTGCCGGGCCAGATGGCCCGCCCCAGTCAGCCAGCGGGAGGCAAGCAGCCATGGACCACGCCCAGATCATCAATCAACTTTTATGCCAAGGACTGCGCCTGGAAGATAGCCCGGCCACGCATCGGTACGCTCCGGACGAGGGCCTGACCCTGCTGGTCCATGGCCGGGCTGTGCGCCCCCCCACCACGGGGGAGTGGCTGGCCGGCTCGCCATGGAGCCTGGAGCAGGGCAGGCTGTGCCGGGAGGGCGCGCCGGTGGATGCGGCAGTGGGGGTGTTGCCCCCGGCGGCCTTCAGCACCGAGAGCGACCCCCAGGGCGCGCCCCTGGGCCAGATAGCCCAGCGCCACGGGGCCCGCTGCCTGGCCGTGGCCGTGGGGCCCACCTGCCTGTTCTGGCCCACCCCCAACCGCTGCTCTTTTTGCTCCCTGGGCCCGGCCCGGGAGGCGGGCCGCGATTTGGAAGCCAAGACCACGGCCCAGGTGGCCCTGGCCGCCTCGCGGGCCAAGGAATTGGACGGGGTGGAGCACGTGGTCCTCATGGCCGGAGCGGTGGCCCCGGCGGGGGGCGAGGTCAAGCACCTGATCGACTGCGCCACGGCCATAGCCGAGGCCGCCGGCCTGCCGGTGCAGGCCCAGCTTCTGCCCCCGCCCTTCACCAAGGACCTCAAGCGCCTGGCCGAGGCCGGGATAGCCTCGGTGGGCCTGAACCTGGACAGCTTCGACCCGGCGGTGCTGGGCGGAATCGCCCCGGCCAAGGCGGGCCTGGGCCTGGAGCGCTACGTGGAGGCCTGGTCCGAGGCGGTGCAAAGGTTCGGGCCGGGCCAGGTGAGCTGCACCATATTGGCCGGCCTGGGCGAGGACCGCGCCCAGACCCTGGAGGGTTGCCGCCTGCTGGCCGAGCTGGGGGTGATCCCCTTGCTCACCCCGGCGCGGCCCGGCGGCGAGATGGATTTGGCCGCGCCCCCGGCCCCGGAGTACATGGCCGGGCTCTACGCCGAGGTGGCGGCCCTGATGCGGGCCAACGGCCTGAGCCTGGGCATGGCCAAGGCGGGTTGCGCCCGTTGCGGGGCCTGCACCGCCCTGGGGGCCTGGGAGCTGCCGC
Source organism: Pseudomonadota bacterium (assembly GCA_018819925.1). Classification (GTDB taxonomy): domain Bacteria; phylum Desulfobacterota; class Desulfarculia; order Desulfarculales; family Desulfarculaceae; genus Desulfoferula. Next base: position 9,622 of record JAHJPG010000138.1, read on the forward strand.
CCGCCGCCTTGGTGGTGCGCCCGGTGCGCAACCTCGAGGAGTTGGACGCCGCCCTGGCCCTGCGCCACGAAGTTTTCGTGAAGGAGCAGGGCATAGTGCCCGACACCGACCAGGACCAACAGGACCAGGCGGCCCTGCACCTGGGGGCCTGGCGGGATGGAGAATTGGCGGGAGTGCTGCGCCTGTTTCCCGAACAGGAAAGCCAGGGGGTGCTACGGCTGGGGCGTTTGGCCGTGCATCCTGAGCGGCGGGGCGGGGGGGTGGCCTCGGCCCTGCTGGCCAGGGCCCGCGACGAGGCCCTACGGCGGGGAGCCCAAGGCCTCACCGCCTCGGCGCAGATAGCCAACGTTCCCCTGTTCGCGCGCATGGGCTGGCGCGAGCAGGGGGGGCCCTTCACGGTGCATGGCTGGGAGCACCAGGAAATGATCTTGGAGTTGTAGCGGGCCTAGAGCCCCGCTTCCGGTTGGGCTATATTTAAAGCAGACCCTTTGCGCGAGGAAGACCGTGCCGCTGTTGGTCAAACTCAGCACTTCCCTTCGCAAGCAGGTGACGGGATACGACCCCCACGCCGGGCTTGAACTGGAGTTCGCGCCCGGTGAGAGCGCCGAAGGGCTGATCCGCCGCCTGGGCCTGGACCCGGAGCGCATCAAGATAATCATGGTAAACGGCCGCTCGGCCGCCCCGGAGCAGGAGCTGGCCGACGGCGACCGGGTGGGCCTGTTCCCGCCGGTGGGAGGGGGATGATGCCCGAGTTGCGCGCGCTGTTGGCCCCTTACCTGAAAGAAAACCCCCTGCCCGATGGCGAGGCCTTTTTTTCGGTGGGCCTGGCAGGGCTGGAGGCCTTGGCCGCCCACCGGGGGCAGGGCCTCAAGGGGGCCATGCTGGAGTGTCTGGACCAGGGCCTCTGGCCCGAGCGCTTCCGGGCCAACCGGGGGGAGCTTGACGCCGGCGACCAGGCCCGTCTGCTGAACTCCTCGGCGGCGGTGATGGGCTGCGGCGGCCTGGGGGGCCTCACCTGCCTGCTGCTGGCCCGCCTGGGAGTGGGCGATCTGCTCCTGGTGGACGGCGACAACTTCGAGGAGAGCAACCTCAACCGCCAGATGCTGGCCACGCCCGAGACCCTGGGCCGCCCCAAGGCCCAGGTGGCCGCCGAGGCGGCGGCCCGCCTCAATCCGGCCTGCCAGGCCAAGGCCCGGGTGGAGTGGATCGGCCCGGACAACCTGCCGGAGATGGTGACCGGCCGCCAGGTGGTGGTGGATTGCCTGGATAACCTCACCGCCCGCTATCAGCTGGAGGACGCCTGCCGCGCGGCGGGGGCTCCCCTGGTGCATGGGGCCCTGGCCGGCATGGAAGGCATGGTCATGGTGATAAGGCCCGGGGACCCGGGCCTGCGCGATCTGCACGGCCCCACCCCCCCGCCCAAAAGCCACGGGGCCGAGGTGCTCTTGGGCACCCCCACCCCCACCCCGGCGGCGGTGGCCAGCTTGGAGGTCAGCGAGGCCATGAAGCTCCTGCTGGGGCGGCCCGGCCTGAAGCCGGGGCAGCTTTTGCACCTGGACCTGGGCGCGCCCGCCCTGGAGATTCTCACCCTGGGCTAGGGGAGAAAGCATGAAAATCAGACGGCTGGCGCGATGCCTTTGCGCCCTGCTTATCGTGGCCATGTTGGCCGCAGGCTCCGCCCTGGCCCAGGCCCCGGGGCAGGTGGTGCTGATCCTGGACGAGCCGCCCACCCGGGGCCTGCCCCTGAACTTCCGCACCAGTTCCTTCGCCTTTCAGGGCAAAGCCAAGCACCCACCCATCCGCCAGGGCCTTGACGCCCTGTTGATCTCGGGAAGCTCCCAGTTCTCCCTGGCCCAGCTGGAGGTGATGCGCTCCAAGCTGCCCCCACCGTTGACCGTGGTTGACCTGCGTCAGGAGTCTCACGGATTCGTGAACGGCCTGCCGGTAAGCTGGTACGGCCCGCGCAACTGGGCCAACCAGGGCCGAAACCTGGCCCAGGTGACCGCCGACGAACAGGCCCGCCTGGCCGCCCTGGCCGCCCAACCCCAGGTGGTGCTGGCCGCCAAGGTGAAAAAAGACGCCCAGGGGCTCATCTCCCTTTCCACGCCCATGATGGTGAAGCCCAAAGAGACAGTGGCCGAGGCCCAGGCCCTGGCCCGGCGCGGGGTGGGCTATCTGCGCCTGCCGCTCAGGGACCACCTGCGCCCCACCGACGCCCAGGTGGACCGGTTCCTGGTTTTCTATCGTGGCCTGGACCGGGGTGTGTGGCTGCACTTCCACTGCCACGCGGGCAAGGGCCGCACCACCACCTTTATGCTTATGGTGGACATCCTGCGCAACGGGGGCAGGGTGGGCCTGGTGAATCTGGCCCGGCGCCAGGGGCTCATCGGAGGCAGTTTCCTTCTGGGCCATCCGCCCCAGGAGGCCGGTTTCAAGCGGGAGGTCTACCTAGAGCGGGCCGAGTTTTTGCGCCGCTTCTATCGCTACGCCCAGGCCAATCCGGGCGCGCGTCCCCTGCTCTGGAGCCGGTGGCTGGCCCGCCGGCCCTGAGTCCGCAGCACTTCCAGGCAGGCCTGGGCCGCGAAAAAGCTCACGGAGCATAGTTGAGCACCCCCACCAAAAACCGGCCCATGAAGGCCCAGGGCAACAGCAAGATCGGCAGCGAGGGCCACCCCCACCAGTAGAAAAGCATGGCCCTTTGCCTGGCTCGAAGCATTTTCAGCAAGCAGAAAAGCCAAAGAGCGGGGAGCAGCAGGAAATCCAGCGCCAGGCCGACCCAGGGGAAGGGCAGGTATTTGACCGCGAAGACGGACAGGGCCGCCAGCCAGCAGCTGATCCCGAGAACGTTGAGAGGGTTAGAGCGACGCAGCAAAACCAGACTAGAGGAACCCAAACTATATTTATTTCAGGATAGGCGTCGGGGAACCAGATGCGGGAAACCAAGGGGAAAGGGGAAACCAGGCAAGCCCCAAGCGCGCCGAGCATGGCTATTTTTCTTTTCACAGAGGCCTCGCGTTAGGGGCTAACCGGGACAGCTATTTACGGGGCTGTCCTCAGACGGAAGGGGGGAAGCAAAAGGAGCTAGGGACACCAGACAGGCCATGATCACGCTGCGTTTGGCCACGGTTAGAGCTGAAATCCCCTGGTCACCCAGAACAACCCCCATATGAACATCCACAGGCCGAGGGCAAAGGGGGCCGACAGCCAAACCCACCACAGCTTTCGGTGGGGGCCTTGGTTATAAAAAAGGGCCAACCCCACGCAGAGTAGCCACCCCAGGGGTACGCCGACCCCGAACAGCCAGAAGTTCTCTTTTACCTGGTGGCCCAGACGAAGGAAGTAGGGAAGGACGGCCACCGCCCACGCCAACAAGGCGAAAGCCATGGCCAAGTATTTTTTCACTGATTCCCCCCAGTGAACACTCCGGCCAGTATAAATAATTCCGTCCGCCCGGCCAAGGTCGCACCGCCACTTTTGCCGAGGTCGGGTGGCTGTCTCGCGGCGATCTAGAGGACGGCTAGGCCGGGCAGGTGCTTACCGCCCCGGTTCAGGGGTGGCGACAGGACCGCCCCCGCGCCGATGGGCTTTTGCAGCGGGACCTGGCTCCGATGGCGGGCCACCACCTGGTCGAGAAAGCTTGGCGGGAACAGGGCGCGGTCATAATAGCAGAGCAGGTTCACCGGGAAATGGGGGAGCAGCCGGCGGTTGATTAAATCCTCGTATACCAGCAGCCGCAGGTGATTCAGGCGGCTGTCCGCCGCCCAGTTCATGTCCGCCACCACCCTGACCGGCTCTCCCCAGTGGGGGACGGCGCTTCGCCCGGCCTTGACCAAGGCGCCCAGGCAGGTTGACGGTGAGAACACCCCGTCCTGGTTGAATACCTGGTCCGCGGAAAGGAAGGACAACGCTCCTTGTGCCTGGGCGGCGGCGGCGTCCACCCCCACCGCCTCCAAAAAGCAACACACGCTTTGCCGCGAAACGAGGGAATACAGGCACAGGCAGGGTTCACCCAGGGCCAGGCCCTCCCGGAAGAAGGAGCGCACCACCCGCCGCCATTGGGCGGGGTCATCGGTGATCAACACCCTGTGCCGTGAGTACGCCATGCCTCGGGGAAGGGCTGGGAACGCTTTCGGCTCTTGTTCCACCATGGCCTCCTGGCTTTGTTGGGGGCGGGCTGGGGCAGCTCGCGGCCCTGTCTACTTTTTCAGACTAATAGGCCGAGATGGCCTAGGGGAATAGGGGGTAATACCTAAAACCCGTAGGGGCGACGCCTCATTTTGCGCGGGCTAGGTGGTGGTAACGGGCGGCGGAGGGATTTTTGGGGCCGGGTGCCGGGTGCTATACTGGGCCGAAATTATTTCGTGGGGGGGCCCATGTATATCAGAGTCGTTTTATTGTTGGCCTGCCTCTTGGCGGCCTCGCCCGCCTGGGCCAACCAGGCCTATTGCCCGGCGGACTGCCTGGCCGCCGACCGCGAGGGAAGGGCCGGGAACTACGAGCAGGCCTTGAAGCTCTACGCCAAGTGCCTGCGCGACCGCAAGCTCACCAAGGAGCAACGGGCCACAGCCTACAACAACCGGGGCAACGCCCACTATTTCGCAAAGCAATACGGCAAGGCGCTGGGTGACTATAACAAGGCCCTGAAGAAGGACCCCAACAACGCCTTGGCCTACTTCAACCGGGGGATGGTCTATGGGGCAATGGGGCGTATGAGCGCGGCCATCCAGGAATACGATCAAGCTCTTAAATTGGACCCCAGGTTCCACAGGGCCTACTACGACCGGGGCATGGCGCGTTTGTTTCTGAAAGGGGCCTGGTCCCCCGAGGCGGAAAGGGACTTCGTGCTGGCCGTGTCCCTGAGTTCCCGTTACGTGGGCAAGATGTACCGGGACGGAACCAGGCTGGAGAAAAGGGGTTTTCCCGAAAAGCTGGTGGACAAGTTCGGGGGAAGGGTGCTGAAGACCTCGGCCATGGCCAATCAGCACCTGGTGGAGGGCGTGGAGGCCCGCAAGCAAAAAAAGTATGGGGAGTCCATCAATCTGTTCAACCGCGGCTTGGCCATCAACCCGTACGACCCCGTTGCCTACTACCTGCGGGGGACTGCCCGCTACCTGCTGGGGCAAGACGATCAGGCCATGGCCGACATGGACCAGGCCATCGCCTATGATCCCCGGCACGCCATGGCCCACCTGTTTCGGGGCAAGATTTGGCTGCGGCGCGGCCAAAATGAAAAGGCCCTGGCCCAAATCAATGAGTCCCTGGCCCTGAACCCCGATTCGCCCCATGCCTTATACAGCCGCAGCCTGGTCTACGAGAAAATGGGGGAGCATGAAAAGGCGGTGGCCGACATGCGCCGCCACCAGGCCCTTAAGCCGGACGGCAAGACGGGAGACGAACGGCTTAAAAAGCTGCCGGGTCAGTGACCGGGGCGGGGCCGCTCAGGACTTTTTGCGGATGTCCTCGCGCACCGAGGGGGCCAGGAAGTTGGTGGCCACGTACATGTTGTAGGCCAGGGCGGGGGGCAGAAGCATGAGGCGGTCGCCGCCCTTCATGGGGCCGTCCTGTTGCAGGGGCCGGCCGTTGAGCATGAGCATGCGCACCTTGCCGGTTAGGCCCAGGGCCTCGATGGCCTGGGCAACCGTGGCCCCCTCGGCCAAATCCAGGAACTTTTCGCCGCCCACCAGGCCTTCCACTTCTTTGCGCAGGGGCCCGGCCAGCTTGACGGTAATGCGCACGGGGCTCTCCAAAAAAGCGGGCCGGGACTCCGGGCCCCGGCCCGCCGTGGGTTCAGCCTAAGAGGAAAAATCCAGGGTGCGGTCCAACTCATCGTCGGACACGTCGAAGACCTCGCTGTGGGGCCTCAAGGGCTCGCGCCGGAAGAAGTCCGGCAGGCGGTCCATGTACTTGTTGAAGCCGGCCCGGCGGTTGAAGTCCAGCTCCATCTCCAGGACCTTTTGGCCCACCGCCGGCACGTCTTCCACGGTGAGCTGCCAGCCGAAGCGGGCGTTGAGCATGGTCACCACTTCGCCCAGGGCCTCCGGGTAGTCCAACACCGGGAAGGCCACGAACAGGCACAGGCCCACCGTGTCGATGACCGCGGTGGCGATCTGAAGGTTGCGCGACAGATCGCTCTGGCCGTGGGGCTTCAGGGGGTCCAGGTCGCCGCCCACCTTGAGGATGTTGGTGGCCACAGCATAGCCGGCGGTGTGGTCCGCGCCCATGGGGGTGGTGGCGTAGGTCACGCCTATGCCCTTGACCGCCCGGGGGTCGTAGGCGGGCATGCTCTGGCCCTTTACCACCGGCACCCGGCTGACCCCGAACATCTGGCCCACCGCTTTGGTGCCGCAGCCCAGGATGCGCCCCAGGGGAGTGAGCTTGCCCACCTGGGACAATATCTCCAGGGCGCCGGGGCCGTCGCCGAACTCCAGCAGGCCGCCCTCCATGGCCACGGCCATGGCCGTGCCGGTCTCGATGGTGTCCAGGCCGAAGTCGTCGCACATATGGTCGATCTGGGCGATGAGGTCCAGGTCGCTGATGCCGCAGTTGGGGCCCCAGGCCCACACCGTCTCGTACTCGGGCCACTTGGTCACGTAGTCGCCCTTTTCGTCAACATACAGGCCCGAGCAGCGGATGACGCAGGAGGTCATGCAGCCGTGGGTGCAAACCCCGCCGCGCTTGGTGGTGACCTCGTTCAGGCGCTCGCCGCTCACTTTTTCCGCGTCGGCGAAGCGGCCTTCGCTGAAGTTGCGGGTGGGCAGGCCGCCGGCTTCGTTGAGGATGTTGATGAGGATGTTGGTGCCGTAGGCGGGCAGGCCCTCGCCGCTCACCGGGTGGGAGGCGAGAAGCTTGGCGAAGTTCTTGGCCGCGGCCGTGAAGGCCTCGGCATCGGCCATCTCCGGCATGTGGCCCCCGGAGGGGTCGATGACGATGGCCTTGAGCCCCTTGGAGCCCATCACCGCCCCCAGCCCTCCGCGTCCGGCGTGACGGGTGGGCCTCAGGCCGGTGTCGGTGCAGGCGACGCTGGCCGAGGTGAGCATGGCTTCCCCGGCCTGGCCTATGGTGATGTAGGAAACCTTGTCGCCGTGGACGGCCTTGAGCTTTTCCACGGTGTCGTAGTTGCCCAGGCCCTTGAGCTCGTCGGCCGGGACCAGCTCCGCCCCCTGGGCGTTGATCACCAGTTTGTAGAATTTGCCCGCCTGGGGATGGCCTTCCACCACGATGGCCATGATGTCCAGGCGGCCCAAGTGGATGCCCGGCTGCCCGCCGCTGTTGGCCTCCTTGATGCCCCCGGTGAGCGGGCTCTTGGCCCCCACCGAAAGGCGCCCGCTGTTGGCGCATTTGGTGCCCCCCAGCAGGCCGGTGGCGACGACCAGCTTGTTGACCGGGCCTATGGCGCTACAGGTCGGGTCCACTTCCTTGCTGATTATGGCCGAGGTCAACCCCCGGCCTCCCAGGCCCAGGTAGGCCTCGGGCACCGGTTCGAACTTGGTTATGATCTCGCTCATGTTCACGCGTAAAAGTCTGGCCATGGGCAATCCTCCTAAGATTCGGAACGATTACCTAATTGTGGCCCTGGCCGGGGGTGGGGGTCAAGACGTTATTGCTGTATATTCAATAAGTTATCTATGTCATCTTTGACATAGGCTGGCTGGCGGAGTCAAGGGCCAGGCGCACCACCCGGGCTATCTCCTTGGAGATGATGGGCTTCATGACAAAGGCGGTCACGCCCAGTTGGCCGGCCCTCTCGGCGCTTAGTTGATGGCTGAAGCCGGAGGTGATGACCACCGGTATTTCCGGGCGCAGGGCTTTCACCTTTTGGGTGAGGGCCGCTCCGGTGAGGCCGGGCATGGTCTGGTCGGTGATGATGAGGTCAAAGGCCTGGGGATCGGCTTGAAAGGTGGCCAGGGCTGCGCGGCTGGAGGTGAAGGCGCTAACCCGGTATCCCAGCCGCCGCAGTATGTTGCTGCCCACCTCCACCAAGCTGGCCTCGTCGTCCACGAACATTATCCGCTCGCTGCCGGTGGGGCTGGGCGGAAAGACGGGCTTGCCGGGCTCCAACACGGCCCCTTGCTCCTCGGGCAGCAGCACCTGGAAGGCGGTGCCCGGGCCAGGTTGGTCCAGCAGGCTTATGGCTCCCAGGTGGGCCTGGACGATGCCGTGCACTGCGGCCAGGCCCAGGCCCGAGCCCTTGCCCGCCTCCTTGGTGGTGAAGAAGGGTTCGAAAATCCTCTCGCGCAGCTCCTGGGGTATGCCCGGCCCGGTGTCGCTCACCGTCAGCCGCAGGTGGGGCCCAGGCATCAGGCCCGGGGTTTGAGCCGCCATTTCCCGGGTCACTTCCGTACGCTCAAGGCTCAGGCTGATGACCCCGCCCGTCTCTTCCATGGCTTGGGCCGCGTTGGTGACCAGGTTCATCAGCAACTGATGCAGCTGAACCGGATCGCCCCGCACCGGGCCGCAAGGCTCCAGGCTGGTTTCTATCTTGATGTTGCTGGGAGTTGCGGGCCTAAGCAGCTTGAGCGCCTCGGTGATCAACGCCGCCAGCTCCAGGGGTTCCAGGTCCCGTTCGGCCCCACGGCTGAAGGATAGAATCTGTTGCACCAGGCCGCGCCCCCGCTCGCTGGCCTTGAGTATCTGTTCCATGTTCTGAGCCAACTCCTCCCCGGGGGGAGTGATGTCCAGGCTCAGTTCGGCGTAGCCCATGATGGCGGCCAGGATGTTGTTGAAGTCGTGGGCGATGCCTCCGGCCAGGGTGCCCACCGCTTCCAGCTTCTGGCTTTGCCTGAGCTGGCCCTCCATGGCCCGCTGCTGGGTTATGTCCCGGGAGATGTAGAGCAGGGCAGGCTGCCCCTTCCAGGTTATAAGGATTCCCTTGGTCTGTATCCAGCGATCACCGCCGTCCCTGGCCAGAATGCGTATGGGGTAATCGGTGGGGGTCGGTTCGCCGGCCAGGCGGTGGGCGTAACGCTGGGACACCTTATCCAAGTGATCGGGGTTAATGAGCCGCTTGAAGTCAATGGAGCGCAGCTCTTCGGCGGTGTAACCGGTCAGGCGCTCCGTCTCGGGGTTGGCGAAAACGAACAAGCCGTCCTGCAGAATGTAGATTGCGTCCTGGGCGTTTTCGACCAACAGGCGGTATTGCTCCTCGCTTTGCGTGAGGGCCTCTTCAGTGGCCTTGCGTTGGGTGATATCCACTACGTTGCCCATGATGGCCGGGCGTCCCTGGTACATGGCATGGGCGTCTAGGGCTTCCAGCCAGATCAACTTGCCGTCGGCCCGCGCCGCCCGGAAACTGTAGTGCCTTTGAGCCATCCCGTGGTCCTGGCGCATCCACGCCCTGTCAATGACCCTGTCCCTATCATCGGGATGCACGAAATCCCAAGGGGCGCGGCCTTTCAGGTCTTCAGACTTGACGTAACCCAGCATGCTCACCAGCCTCGGGTTGACGTACACCCATTTGCCCTTTTGGATCACGTAGATCCCGGCCAGGGAGTTTTCCACCACCGAGCGGAAGCGGGCTTCGCTGTCGCCCAGGGCCCTTTGGGCCCGGCGCAGGTCGGTGACGTCCAAATGCACGCTTATCATCAAGGGCTCCGGCCCAAGCTCCACCATCTCCGATGACCAAAGGAATTGGCGCACTTGGCCGTCCTTCATTTTGAAGTTGACCGGGTGATTGCGCAAAGAGCCGTCCCGCTGCATAAGCCGGCGGATGGTTTCCCGGTCCGAGGGGCTTTCCCACAGGCCCAACTCCGTGCTGGTCTTGTTTAGGGCCTCTTGGCGGGAATAGCCGGTAACTTGGCAGAAGGCTTCGTTGACTTCCAGGTAGCGCCCTTCCCGCAGGGTGGTCAGGTTCATCCACACCGGGCTGGCCATGTAGAGCTTCTGGAACTTCTCCTCGCTGGCCCTGAGCGCTTCCTCGGCCCGCTTGCGCTCGGTGATGTCGCGCACTACGCCAAAAACGTGGTCTTCGCCTTTGATCCACAGGCGGGTCAGGCTCACTTCCGTGTCAAAAGGCTCACCGGCAGAGGTTTGGTGGCGCCAATAAAAATTCTGGGGCTCACCGGCCACGGTGGTTTCCAGTTTTTCTTGGGCCTTTTCTCGGGAGTCCCTGCCATCCGGCTGCCGGGGCGGAGAGAAGTCCGTGGGCGTGGCGCCGATAATGTCCTCCCGTCGGCAGCCGTACATCTCCAGGGCCCTCTCGTTGCAATCCAAGAGGGTTGTTCCCTTGACCAGGAAAATACCGTCGTTGGCCGATTGGAACAGGGTCCGGTATTTCTCCTCGTTTTCCGCCAGGGCCTCTTCGGCCCGCTTGCGCTCGGTGACGTCCTGCAACAGCGAAAGCACCAGCCTCTGGCCGCCTACTTCGATGAGAGTCCCATAGTAGAGCATGGTCAACAGCTGGCCCGGCTTGGTGCGCATGCGCACCTCGCGGCCGCTCACCGAGCCCTCGCGTAGTAGATCGTCCACCACCTGCTGGCGACCCTCGATGGTGGGGCTGATCCCCAGTTCCAGGGTGGTCCGGCCGGTGACCTCCTCGCGGGTATAGCCGGTGCTGCGCAAAAAAGTGTCGTTCACCTCCAGCATGCGCCCTTTTTCCAGGGAGGAGAGCACCACCCACAGGGGGCTGTGTTGGAAGACCTTGGAGAATTTTTCTTCGCTTGCCCTCAGGGCCTTGAGGGCGTTATTCCGCTCGCTGACATCCTCGTAGATCACCAGTTGTTCGCCGGTGCTCAGGGTCACCGGCCGGAATTCGATGGTCTTGGACTCGCCGCTCTTGCAGGTCACCTGGAAGGTGCGGGGCCGCACCTGGCCCACCCGGGACGAGATGATATCTTGCCGCCAGGTATTGACGGCTTGGCGGCGGTAGTTCGGGTCGGGGAAGGCCCGTTGGAACCATTCCCTGCCACGGGGGGTTTCCTCCCGCTCATAACCAAAGATGCTGGTGAACTGGGGATTGATGTAGAGGTATTCTCCTTGGTTTCCTATAACCGCCACGCCCAGGGGCGATTCCTCCACCAGGGTGCGCAGGCGCTCCTCGCTGCTGGCCAGGGCTAGGGCCGCCTCCTTCTGGGCGGTGGTTATCTGGAAAAATACGCTTATACCGTTTTCCGAGGGATAGACCCTGACATTGAACCAGTCGCGGTAGGGCTCGTGCTCGAAAAAGGACTCAAAGGCCAGGGGCTTGTTTTCACGCAAAGCCCGCTGGCATTCCTGCTCCAAGACACTTCCCACCACCTCGGGAAAGGCTTCGGCGAAGGTGAGGCCCAGCACCTCCTGGGACCGGCGCTTCAGCAGGCGCTCGGCCGCGGCGTTGAAGTAGGTGAACACGCCTTTCTGATCAACGGTGAAAAAGCCGTCGCTGATGCTGTCCAGGATCGCCTGGGTTCGCTTGTGGGATTGCCAAAGCTCCTGGTGGGATGCGACCAATTGGGCGGTGCGGTGCTCCACCGCCTGGGCCAGCTCGTCGCGGTTGTGGCTTAGTATCTCGGCTGCCCGCCGGGCTCGCCCCCTGGCCGAGGCCAGGGCCAGGGAGGTAACCACCAGGCTGCCCAGATAGAACCATAGCAGCACCAGGCCGCCGTAAAGCGGGTGCTCGGCGAAGGGGCCGATCCCCGAGGCGGTGGCGGCCACGGTGCCGTAGCAGACCACCAGGGCGCAGGTGGCGGTGATGCGGCGGCCAAAGCGCAGGGCCGCCCAAAGCAGCATGGGAAAAGCCACGAAGCACAGCATGTGGGTGAGATGGGACGGGGTCCAGCCCCCGAATAGGGACATGGCCGCCAGGGAGGCCGCCGCCGCCCAGCAAAGCACTTCCAAGGGTTTTATGTGGTTGAGGCTGGAGATCGGGCGGGCGAGCCAGCACAAAATGAACGGGGTCACCGTGATGACCCCCATGCTGTCGCCCAGCCACCAGGTGAGCCAGGGGAGGGGCCATCCCGGCCAGGGCGTCATGCCCGCCCATATCAGCCCCGCGGCCCCCGCCGTGGCGCTGATAAGGGTGGTGGCCAGGCCGCCCCACAGCACCAGGCCGATGACGTCGCGCGTCCGCTCCAGAGAGCGGTCCAGGTTTTGCCAGTTCAAGAGCCAAAGCCCGGCCAAGGCGGCCGCGCTGTTGCCCAGGATGGTGGCCAGGGTTAATTGCCAGGGGGCTCCCGTGCTGGCCGTGGCCGCCAAGGCCCCCAGGGCCACGGCCGGGAACAGGCGCCAGCCGCCCAAGAGCAGGGCGGCCAGGGCGATGCCCGCCGGCGGCCACAGGGGGGTTACGTTGCCCTGCACCGTGGCCAGAAGCATGCCCAGCTTGGCCGTGAGGAAATACGAAGCCGCGACCAGAAGGACCGTGCCCCAATACTTGGCGCCGCTTATGGGCGGGGTTGATTTCATCGCGATCCAGATATCAGTAACGTCAAAAATGGTGCATTTCGATTTTACACTAATGGATATGGCGTTGTGGACCTTTCCTTGTTTTTGACTAGGCATGAGCTTTTGGTAGGTAATAGCAGCTTTATGCTAGTAAAGTAGAGCTGTAACCCGGGGGCGCTGCAATGAACGACAAGGCAAATCAAGTGAAACGGGCCGGACCGCCGGCCCAGGCGGTGGGACCGATGGACCTGGCCCAGAGCGAGGCCCGCTTCCGGCTCACCTTCGAGCAGGCGCCGGTGGGCATCATTCACGGCGACTTGGCCGGGCGCATCCGTCTGGCCAACCGGCGCATCAGCGAGTTGTTCGGCTATGAGCCCGAAGACCCCTCCTTTTTGGACCTGCGCTTGTGGGAGTGCACCCACCCCGATGATTATTGGACCGTGGAGAGGTTTAAAAAGCTGCTCACCGGCGAGATAGAGGACTACACAGTAGAGAAGCGCTACTTCCGGCAGGATGGGGAGTTGTGGTGGGCCAGCGTGCGTTGCTGCCTGGCCCGGGACGGCCAGGGCCAGCCCCAGCACTTCATCGTAATCGTGGAGGACATCAGCCAGCGCAAGATGGCCGAGGAGGGCCTCAAAAAGGCCCATGAGGATTTGGAGGCCAAGGTGGCCGAGCGCACCGCCGAACTCAAGGCGGCCAACACCGCCCTCAAGGTGATGCTGAACCACCGGGCCGAAGAGAAAATGGAGCTGGAGGCCAAGGTCACCGCCAGCGCGGCCCAACTGGTGATGCCCTTTGTGGAGCGCCTGTTGGCCAGCGGCCTTGGCTCGGATCAGCGGGCCCTGGCCGAGGCGGTGCGCGCCGGGGTGAGCGAGATCACCTCCCCCTTTGCCCGACGGCTCTCCTCCAAGCTGGTGGGCCTCACCCCCAAGGAGCTGGAGGTGGCCCGCCTGGTCAAGGAAGGCAAGGGCTCCAGCGAGATAGCCCAGGTCTTGGCCATCAGCGAGAACGCGGTGGCCTTTCACCGCCAAAACATTCGGGCCAAACTGGGCCTGAAAAACAAGGGCATAAATTTGTGCAGTTATCTTAGGCAAATGTCTTGACAGGGCTTCGCCCACGTACTTTGGCGGCCCATTTTATTGATAGTATTTACCTACCAAAACCCTCCCGATAAATTATCTTTTGTCCTGCCGCTTTCCGGTCTTAACATAGAACCCTGAAGTTAGCGGCTTGGCCCCAATACGGCTCCGGGCTCACCGGAGGCAAGGGGCCGGCCGCGCTATACATTGTGCAATTTCCAAGGGAGGCGGGACAATTATGAAGAAAAGCGCCCTCACGGCTCTGGTGACGGCTTGCCTTTTGGCCCTGGCCGCGGCATGGTTGGCCGCGCCCAGCGTGAGCCAAGCGGCTCCCAAGCTCTACCGGGTGGAGGCCCGCACCACCACCTTCGGCGGCTCCAGCTACATCCTGGGCTTCGGCATGTGCGACCTGGTGAACAAGCACTCCAGTTGGGTGCGGGGCTCGGTGCTAGAGTCCACCGGCACTCCGGAGAACATCAAGATCGTTGGCCTGGACCCGGGCAAGCGCTCCCGCACCTTTTTTACCTGCGCCGCCGAGATGTTTGAAAAGGCCAAAAAGGGCGAGCCTCCCTTCAACCAGGACGCGGCCAAGTTCAAGGACCTGATGATCATGGCCAACCAGCAGGAGATGGCCGGAGTTATCATCACCTTGGATCCCAAGATCAAGACCCTGGCCGACCTCAAGGACAAGAGGGTGGCCACCTGGCCCCGGGGCACCACCAAGTTCGACATGACCTACAAGCTCGTCGGCGGGGCGGGCAAGGAGGTCCTTGACTCCATCAAGTGGCAATACACCGGCTACGCCGGCTACAACGACATGATCCTGGGCAAGGCCGACGCGGCCTACGCCTTCTGCCCCGAGCGAGGCAAGGACGTCTACACCACCGTGCCCAAGCTCAAGGAGTTGATGTCCAAGCGCGACGTGTACTTCGTCACCGCCACCCCGGCCATGCGCAAGCTCTCGGCCAAGCTATACGGCGATGCCTACGGGGTCACCGCCACCCTGAAAAAGGGCATTTTGGGCAACGGGGTTCCCCGCCAAGACGTGCTGTGCTTCAACATCATCCTGGCTTGGGCGGTGTACCCGGAAATGCCCGCCGACGTGGTCTATGAGATCCTCAAGGTGACCACGGCCAACGCCAAGGACATGAAGACCTACCACAGCGCGGGCAAGGGCTGGATTCCCGAGAAGTTCGGGGCCTTCCCCGCCCCCAAGAAGGACTGGCACCCCGGGGCGGTCAAGTTCTTCGAGGAGCACAAGATCCCCTTCGGGCTCAAGTATTTCGAAACGCTCTATCCCACGGAATAAGCCCCCCGCGGGCCTCCTCCCCCGGCAGCCGGCCGGGGGAGGAGCCCTCCGGATGTGACACGGCTATCTCCTCTTGAGATGTGACACGGCTATCTCCTCTTGAACGGTTGGGATCGCGAAGCATGGCGGAAGCGGGCCGGGAAAACGACAAGCTGATCCTGGGGATGTTCCCCTCGCGCCTGGATTTGGCCATGGTCCTGGTGGCCGTGGCCATGAGCCTGTATCACCTGGCCAACGTGTATTACTCGGTGGTGGGCACCATCGAACACCGCATGATCCACCTGGTCTTCGCCCTGACCCTGGTTTTCCTGGGGGCGGTGAAGGCCGCCAAGCGGGCGCCCTGGTTCTGGTGGCTCTTGATCGCCGCCACCCTGGCGGTGGTGGGCTATCTGTGGTTCAACCTGGAGCGCCTGCTGTTCAACATGGGCTTTCCCACCCCCCTGGACGTGGCGGTGGGCTTCTTGGTGCTGTTTATAGTTTTCACCGCCTGCTACGCCAGCTTCGGGGTGATTCTGCCCTCCATGGCCTGCCTGCTGCTGGCCTACGGTTTTTGGGGCCACCTTCTGGGAGGGCCCATCCTCTCGGTCAACGAGATAATCACCACCGTTGACTTGACCTTCGGATCCTACGATCTATGGGGCTCCATCCTGGTGATAAGCGCCAACGTGATTTTTTTGTTCATCCTCTTCGGCGGCATGCTGGCCGCCCTGGGGGCCAACGACTTTTTCCTGGAACTGGGCAAGGTGGTGGGGCGCTACTCCCGCTCCGGGCCGGCCATGACCGCAGTGATCTCCTCGGCCCTAATGGGCATGACCACCGGCCAGGCCACCCCCAACATAGCGGTGACTGGGGCCTTCACCATTCCCCTGATGAAGCGGGTGGGCTACCGGCCCGAGGTGGCGGCCAGCGTGGAGGCGGCCGCCTCCGGCGGGGCCCAGATCATGCCGCCCATCATGGGAGCCGGCGCCTTTGTCATGGCCGACCTGCTGGGGGTGCCCTATGCCGACATCATCTCCAGCGCGGCCATACCCGCCATCCTCTACTTCATCTCGGTGGGCTTTTTCGTGCATTTCTCGGCCCTGAAAAGCCGGGTGGCCCCCTTGGTGGAGCAGCCCGACCGGGCCAAGCTGCTGGCCACCGCGCCTCTTTTCGTCTTGCCGGTGGTGGCCATCCTGCTCCTGTTCTTTTGGGGCTACCCGGCCATGTTCGCCGCCTTCTGGGGTATCGCCAGCCTGGTTTTTCTCAGCCTGCTCAGGCGGCGCACCCGCCCCCCCCTGTCCCGGGTGATCCAGGGCTGCCTCAAGGGCGCGGTCACCGGGGCCAAGGTGGCCGTGGCCTGCGCCACTTTGGGGCCCATCATCGCCCTGGTCACCAAGACCGGCCTGGGGCTGTTGGTGGGCTACTCGGTGGAGGCCTGGTCCGGGGGCAGCCTGATGCTGGCCCTGGTCATGTCCATGGGCTGCGTCATAATCCTGGGCCTGGAAGTCCCCACCGTGGCCGCCTATCTGGTGGGGGCCATGGTGGCCATCCCCGCCCTGGTCCGCCTGGGACTGGAGCCCATTCAGGCCCACATGTTCGCCTTTTATTTCGGGGCCTTTTCCGGCCTCACCCCGCCGGTGGGCATGGCCGCCATCGTGGCCAGCCGCATAGCCGACGCCCGCTATATCAAGACCGCCTTTTATTCCATGGGCGCGGCGGGAGCCGGCTTTTTGGTGCCCTACATATTCGCCTACAACGGCTCGCTGCTGCTCACCCCGGGCACCAACCTGGTCCAGTTGGCGGTCACGGTGCTTTTGGTGATCCTGGGCCTGGGCCTGTTCCAGGTGGGTTTGGTGGGCTATTTCCTCCACCGCCTCAGGGTTTGGGAGCGCCTGGGCAGCGCGGCCAGCGGCCTGGCCCTGCTGGTCGTGGCCGCGGTGGGCGCCGGCTGGCTGCTGCTTCCCGCCGTGGCCCTGGCCGCCTTCATCCTGGTGAACAATTACCGCAGGCGCGGGACCGGGCCGCAAGCGGCCTCGCCGGC
>JAHJPG010000139.1 GCA_018819925.1 Pseudomonadota bacterium
CCCAGCGCCAAACCGGCCCCGGCCTCGGCCAAGCCGGCCGGCAGCCCGCCCCCGGCGGCCAAGGCGGCGGTGAAGCCTGGCGACGCCGGAGCCATACTCAAGGAACTGGTGCGCTACGCCGAGCAGAGCGAGCCGGCCATGGCCTCCTATCTGGGGCGGGCCTCGGCGGTTCTGGAAAACGGCCTGCTGCGGGTGACCCTGCCTCCGGGGGCCATCGCGGCCAGCTACGCCACCGAAAAGAATCAGCAGCGGCTGAACCGCATGGCCGGCGAGCTTTGGGACGGCGGGCCCAAGGTGCGCCTCTTGGCCTCGGCCGAGGCCCCGGCGGCCCCGGACCACAAGGCCCAGGCCGCCGCCCGGGCCCAGGCCGCCGCCGAGTTGGCCGAGCATCCGGCGGTGCTCCAGGCGGCCGAGGTTTTCGAGGCCGAGGTGGTGGCCCTTAACCCCGCCGGCCCCAACGACACCCCCAACACCCTAGCCACGGAGCAAGATTGATGATCCCCAGAGGCGGCATGGGCAACCTGATGAAGCAGGCCCAGAAGATGCAAGAGCAGATGCTCAAGATGCAGCAAGAGTTGGAGGCGCGCGAGGTCAGCGCCGCGTCCGGCGGCGGCATGGTGGAGGCCGTGGTCAACGGCAAGGGCGAGCTGTTGCGCCTCAAGCTGGACCCCGAGGTGGTGGACCCCCAGGATGTGGAGATGCTCTGCGACCTGGTGGTGGCAGCGGTGGGCGAGGCCCAGCGCCGGGCCCAGGAGATGACCCAGCAGGAGATGAGCAAGCTCACCGGCGGTATGAACATCCCCGGCCTGACCTAAGATATGTACCCCAAGGCGGTCAACAACCTCATGACGGCCCTGAGTCGCCTGCCCGGCATCGGGTCCAAGACCGCCGAGCGCCTGGCCCTGTTCCTGGTGCGGGCCCCGGCCGGCGAGGTCCAGGCCCTGGCCCGGGCCGTGGCCGGAGTGGGGGCAGTAAAGAGCTGCGAGGTGTGTTTCAACCTCACCGAGCGCGACCCCTGCCCCATCTGCGGCGATCCCAGCCGGGACGCGGCCACCATTTGCGTGGTGGAGACCCCGGCCGATCTCACCGCCCTGGAGGCGGCGGGCTCTTATCGCGGCCGTTACCACGTGCTTTCCGGCGCCCTTGCCCCCCTGGACGGGGTGGGTCCCGAACAGTTGCGCCTTAGGGAGTTGGTGCGCCGGGTCAAGCAGGGCGGGATCACCGAAGTGATAATCGCCACCAACCCCACCGTGGAGGGCGAGGCCACCGCCGACCTGGTGGCCCGCTCCCTGGCCGGCTGCGGGGCCACGGTCACTCGCCTGGGCTACGGCATGCCGGTGGGCGGGGACCTCAAATACATGGACGGGCTCACTCTGAGCCGCTCCCTGGAGTCGCGGCGCAAGCTGCCATAGGGCTCCCCAGGCCGGCAGCCGTTTTCTCTGCCCGCCTGATTATCAGGCATCTTGGAGGCGGTGGGATTTGCCGGGATTGCTAGACTGGTTTTTGTGGTTCGCCCTCATACCCGTGGGCGGGGCCTTGGTCTTCGGCGGGGTGCTTTTCCTTTGGTTGAGCAGGATTTTACTCACCCGCTTGCGGGTATGGCTGGTCACCCTGACCCTGGCCCTGCTTTTCCTACTGATCGAATACTTCCTGATACTGCGCTTCGCCTACCTCCTGCCCCAATAAGCCCGGCCAGGGCGCGGGGGGCTGGAGGATCAGTCCCGGTGGGCGGCCAGTTGCTCCTCAATAAAGGCGGTCACCTCGTTTTGGGGGCGGAACACTCCGAAGTGGCCCTCGGCCAACACGTCTGCCTTTAGTTCCAACAGACGCCGCATGGAGGCGCGCCACTGCTCCAGGTCCGAGCCGAAGGCCGGGGCGAAGGGACCGTGCACGTCCTGGCCGAACAGCACCTTCTGCCCGCCGGCCAGGCACCAGGCGGCCAAGGACCCGGGGGTGTGGCCGGGGGTGTGGAGGATGGTCAAGTCTTCCTGGGGGGAGAGGGCAATGGCTCCATCGCCTTCCAATATCTGGTCCGGGGCCGCCGATTCCAGGCCGAGGGCGTACCAATCGGCGGCGGAGCGCCGGCGGTCGCCGCTGGCCAGGACATCGGCATCGCCGGCGTGCATGACGATCCGGCAGCCGGTGCGGCGGCGGATCTCGGCCGCGCCGCCGGCATGGTCAATGTGGGCGTGGGTTAGCAGCAGGTGGCTGGGAGGCCGGGAGCCGGCCTTGACCGCCAGCTCCAAAATCGCCGCCGCGCTGGGCCCGGCCCCGCAGTCGATCAAAACCCGGGCCTGGGGTCCGGCCACCAGGTAACACAGGCAGTCCCGGGGGTCGGTGAGGTCGGGGCCTCCCACCATGAAGACGCCGGAGGCTATCTTGCGCGGGGGGGGGGCCTCGTTCATATGGTGGTACTCCTTGGGGCTGGGCAAGGCTTGGTATACTAAGTTGGTATACTAATTATGGATGCTGTCCTGAGTATCTTTTCAAGTCTGCGCTACCTCGCGGAGCGAAAAAACTCAAAATTAAATACTGAATCATTTTAAGGCGAAAAAGAAGCACTTTTGACCGGTTTTTAATCAACGCACCGGAAAATCGAAATAGGTGTTGGGGTAGGGCTCCGGGGCCAGGGTGTAGTGCCACCACTCCAGGTCGTAATTGACGTAGCCGTGCTTGGCCATGAGCGACCTGAGCAGCAGGCGGTTGGCCCGCTGCTGGGGGCCCACCCGGGGGTTGGCGGTGTGGGCCAGGGGGTGGAAGCAGTCGAACCCGGTGCCCATGTCCAGGCTGTTGTCGCCAAAGCGTTGCCCGGCTGGCTTGTAGCAGGTCCGCTGGTTTTTTCCCGCCTGGTAAGTCTCCTGGGCCGGCGGGGGCAGGGGGATGATGGTGAGGTCCACGGTGCTGCCCCGGCTGTGGCTGGAGCGCTCGGCTATGTAGCCCTTGGCGAAGAGGTCCTTCTTGGCCACGGTGGGGTAGAACTCCACCTGGGTGGCCCGGTCGTCCAGGTTCTTGGCCCAGGCCACGAAATGGGCCACCGCCCGCCCCGGGCGGTAGCAGTCGTAGACCTTGAGCCCCAGGCCCAGGGGTTTCAGCTCGGCCTGCACCTTGGCCAGGGCTGCGGCCGCCTGCTTGGTCAAGAGGCAGACCGGGGCCTGGTAGCCCCTCACCGGCCTGCCCAGGAAGTTGTGGGAGCCGAAGTAGCGGGCCTCCACCACCAACTCCGGAACCACCCGGGCCGCGTCCACGAAGCCGGCGGGAGGCGCGGGGGCCTGGCCGGCCAGGGAGCCCCCCGGCAGGGCCAGGGCCAAGGCCGTGGCCAGTATAACCAGGGCCTGTTTTTTCATAGCGCAAATCAAAGCCGCCCTCCCGGTCACGGATTGTTTAGGGGTACTGTAGCAAAACCAGCGCCGATCTAGAAACGCCGCTTAAGGCGAAAAATTTTGCTCCCGTGCTATAGTGGGCCGCAAGGGCATAGGGGAGGCAACACATGCGCATGCTCAAACAAAGACGCCTGGTGATGGAGTTCGGCCGCAAGCTGGTGACGGGCGGGCTCACCACCGGCTCCGGCGGCAACCTCAGCCTGCTCGACCGGAGCCAGGGCCTGCTGGCCATCACCCCCAGCGGGGTGGATTATTTTGATATCACCCCAGGCCAGGTGGTACTGGTGGACCTGGAGGGCCGGCAAGTGGACGGCCCGGGCCGCCCCTCCAGCGAGTTGGGCTTCCATTTGGCCCTGTACCGGGACCGGCCCGAGGCCACGGCGGTGGTGCACACCCACTCGCCCTACGCCACCACCTTGGCCTGCCTGCACTGGGAGCTGCCCCCGGCCCACTACCTGGTGGGCTTTGCCGGAGCCAAGGTTCCCTTGGCCCCTTACCACACCTATGGCACCCCCGAGTTGGCCCAAGCGGTGGCCCAGACCATGCGGGGCTACAACGCGGCCCTGTTGGCCAACCACGGCCTGGTTGCGGTGGGGAACACCTTGCCCAGGGCCTTTGCCGTGGCCGAGGAGGTGGAGTTCGCCGCCCGGGTCTATTACCAGGCCAAGACGGTGGGCCAGCCCAAGATTCTAAGCTCCAAGCAGATGGAGGAGGTGCTGGCCAAGTTCGCCGACTACGGCCGGCAATAGGCCGGGCCGCCCCCGGGCCGTTGCCAGGCAATATCCCAGAAACCCAACCCATATGCCACAGGCGGCATTTTTTTTGCCGTTGGGCGTCCAAAGCCGGTATCTTTTAGATATACAGGGAGTAATTGCCATGTATATGGAAGATGCCACTCCCCCCCATCCCGGGCATGTACTGCTGGATCAATTCGTGCTGCCCCGCCGAGAAACCATTACCCGCCTGGCCCGGCAGATGGGAGTGCCCCTGGGCATGCTCCAGAGGGTGGTGGCGGGCGAGTCTTCCATCTCCCGGGCCCTGGCCCATAAGCTGGCCCAGCATTACGGCCCTCCGGTCGACTTCTGGCTCCGGCTCCAATTGCACTATGACCAACAGGCCGCCTGAGGGCCCATTCTCACAAGCCCCCATCTAACTAGCGATTGCCCCAGACAATGCCCAGTGGAGTTTTGCCCGCCGGCGTGCTAAAAATGTCGCCGTGGCCGGTGTAAGGAACACACCGCCATATTTATTCGCCTTGACGAAGGGAGCCCCCAAATGGCCACGGGTGAGAGCGCCTCTCCTTCCAACTTCATCCGCAACATCATCGACGAACATAACCAGAGCGGCCGCTTCGGAGGCAAGGTGGTTACCCGCTTTCCCCCCGAGCCCAACGGCTACTTGCACATCGGCCACGCCAAGAGCATCTGCCTGAACTTTGGCCTGGCCGCCAGCTACGGCGGAAGTTGCCACCTGCGCTTTGACGACACCAACCCGGCCAAGGAGGAGCAGGAGTACCTGGACTCCATCATCGAGGACGTGCGCTGGCTGGGCTTCGACTGGGGCGAGCATCTTTACTACGCCTCCAACTATTTTGACCAGCTCTACGAGTTCGCCATCAAGCTGATAAATGACGGCAAGGCCTACGTGGACGACCTGAGCGCCCAGGAGATTCGGGCCCACCGGGGCACCCTGACCCAGCCGGGCATTGACAGCCCCTATCGCGGGCGCGGCGTGGATGAGAACCTTGATCTTTTCCAGCGCATGAAGGCAGGCGAGTTCCCCGACGGCTCCCGGGTGCTTCGGGCCAAGATTGACATGGCCCATCCCAACATGGTGATGCGCGACCCCACCCTCTACCGCATCCGCAGGGCGATTCATCACCGCACCGGGGACAAGTGGTGCATCTACCCCATGTACGACTTCACCCACTGCATCTCCGACTCCATCGAGGGCATCACCCACTCCATATGCACCCTGGAGTTCGAGGACAACCGGGTGCTCTACGACTGGATGCTGGACCAGTTGGGCATCTACCACCCCCAGCAGATCGAGTTCGCCCGGCTCAACCTGGAGTTCGCGGTGATGAGCAAGCGCAAGCTCTTGGAGTTGGTAAAGGAAAACTACGTGGACGGCTGGGACGACCCGCGCATGCCCACCATTCGAGGCATGCGCCGCCGGGGGTACACGCCGGCGTCCCTGCGCCTTTTCTGCGAGCGCATCGGGGTGGGCAAAAAGGAATCCTGGATCGACATGTACTGGCTGGAAAAGGCGGTGCGCGACGATCTCAACGACAAGGCCCCCCGGGTGATGGGCGTGTTGGACCCCATCAAGGTGGTTATAACCAACTACCCCGAAGACGCTGAAGAGGTTTTCGAGGCCCCCTACTACCCCGATGACCCCCCGGCCATGGGGCACCGCGACGTGCCCTTTTGCCGCGAGTTGTACATTGAGCGGGAAGACTTCATGGAGGACCCGCCCAAGAAGTTCTGGCGCATGGCTCCGGGCCAGGAGGTGCGCCTGCGCTGGGCCTATCTGGTCACCTGCCAGGAGGTGGTCAAGGACAGCCAAGGCGAGATCGTGGAGTTGCGCTGCACCTACGACCCCGAGACCCGGGGCGGCTGGGCCCCCGACGACCGCAAGGTGAAGGGCACCCTGCACTGGGTTTCGGCCCGCCATGGGCTGGGCGTCCAGGTGCGCCTGTACGACCGCTTGTTCAGCATGGCCAACCCCGGCGCCTTCAAGGACCGCGACTACAAGGAGTTCCTGAATCCGGAGTCCAAGGTGCTCATGCCCCAGGCGGTGGTGGAGCCCAGTCTGAAGGACGCCGCGCCGGGCAGCTGCTACCAGTTCGAGCGCAAGGGATTCTTCTGCGCGGACCCGGTGGATTCGGCCCCCGGCCGGCCGGTGTTCAATCGCGTAGTCACCCTCAGGGACTCCTGGGCCAAGATTTTGGAACAGCAGAAACGCGAGGCGGGCCGCCTGGAGCGCGAGGCCCGCAAGACCAAAAAAAAGGCCAAGAAGGAGTGAGGCGCCCGTGCCCCGGCGCATAATCTGCCGGGACGCGCCGCCCCGCCGCCGCTGGCCCCCAACCCCAGGCTCAAAAAAAGCCGCCCCAGCCCGATGGCTGGAGCGGCTTAAATCTTGGCTGCGCGAAAAGCTGCGGGCCTAGAGGTAGTGCTCCCTGGCCAGCGCGCTCACCTGGGCGGTGAGGTCCAGGATGGCGCGCGACTGGTCTTCGCTGAGGGTGCCCATGCCGCAGGCCGGAGTGACCAGGGCCTGGGAGGCCAACAGTTCGTGGGGCAGCCCCTTGTCCTCCATGGCCTTTAAAAGCTCGTGCAGGGCGGCCCACAGGCCCTTGGCGGTCTCGTTGCCCTTGTACTCGGCGGTGGGCACCGCGCCCCAGGCCACGGCCCCGCCCCGCTCCAGCAGGGTGCGCACCGACTCGGGATAGAGCAGCAAGTGCCGGCCGAAGCCCTCGGAGTCCAGGTTGAGCACGTCGGCCCCGGCGTCCACCAAAAGGGACCAGTCGGTGTTGCCGCAGCAATGCACCCCGATAACCATATCCGCCCGGCCGCAGGCCTCCTCAAAGCTAGCGCCCAGGAGCGCCAAAACCTTTTCCCGGCTGACGGGGGTGAAGGCGCTGCCAAAGCCCGAGAGGGCCGGTTCGTCGAAAAAGATCATCACCGGCCGCCCCAGCCCGGCCAGGCGCTGGGCTTGGGCCGCGGCCGCCGCGCCCAGGCCGCGGGCCAGAGCCTCGGCGGCTTCGTCGTCGTAGAGCAGGGCCTTGCCGTCGGGTCCGGTCACGCTGAGTCCCATGGTGATGGGGCCGGTGACGTGGCCCTTGAGCCAGGGGTATGATCCGGCCGGAGCCTGCTCGATGGCCTGTAAAAAGGCGAAGTAGCCCGCCGCCATGGTGGGTTCCAGGTCAAAAGACTCCAGAGGCCCGGCCAGCAGACGCTCGTAAAATGCGGCCAGGGCCTCTTCGCGGCTGAGATCGCCAAAGGCGCGCACCTCCCGGGAGCCCGAGGCCGCCACCACCAGGGGCGCCAGGGCCGGGGCGTACTGGGGGTTCATGTCCTCGCCCGGGTCCCGCTGAGGCAACTGGGGCCAATAGGGCATGTCCTCCAGGCGCGCCAGCACGTCGGCCACCGCGGCCTCGGGGTCGCGATGGGGCAGGGTGCCGATGCCAGTGGCGGCAAAGCGGGGATGGAAGTCCTCAGGCACGCTCGATGTACTCCCCGGTGCGGGTGTCGATGCGCAGCATCTCGCCCTCTTCGATGAACAGGGGCACCTGCACCACCAGGCCGGTTTCCATGGTCGCGTTCTTGTTGGCGCCGGTGGCGGTGTCTCCCTTGACCCCGGGCTCGGTCTCGGTCACCTCCAGCTCCACGGTTATGGGCAGGTCCACCCCGATGGGTTTGCCCTTGAAGAACAGCACCTTGACCTCGATGTTGGCCTTCATGTAGTTGATGGCGTCGCCCAGGTACTCCCCGGCGATGAACACCTGGTCATAGGTGTCGTTGTCCATGAACACGTAGTTGTCGCCGTCCTGGTAGAGGTATTGAACGTTGTTCTCCTCCAGGTCGGGGATGCCCACCTTGGCCCCGGAGCGGAAGGTCTGCTCCAACACCTGCCCGGTTTCCAGGTTCTTGAGCTTGGTGCGCACAAAAGCGCCGCCCTTGCCCGGCTTTACGTGCTGGAACTCCACGATGGTGAAGGGCTTGCCGTCGATTTCGATTTTAAGGCCGCGGCGAAATTCTGCCGTGCTGTACATGGAATGCTCTCCAGTTTCATTTGTTGGCCGGTTGTCCGGCCGGCGCTTTCTTGCCCGGGGCCGTGTAGACCACCTCGTCTTCGCCCACCAGGCCCATGTCCCGCCGGGCGGCCCGCTCCAGGGCGGTTTTGTCCTGTCTCAGCCGCTGCACCTGGCGGTACAGGGCCCGGTTTTCCTGGTCCAGACGCTCGTTGATCTGGCGGGCCTGGTCCAACTCCTGTTGCAGGCCGGACAGGTTGGCCGCGCCGCGCCACAAAACCAGGGCGCAAAGAGACAGCACCGCAGCCAGGACCAGCGGCCACCAGTACCGCGAGCGTTCCGTGGAGGCCATCAGCTCCTCCGGTTTGGCCAGGAATCCAAGGGTGAACTATAGTATGCGCCCGGGCAAGAATCAAGCCGGGGACCCCGGCCCAGGAAGCCTCGAAGCAAACAATGCCAAATGCTCCCCGGGGACATCTCGCCCCGCAGCCAGTGAAAGCCCAGCTCTATCCCCCCTGGACGGCGGCGGGCCAGGGCGTGGAAGACCTGGGGCGCGCCGTAGATGAGCCGGGCCAAAAGGCGGGAGTGGTGGTGATCCTTGAGCAGGGTCTGTTCCACCCGGCGCTGGTACTGGCCCAGGTCGCCGGCCAGGATGGCCTGGGCGGCCATGCG
>JAHJPG010000140.1 GCA_018819925.1 Pseudomonadota bacterium
CGCCGTAGTAATCTTCCAGCTTGAGCGCCGCCTCGGCCACCTCCAGGGCCTGGGCCTCGCTCAGGCAGGGCTGGGTGGCCCGGGGGCCGGTCAGCTCCAGGCGGCACACCCCGTCGCCGGCGTGGCAGACCAACTCGCTTTGCTTGTCCTCAATCACCCGGGCCAGGATCCGGTGGGGTTCCTGGCGGCTGACCACGAAATGGTCGCCCGCCGCCTCCCCGTCCACCACCACCCTGGGCAGGCCCCAGGCGGCGGTGAGGTGCACCTGGCGGTCGGCCGGGTCCAGGGGGCTCACGCTGTAGGCCACCCCCCCGCTCACCCCTCCCACCATGGCCAAACAGCCCACGGCCATGGCCAACTGGTCGTCGCGCAGGCCCCTCACCAGGCGGTAGTGCATGGCCTGGGGGCTGTAAAAGCTGGCCGCCACTTCCTTGTAGGTCTGCTCTAGGAACTCCGGATGAACGTTGAGCTGGGTGGAGTACTGCCCGGCGAAGGAGGCCTCGGCGCTGTCTTCGCCCAGGGCGCTGGAGCGTAGCGACACCCGCACCTCGCCCCCGGCCTCGGCGGCCAGGGCGGCGTAGGCCCTTTGCAGGGCTTGACCCAACTCCGGGGGCATGGGAGCGTCCACGATGAGCTGGCGCAGCTGGCTGCTCAGGGTGAACAGCTCTTCGGCGTTCTCCAGGTCCGCCGTCTGCTGGCGGCGCCTGATCTCATGCTCCAGGCCGCCCCCGGCCAAGAGCAGCCGCCAGGCCGCGGCGGTGATTACGAAGCCCGGCGGCACCTTGAGCCCCAGGCGGTTTCTCATCTCCCCCAGGTTGGCCATCTTGGCCCCGGCCTGCTCGGCCCGGTTCTGGTCGATCTCGGAAAGGAGCAGGATGAGTTCATCGCCCTGCGCCGCCTCGGCGGGGGCCAGGATGGTTTCCAGCTCCGACTGTATCTGTTTGAGCCGGGGGGCCAGGGCGGGGTACTTGTCCGGGGCCAGGCGGTTCAACAAATCCACCATCTGGAAGACGCTGACCCCAAGGGCGGTGGTGCGCGAGCGCAAAAAGCTCATGCCGAAGACCCGGCCCCCACCGGCGGCGGCCTCCAATTCGCTCATCAGCTCCAGGGCCTTGTTGTTGGCGGCCAAAAGCTGGCGAAAGCTCAGGTAGCGGGCCTTGAACTCCTCGGCCAGGCCGGCCTCGACCTGAACCGGCTCTTCCTCCCGGCCCAGCAGGCGCTTGAGCTTTTCAAGCAGGGCGGCCATTGCGCGCCCTAGGGCTTGACCCCATCGGCCTGGACCGCCTTGATCTTGCGCTCCTGCACCGACTTTTTCTCCCAGGCGTCGTGGATCTTTTCCACCAGTTCCTCCAGGGGCACGGGCTTCAGGAGGTAGTCGAAGGCTCCCCGTTCCAGGCCGGTGATCGAGGTTTCCAAATGGGCGTGGCCGGTGAGCAGGATAACCTCGGTGAGGGGCCGCATTTCCTTGATGCGCCTGAGCACCTCCAGGCCGTCCAGGCCCGGCATCTTCACGTCCAACAGCACCACGTCCGGCGCTTCCCGGGCCAGGCGCTCCAGGGCGGCGGCTCCGCCGGCTTCCTCGGCCACCTTGAGGCCCCGCCGGATCAGGCGCCGGGCCAGGGCCTCGCGGTAGTATTCTTCGTCGTCCACCAACAGGACGCTTATTTCATTGTTGCTGCTCATGGGGGTAATTATAACCGAGGCAGAGAAAAAAGGGGCCGCCCCCGAGGGAGGCGGCCCCGAGACGCTGACTTTGCTGTTAGTGCTCCAGTTGATAACCGGCTCCTTCGAACATGTACATCACCCCGAAGCCGTACCACAGGGTGTAGATCACATAGAACAGAAGAGACATGGCCACGATCAGCCAGCGTTCGCTTATGCTTTGCGGCTGGATGCCGTAATAGTTGTAGGTCATCTCCACCGCCTTGGCCTGCACCACCTTGACGAACTTGGCCTGGGCGAAGTTCTTCTGCCGGTTAAGGGCCTTTTCCAGGGCGGTGTAGCTGCTCCACCAGGTGTAGAGCATCAGCTTGCCGTCCTTGCCTTGGTAGCGGGCGGCCAGCTTGTCCCCTTGGTTATGGTACATGGACTCGGTGTCGTTCAGGGTGGATGCGAACACCTTGCCCAGGTCGCCGGTGACCTTCACCTTGTCCCCGGCCGCCGTGGCCTGGGCTCCCGCTCCGGCAAAGAGCAGGGCCGCCCGCTGGGCCGTCTCGGCATCGGACAGGGTGATGGTGGTGTCCAGCTTGGTTCCGTCGTACTTGGCCGCCTGCTTGCTGAGTTCGGGAATGTAGTAGGCCGAGTTCTTGGATATGGAGTTGTAGAGGCTGTCCAGGTAGTCCAGCCCGTTGTGCCCGTTGAAGATGGGGGAGAAGAAGGCGATGAGCACCGCCACGAAGACCAGCACCATCACCGAGCCTACCGCCATCTTGCCTTTTTTGTTCTTGCCGTGGCTGCTCATGACCTCGCCTCCTCGCCCAGGGCCGGCCCGGCGGGGTGCGCCGAGCGCAGATTCTTGGTGTTTTTGAAGAAGGTGCCGATCACCCACACCGCGAAGCCGCCGATCACCAGGAAGAAGCCCCAGATGCCTATCTGGTCCAGCACGGTGACCGTGGTCTTGTTAAGGGAGATGATCTCCATGTCCGACAGCTTGCCCGGCAGGGCGAAGATGCGGTTCATGAACCCGGCCAGCACCGCCATGGCGTAGAAGCCGCGGATGGTGATGCCCGGCACCACCTTGGTGACCATGGCCCCGATCTGGATGCCCAGCAGGGAGCCGATGAGCATGCCCATGGCCAGGGTGTAGAAGATGAAGCCGTAGATGGCGTATTGGCTGATGGCCGCGTAACCGGCGGTGAACACGATCTGGAAGATGTCGGTGCCCACCGTGGTCATGGAGCTGACGCCCAGGGTGTAGACGAAGATGGGGAAGGTGAGGAAGCCGCCGCCCACGCCCATGATGCCCGCCGCCAGGCCCACGATGAAGCCGCTGACGATGAGGAACCAGGCGCTGATGGCCCGCCCGCCGGGCACCAGGCTTTGGTCGAAGCGCACCATGGGGCGCAGGTTCATGCCCTGGAGCTTCCTGGGCAGGTTGCCCAGGTCGGTGCCTTCGCTTTTGCCGCCGTGGGCCGAATCGCCGGGGTCGGCGGTCTTGCGGCACTTGAGGAAGTCGCCCAGGGCGTAGAAGCCCAGCCCGCCCAGCATCACCGCGTAGATGGTGGTGATGAAGGCGTCAGAAAGCACCGGGTTGATCTCGTAGAGCACCCGGTTGATGAGCCCGCCGCAGGTGGCGCCGCCGATGGCCCCGATGAGGAAGGTGGCCGCCAGGGCCACGGATACGTTGCCCAGCTTGCGGTGGATCACGCTTCCCATGATGGCCTTGGCGAAGATATGGAACAGGTCGGTGCCCACCGCCAGGATGCCCTTGATGCCCGCGCTCATCAGGGCCGGGGCGATGATGAAGCCGCCGCCGGCGCCGATGCATCCGGTGATGAGCCCGGCGCACAGGCCGATGAGGATGGAGGCGATGAAGATGCCGGTGCTGTAGAAGGCCGGGCTGTAGGCCTTCTTGCCGCCCAGCACGTCCGGCAACGCCGAGCCTATCTGGTCGGCGAAGGCGATGCCCCCCAGGATGGCCGGCACCAGCATCAGGCCCAAGATTATCAGCCTTTTCTTATCTCCCAGGATGGTTCTGGCCGTGGCGATCTCCCACCTGGCGTGGGCCTCGGCGCCGGCTATCATGAACTGTCCTAGCCCTTTAAAGAAATTCATGGTCATATGCCTTCCGATGGTTCGGTTTAGTTTGATATCGGCTTTCCAGCTTGAGTTTCAGCCTTCTTGCGAGGCATAAATGCGTTCCAGCAGGTCGTTGAGCTCACAGGGTTTGGTCAGATAGTCGAAGGCGCCCAGGGCCATGCCCTCGCGGGCCGCCTGCTCCGAGCCGTGGCCGGTGAGGATGATGACCGCCAGCTTGGGGTCCATCATCTTAAGGACCTTGAGGACCTCGATTCCGTCCATGTCCTCCATTTTAAGGTCCACCACCGCCACGTCGAAGCTCTGCCGGCGGGCCTGCTGGATGGCCTCGGTGCCCGAACTGACCGGGGTGACCTCCAGGTTGCGCTTGCTCATGCGCTTCTGAAGCACCTCCAAATAGCCGTGCTCGTCGTCCACCAACAGAACCCTGAGCCGTCCGGCGCCTTCGCCGTTCATGACCGCCTCCCTCCTACGACTCGCGCCTGAGCGCGTGCATGCGAACCCGCGCATCCAAAATCTTGGCCTCGTGGGCCCGCTTCTTGGCCACCGCCTCGCTTACCTTGGCCATCAACAGGTCCATTTCGCAGGGCTTCATGAGATAGTCATAGGCCCCACCCTTCATGCCCTCTATGGCGCTTTCCACCGTGGCGTGGCCGGTGAGCATTATCACCTCCACGTTGGGATGCTTGGCTTTGATGGCCGCCAGGGTTTCCAGGCCGTCCATGCCCGGCATCTTCACGTCCAGGATCACCACGTCGTGGCGGCTGGGTCCGCCGCTGTCAAGTTTTTCCAAGGCCTCCTTGCCGCTGAAGGCCGTTTCCACGGTCAACTCCCGCTTGGCCAGGCGCTTGGCCATGGTCTCCACAAAGGGGACTTCGTCGTCCACCAGGAGCACCGAGGGATTGACTAACACCATTTTTCATCCTCCTGAGTAACTACCGCTTGGTTTAATTTTGCCCGGTCTCCCCGGAGCCGCCGGGGGACGGGTCGGAATCTTGGCGAGTGGGCAGGATCACGGTGAAGGTGGAGCCCTTGCCCTTGGCGCTGGCCACCTTTATCTCTCCACCCAGCTTGTTGATGATGCCGTAGCAGATGGACAGGCCCAGGCCGGTCCCCTGCCCCACCGGCTTGGTGGTGTAGAAGGGATCGAAGATCCGGGCCAGGTTGGCGTCTGCGATGCCGATGCCGGTGTCGGACACGCTCAGTTTGGCGGTGTCGTTTTCATGGCTGGTGGTCACCGTGACCGTGCCGCCCTCGCTGTTGATGGCGTCCACCGCGTTGTTCACCAGGTTCAGTAGCACCTGCTGCAACTCGCTGGGCGAAGCGGCCACCCGGGGCAGTTGGCCGTCCAGGGAGGTTTCCAGCTTAACTCCGGCGTAGCGCGACTTTTGGCTCACCAGGCCCAGCACCTCATCCACCAGGCCGTTGAGGTCCACCGGCTTGACGGTGGGGTCGGTCTTGCGGGCGAAGGACAAGAGCTTGTGGGTGATCTGCTTGCAGCGGTCCCCCTGCTCCTGGATCTGCTGCACCGCCCGCTGGATCTCCGATAGGGTCTCTTCGCTCAGGGGGCCCTCGTCGGACATCAGGTCCTCGATCCAGCCGGCCTCCTCCACCATGATGGCCACCGGGTTGTTGATTTCGTGGGCAATGCCCGCGGCCAGTTCGCCGATGGAGGCCAACCGGCCCGCTTCGATCATTTTCTCGTTCATGGCTTCCTTTTGTTCATCGGCTTCGGCGATGCGCCTGACCAGGCGGCGGGCCAAGAGCAGCGAGACCACCACGATGGCCAGGCCGCCTATGACGAAGATGGCGATGGCTACCTGCTGGGCCCGAACCAAGTGCACAAATGCGTCGGACACCTCTTGCTGGGCACAGATGACCCACTGCCCCTTTTTCAGGGGCGCGGCGGCGTAGATCATCTCCCGGCCCGTGGAGTCGGGTTGTTCGATGATGGTGACCCGCCCGGAGTCCAGGGGCTTTTGCAGCAGCTCCCGCCAGGCCCCGCTGGCCAGGATCACCTCGTGGCGCGGCTTGGTCTGGAACTCGCTTTGCCGGTTCAAGATAAAGGCAAAGCCGGTTTCACCCATGCGTATGTTCTCCACCAGGGCGTTGAAAGACTCGAAATCGATGGTGGCCTTTAAGAGCCACTCCCGCCCTTGGTAGCGCTTGGTGACCGCCACGATGAAGTGGGGGCTCCCCCGGAGGCCGGCGAAGACGTTGGAGATGAAGTGCTCGCTCCCCGCCGCCTGCTTGAACCACTGGGCCGTGGAGTAGTTGGCCCCGGTGAGGTTGAAGGGTCCGGCGTAGGCCACCTGGGAGCCCTGGGAATCCACCAGGCCCAGGTCCACGTAGACCCCGTTGTACTCCTCGCGCAGCAGGGTGAGCTTGGCCTTCAAAAAGGCCGGATCGCTGAGTTCGGGCACGGTGTGGGAGCGGGCCAAGACCCGGATGTCGGCCAGGCGGTCGATCAAAAAGGCGTCGATGGTGCGGCGGTGCTTGTTGAGCAGCACCACCAGGTTTTCTTCCACCTTGACCTGGTAGGCCTGTTTGAACTGGTAGAGGATAATGGCGCCCGTAAAGAAAAGGGGCAGCAGCGAGATGACCACCACGAACAGCACCAGGTTGCGGGTCAAGGTGCGGTAGTAGGCGGCGGGTCTTACGCGAGCGGTTTGCATGGGCTTTCTTTCTGGTCTGAGTTCATGCCGTGTTTATTGGCAATGTTTGTGCCACATTTCACCAAAGCTTCACTTTTTTGGCAGCCAGGCGATTATGTCATCAAAACCGATCTGTTGCGTGCCAAAGAACCAAGAGGGCGCTGCCCGAGGACCCTACGGGGGCCCGGCTGTATGGCTTGTACCTGTCGGAATGTTTTACAGCCTGTAAAGATATGCGACGGGCAGGGGATTGGGCCGGTCTAACTCAAACCGTATTTCTTAAGGCGGGCCAGGAGCGAGGGGCGCGAAACCCCCAGCAACCGGGCCGCCCGGCTGCGGTTGCCCTTGGTGGTTTCCAAGGCTTCGCTTACTATGATCTCCTCCACCCGGTTGAGCAGGGCCCCCAGCAGGTGGTGGCGGCCGGCGGCGATGCCCTGGCGGCACCAGGCGCGGATTGCCTGGTCCGTCTCCGGGCTCAGGGACCCTCCCGGGCCCTCCCCGGCGTCCAGCACCAGGGTGGCCACCTCCTCGGCCCCCACCGGGCGGCCCCGGCCGAAGATGAGGCATTTCTCCATGGCGTTGGCCAGCTCGCGCACGTTGCCCGGCCAGGGGTGGGCGCTAAGGAGCTCGTAGGCCTCGGGGGTGATGCCCGGGTTGCGCACTCCCAGTTCGTGGGTCACCCGAGCCAGGAAGTAATCGGCCAACAGCGGCACGTCCTCGCGCCGCTCGCGCAGGGGGGGCAGGGTGATGGCCACCACGTTGAGGCGATAATAAAGGTCTTCGCGGAAGCGCTCTTCCTTGACCGCCTGCACCAGGTCGCGGTTGGTGGCCGCGATGATGCGCACGTCCACCGGGATGGGATGGCGGCCGCCGATGCGCTCCACGCTGCGCTCGGCCAAAAGGCGCAGCATCTTGGCCTGGATGGCCAGGGGCATGTCGCCGATTTCGTCCAGGAACACCGTGCCCCTGTCGGCCTGCTCTATCTTGCCGATGCGCCGGGAGGCGGCTCCGGTGAAGGCCCCCTTTTCATAGCCGAACAGTTCGCTCTCCAGCAAGGTCTCGGGGATGGCCACGCAGTTGACCACCACGAAGGGCTTGTCGGCCCTGGTGGAATGCTGGAACAGAGCCCGGGCCACCAGCTCCTTGCCGGTGCCGCTCTCGCCCTGGATGAGCACCGTGGCGTCGGTGGCCGCCGCCCGGCCGATGGCCTTGTACAGCTCCTGCATGGGCCGGGAGCGGCCCAACAGGGCGTCGCCGGAGGTGATCTCCTGGCCCTGGTTCATCTGCACCGGCGAGCGCATGAAGCGCCCCGCGTCCAGGGCCTGATGCACCAGGGTGGCGAAATCTTGGGGGATGAAGGGCCGGGTTACGTAGTCAAAGGCCCCCAGCTTGGTGGCCTCGATGGTTTCGGCGGTGGCTCCGCTGGCGGCGGTGACGATCACCGGCAGGCGGGGGTCGTTTTGCTTGAGTTGCCGCAACAACTCCAGCCCCCCGGCCGGGGGCAAGGCAGCGGCCACGATGGCCAGGTCCGGGGGATTGGCCCGGACCTCGGCCAGGGCCCCAGGAAGGTCGCAGGCTTGGCTGACCCTAAGACCCTGTTCCATGAGCAGGCGTTCCAGGGCTTGGCTATGGGCAGGCTCGGCCTCGGCTAATAGCACCCTGAACAAAATGGCCTCCCAAAATTTAGGTGCATCCTTACTATCGCCAATTACCGGAGGAATTGCCAGTGAACTTTTTCACATTTATCGCGGCCCCAAAATCCGCTCCCTGGCCGGCGGGGAGAGGGCTAAGGCTTATCCTGCAATATTAGTTGTATTTTACAGCGCAGGTCCGAGGGGGCGAAAGGCTTTTGTATGAATCCGGCCAGCCCCTTGCCGGTGAAGCGGTTGGTGGCATCCTGCTCGTTGTAGCCGCTGGTGAGCAATACCTTGACCTCCGGCTTGAGGCGGCGCATCTGCTGGAAGGTTTCCTCGCCGGACATGCGGGGCATGGTCATGTCCAGGATCACCAGGTCCACCTCCTTCAGGTGCCGCCGGAACAGATCCAAGCCGTCCACCCCGTCCTTGGCGGTCAGCACCCGGCAGCCCATCCTTTCCAGGGCCGCGCGGGTGACGCCGCGCACCATTTCGTCATCATCCACCAGGAGCGCGCAGATCGGGCCTCCCGGGAGGTTTTCCTTGGGGAGTGCCCGCTCCTCGTCCAGGGCCGGATTTTGGCTGGCGGGTAAAAGCACCTTCACGGCCGTGCCCTTGCCTGGCTCGCTGTAGACCTTTATGGCCCCCTGGTGGCCCCGGATTATGCCCAGCACGGCGGCCAGGCCCAGGCCGCGCCCGGCGAACTTGGTGGTGAAGAAGGGGTCGAAAATGCGCGCGCGGGTGGCCCGGTCCATGCCCACCCCGGTGTCGGACACCTCCAGGTGCACGTAGGCGCCGGTTGGCAGCTCCTCGTCCAGGTGGGTGGAGGCCAGGTAGTCGCGGTCCACCTGGGTCACTCCGGTGCAGACGCTTATGGTGCCATTGGTGTCCTCCAAAGCGTCGGAGGCGTTGGTGATCAGGTTCATTATCACCTGGCGCATCTGGGTGACATCCACCTGCACCGAGGGCAGGTTTTCCTTCAAGTCCAGGCGAACCGCCGCCTGCTTGGATATGACCGTGCTCAAAAGACTGCTGAGTTCGGTTACCAATCTCGACAGATTAATCGCCTTGACCACGAAGCGGCCCCGCCCGGAATAGGCCAGGAGTTGGTTGGTAAGGTCGGCCAGACGCTTGGCAGCGGTTTCGATGCGCTCCAAATAAACCCCCATCGGAGAATCGGGGGACAGGTCCATGCGGGCCAACTCGGCGTTACCCAGGATGCCCATGAGCATGTTGTTGAAATCGTGGGCGATGCCACCGGCCATCACCCCCAGGCTTTCCAGCTTTTGCACCTGGAGCAGCTGCTGCTCGATCTTCAGGCGCTCGGCCTCGGCCTCTTTGATGGCGCTGATGTCCTGACTCACCGACACCAGGCATTGCCGGCCCTCGATCTCCATTGTCTCGCCGGAGTACAGGGTGGGTATCTCCCGGCCGTCCCTGGTGCGGCGCATTAATTCCAGGTTGCTCACCACCCCCTTTTCCTTTATCTGGTCCACCACCCTTTGGCGGTCGGCCGCCGAGGCCCAGATGCCCAACTCCACGCTGGTATGGCCCAAGACCTCCTGGCGGGCGTAGCCCACCGTGTTTAAAAAGGCGTCGTTGACCTCCAGATAGGTGCCCTCCTCCAGAGAACTGATCACCACCCACACCGGGATGTGCCGGAAGACCGTGGAAAATTTTTCTTCGCTGGCCTTGAGCGCCTGCTGGGAGCGCCAACGCTCCAGGACGTAGCGCACCGACCGCCCCAAGGAGGCCGGGTCCATCTCGTTTTTACCGATATGGTCCTGGGCTCCCTCGCGCAGGCTGGCCAGGGCCATCTCGCGGCCGCCCAGGCCCGAGAGAATGATGATGGGCGTATCCGGGAATGCCTCGTGGAGGCGGTGAAGGGTCTCCAGCCCCTGGCTGTCGGGCAGATCCAGGTCGGCCATGATCAAGTCAAAACAATGCCGCCGCGAAAGCTCAAAACCCAGGGCCAGGGTGCCGGCCCGCACAAGTTCGCAGGCCAAGTCGGGAGTTTCGCGGAGGTATTCCTCCACCAGGCGGGCGTCGCCGGGATTGTCCTCCACCAAAAGAATGCGGCAAGGAGCGTTGTTCATGGTTGGTTCCCCCCTGACCATCCTAACGCCGTCCCGCGGCTTGAAGGCGGTCAACCAAAAAAATTAAACCTGTATCATCCCCTCCAGGTTGGACAACCGGGCGCGGTCGGGCGGCGCCGATAGCCAAGGCAGGTCTGCGGGGCAACGGCCAAGAGCCGCATCGCCGCCACGGTTGTCATGGCGGACCAGGGAGTCCGGGGTGCGCATTGAAAAGGCCGAGCCGGCGCGGCTAGCGGATTGGTATGATGCCATCTAGGTGTTGCGTTTCGCCAATGCCCAAATTGGAGGATTGCCGCTTGTGACACTTGTGGCGGCGTTCAGTCAGCCCGCATTTGATTAAAAAAATATCATAATCGTCTGAGATTATAAATCTAAAGTTGGGACGGCCAATTTGTGGGGATGCTATCCGCCTGGACAAGCCCGGCGGCCCGGTTTACCATTGTGCTTGCCCACGCATCCGGGAGGATTTTTTTGGTGAAGATCGATTTGGGCCAGGCCCTGGACAATCTGCAACAGATGCGGGCGGAGGGCTCCGAGGAAGCGGTGGCCAACGCCCTGTTCATGGTGGCCCTGGCCCAGATGCAAAAGGGCCGGCCCGAGCCCGCCCGGCAGGCCCTGGACGAGGCCATGGAATCGTGCCGCAAGCTGGGCAACCTCTCCGGGCAGGGGCAGGTGCTGCTGCGCCGGGCCGAGTTGGCCCAAGAGGCCGGCGAACTTCCCACGGCCCTGGAGGGCCTGAACCAAGCCCTGGCGTGCTTTGAGCAGGCCGGGGACGCCCCCGGCAGGGCGGCGGCCCTGGAGCGGCGGGCCCGCCTGCAACAGGAGTGCGGTGATCTGGCCGGGGCCTCCCAGTCCCTGGAGGGGGCTTTGGCCCTGGCCTTGGAGGCCGGCGACGAACTTAGCCAGATGTTGCTCAACCAATACTTGGCTTCCTTGTACCGCCAGCAGAACCGCAACGCCGAGGCCCTGGCCGCCTATCGGCGTCTGGGGGCTCTGAGCCAAAAGACCAACGAGCCCCAGCGGGAGGCCCTGGCCCTGGTGGGGGTAGGGACCCTCTTGGCCCAGGAGGGACGGGCCTCGGAGGCCACGCTGGCCTTCCGGGGCGCCGAGGAGGTTTTCAAACGCCTGGGGCAGCCCAAACAGGCCCAAGAGGTGGCCCGGGAGCGCCGGCGTCTGACCGGCGAACCGGTTTGATTTTTTACACCGCCGGACTTCGGTGCGTGGGAGATGGCCATGAAATTGTTTGCTAAATTGTTCGCTTGCCTTGTGGCGGCCCTGTTGATCGCCGCCTTGGCCGCCCCGGCCGGGGCCATGAACCAGGCCGAGGCCCAGATAAAAGTGGAAGAGGCCCGTATCAGCCTGTTGCAGTTCACCTACTCCCCCGACAACAGCACTCCCCGTTGGCTGCTGGCCCGCTGCAAGGGGGTGGCCCTGTTCCCGGGGATGATAAAGGCCGGCTTCATCGTGGGCGGCAACTACGGCACCGGGGTCATCATGAGCCGCCGGCCCGACGGCTCCTGGTCCGGCCCGGCCTTTTTCATCATGGGAGGGGCCTCCATCGGCCTGCAGATCGGGGCCCAGTCGTCGGACCTTTTCATGGTCATCATGACCGATGTGGGGCTCCAGGCGGTGTTGCGCAACCAAGCCAAGTTCGGGGTGGACGCCTCGGCGGTGGTGGGGCCCATCGGACGCGACGCCCAGGCGGCCATCGCCGGGGGCAGCCTGCAAGCGGACCTATACTCCTATTCGCGCAGCGCGGGGGCCTTCTTGGGGGCCTCGGTGAGCGGGGCGGGCATAGAGTTCGACAAGGCCTCCAGCGCGGCCTACTACGGCCGGCCGGTGACCGTGGCCGAGATCTTCGACGGCAAGGTGGAACTGCCCGCCAGCGCCAAGGCCCTGGCCGAGGCTTTGGGCAAGTTCAAGTAGGCTAACAGGTGCCGCAGCCCTTGGCCCGGTGGTCGTCGTACCAGCTTTTTACCAGGCTTTTTAGCTCGGCGCGGTCGGCTTCCAAGATGCCGCCGATCTGGGATTTGGTAAGGATGCCGGTGAAAAAGGCAAACTTGCATAGGTAGACGAGGGAATCAACACTGGGGTGGTCGGCTTTGTCCGAGAGCCAGCCTTCCACCCCCTGGGCGGCTATGGCCCGGCGCAGTTGATGGTGGCGGGCGGTTATGTCAGGGTGGTCCGGGTTAAGCATGTATCCGGCGCTCCTGGTATAAACAGATGAGTTGGAATAATAACCGGCCCCTGCCCTATGGGCAACAGAGGTGTTTTTTGGTTGACATGACCGGTAGGCCTTCCTATAATCGCGCCATTGTGAATATAGGGACTTACAGTTCCCTCTTGAAAACACAAAGTTAGCCAAGCCTGACTCGGCGGCAATCCCCCGCGTCCCGGGTGGTGGCCTCTTAGGCCCCTAGGCGGCGGGTAGTATATATGGGGCTGGGGCCCTGAGGGCCCTGGCCGATACCGGACATCGAACCAAGGCAAGTAAAAACTCTCAGCAAAGAATCACGGAGGTTTTTTCTCATGGCTAAAATGCATGACACTCCGATGCTCGACGAGTTGACTAAGGGTCCTTGGCCAAGCTTCGTTACCGATATTAAGAAAGCGGCGGAAGCCGGTAATGAAGCCTGTGCCGACCTCTTGGGTCAACTCGAGCTCTCCTACAAAGACAAGGAGGGCCACTGGAAGCACGGCGGTATCGTGGGCGTTTTGGGCTACGGCGGCGGCGTCATCGGCCGTTACTCCGACGTGCCCGACCTTTTCCCCGGCGTGGAGCACTTCCACACCCTGCGCGTGAACCAGCCTGCGTCCAAGTTCTACAAGACCGAGCGCCTGCGCGAGGTCATGGAAATTTGGAACCGTCGCGGCTCGGGCATGCTCAACATGCATGGCTCCACCGGCGACATGGTGCTTCTGGGCGCCTTCACCGAGGAGCTGGAGCCCATCTTCGCCGAGCTGACCCTCAAGGGTTGGGACCTGGGCGGCTCGGGTTCGGCCCTGCGCACCCCGGCTTGCTGCGTGGGCAAGGCCCGCTGCGAGTTCGCTTGCATCGACACCCAGGACATCTGCTACTCCTTGACCCAGGAGTACCAGGACGAGATGCACCGCCCGGCTTGGCCTTACAAGTTCAAGTTCAAGATCGACGGTTGCCCCAACTGCTGCGTGGCCTCCCTGGCCCGCTCCGACTGCGCCATTATCGGCACCTGGCGCGATGACATCCGCATCGACCAGGAAGCCGTGGCCGCCTACGTGGGCGGCGAGATCGTGGCCCACGGCGGCGCCAACGGCCCCG
>JAHJPG010000141.1 GCA_018819925.1 Pseudomonadota bacterium
CCCAAGCGCCCGCGCCACCACTGCACGGCCTGCTCCAGAGCCTTAAGAGACGCCGCGCTGTCGTCTCCCTCGGCAATGCGAAAAGCAGCCTCGACTCGCTGGATAAACTCCAGGGCGCTCTTGGTAGCGGCTTGGCCCAGGTCGTTTCCTCCGGCCAGTTGACGAGCCAACTCCTGGTCATCCCAAGCCCGCAAATCCAGGGAGCCCGCCTGTCCGGCCAGACCGCCCAGGGTCAGGGTTTCCAAAAGCTGGTTGGTTTCGTAGCTCACCATTTTGAGCAGCATTGCCTGGGCACTTTGTACCTGCGCTTCGACCACAGACGTAACTATTTCGGTTATGCCCGCCTTCACCGCCTCCCAATAGGCGGCGTTGTCCCTGGACAAGCCATACTCAGCCAACAAGGGCCGCAGCTTGTGCGAGGCCGCATCGGCCGCATTGCAAAGCAGGCCGGTGACGCGGGGCTCCCAGCGCTCCCGAAAACGAAAAGTCTGTTGCGCCAGCCCTTCCTGCATCATCAAATCGAAGTAAGCCGCTATGCTCCTGGCCGCCGGTTCCATGATTGTCCTCCTGGTTGCCCAGCGTTAGTTGTTTGGGTCGAGGTTTTGGATCACCTCTCGCGGCCCGGTCGCTTGGCGCTAAAGTCCCTTCAAGGCCAAAGGCAGGAACAGAACCCACATCACGAAGGCCAGCGGGAAGGAGAGCCAAACCCAGCAAAGTTTCAGGGGTCTTCTGGTGCTGAAAACGTACATGAGGATCACGCAGATGCTCCACGCAAGGGGAGCGGGCCAGACAGCCCAACTAACCCAATGGCCATGCAGACCAGTGAACCCTGTGACAAAGGTAAACAAGCCCACTGCCCAGGCGGCCAAGCCGAAACAGATGTCCAGGTTTTTGCGCATGGGCCCCCCAGCCAATTTTGCCTAAATTCCCTTAAATGCCAAAGGGACGAACAGCACCCACATGATGAAAGCCAGCGGAAAAGATGGCCAGACCCACCAAAGCTTCAGCGGTCTTCTGGTACGAAAGACAAACATCAAAACCACGCAGATGATCCACAAAAGGGGGGCTGGCCAATAGGGCCATTCAACCCAAAAAGCCCCAAATAATGAGAACCCATCCGCCACGGTAAATATGCCTATAGCCCAGGCGGCCAGGCCGAAAAATATGTCCAGGTTTTTACGCACTAGTTCTCCCGATCACCACTAAACCTAATAGCCACCGAGCACCAAAACAATCAACGACACCCACAAGACGAAAGCCAGCGGGAAAGAAGGCCAAACCCACCAAAGTTTTATCGGCCTTCTCTTGCTAATCACAAACATAAGAATCACGCATAAAGTCCATAAACTTGGAGCCACCCACTCCATCCAAGTGAAACCGAATTTCCAGAAAGGCCAGAACGCTGCCATCACCGCCAATATGCCTATAGCCCAGGCTGCTAGGCCGAAAAAGATGTCCAGGTTCTTGCGCATGATCACCCCGGTCGGCGGCAGGCTAAGAGAGTTGCACAGCAATGACGAACAACGTAACAAGCCACAAAAATGCCAGAGGGAAAGAGGGCCAAACCCACCACAGGGTTTTCAGCCTTCGCTTGCTGACCGAATACATCGCAACCACGCACAAGACCCATAAACACGGCCCCATCCACAGCTCCCAATGGAACCAAATCCTCCCAAGGGGAAAGAACGATGCGATGGCGGTCGATATGCCCACCAGCCAGGCGGCAAGGCCGAAAAATATGTCCAGGTTTTTGCGCATGTATCCCCCCACGCGAAACTTCCCCTTCAACTTTTAGCACACTCACGGCCCAGGGATAAGGCGCAAAAGAGGGCCTCCCTTACGGGAGGCCCTCTCTAAATCTAGTATGAATCGCTTCTAAGCCGTGCCGTCCAGCGGTGTGCTAGGCAAGGCGCGGGTAAGCGAGTTCCGCAGGCGTATATGCCAATACGCCGAGGAAGCGAGCGCGGCCCGCAACGCAGCATATCCGCCGCTGGCGGCGCGGCCTACTTAATCTTGCCCAAGGCCCGCAGCACCTTCTCCGGGGTGATGGGGGTTTCCATGCAGCGGTAGCCGGTGGCCTGGTGCACCGCGTGGGTGATGGCCGGGGCGGTGGGGATGGCCAGGCCCTCGCCCGCCTCCTTGGCCCCGTAAGGGCCTTCGGGCTCGTAGGTGATCACATCGGCCGACTCGCCGGGGGGCATGTCCTCGGCGGTGGGCATCTTGTAGTCAAGGAAGGTGGTGTTCAGGGTGCGGCCCTTGTCGTCCATGATGAGGTTTTCCATGAGCGCGTAGCCCAGGCCCATCTGGATGGCCCCTTCCAACTGGCCCTCCACAGACATCTTGTTGATGGGCACTCCGCAGTCGTGGGCGGTGTACATCTTCTCCACCCTGATAAGACCGGTGCCGGTGTCCACCTCCACCTCGGCCACCTGGGCCCCGAAGCTGAAGGCCGGGCTCACCAGGCCCTTGTTGCGCGGGGTGTAATAGCCCCGGGCGGTCAGCGGCTCGCCCTCGCGGCCCCGAAGGGCCTTGTACACGCACTCGGCGAAGCCCATGCCCTTCTTGGGGTTGGCCCGCACAAACACCCGCTCGTCCTCAAAGGCCACGTCGTGGATCTGGTTCAGGTCCAGCTCGCTGAACAGCACCGGCCGCAGCATGTCCTTTATCTTGCCGGCCGCCTCGATGATGGCGTTGCCGTTCATCAGGGTGACCCGGCTGCCCCAGGTGCCCAGATCGGCCTTGGGGGTGGTGGCGGTGTCCATGGAGATGAGGCGGATCTTGTCGATGGGGATGCCCAGCTCGGCGGCCAATATCTGGCGCAGCACCGTGTCCGGCCCCTGGCCGATGTCGCAGGCCATGGTGGCCAGTTGGGCGGTGCCGTCCTCGAATACCTTAACCTCGGCGGCGCTGAAATTGTATTTGGTGTTGAACCAGTTGAACACCCCGCCGCTGATGAAGCTGAAGCAGCCGATGCCCAGGCCCTTGCCCGGCTTGGGGTTCCCCCGCTTTTCGTCCCACCCGCTTATCTGGCGCACCTTTTCCAGGGACTCCTTGAAGCCGCAGGAGCTTATGGTGGCCACGTCGGGGATCACGTCGCCGGTCTGCATGGCGTTCATCAGGCGCAGGTCGATGGGGTCTATGCCCAGCTCCTCGGCGACCATGTTCATCTGGGTCTCGGCGGCAAAGGCGGCCTGGGGCGCGCCGAAGCCGCGCATGGCGCTGGCCGGGGGCTTGTTGGTGTAGACGTGCCGGCCGAAGTAGCGGTAGGCCGGGTAGTTGTAGAGCATGTTGCCGAAGGTGCCGCACAGGAAGGTGGCCGTGGGGCCCATGGCGTTGTAGGCCCCGCCGTCCAGCATCACCTGGAAATCCTTGGCCAGAAGCTTGCCGTCCTTGCTGAAGCCCACCTTGGAGTAGATGCTCATGGCGTGGCGGCGGCGGCCGAAGGCCAACTCGTCGGCCCGGGTCAGGGTGAACTTCACCGGACGCCCGGTGCGCAGCGACATGAACGAGGCGCAGAACTCCCAGGGCCTGAGCTCCATCTTGCCGCCGAAGCCGCCGCCCACCTGCACCTTCATCACCCGCACGTTGTTCTCGGGCAGGCCCAGGGTGGAGGCCAAGAGGCACTGCACGATGTAGGGGGTCTGAGTGGAGGTCCACAGGCTGACCCGGTCGCCCTCCTCGCTGGCGGCCAGGCAGGAGCAGGGCTCCATATATGCGTGCTGCACCGGGTGAACCTTGAAGGTGTCCTCGCGGATGTAATCGGCCTTGGCGAACATGGCCTCCAAATCACCGTAGTCGATCTTGCGCACCAGGCTCACGTTGCCCTCGGACTCGTCGTGGACCAGGGCCGCGCCCTCGGCGGTGGCCTCCTCCACGCTCAGGATCACCGGCAGCTCCTCGTACTCCACCTCGATGAGCTCCAGGGCCCGCTGGGCGGTGTCCGCGTCGATGGCGCAAACCGCAGCCACCTCGTCGCCCACGAAGCGCACCTTGTCCACGGCCAGGGCCATCTCGTCCTGGCTCTGGGGCACCAGGCGCCAGTTGCCGTATTTCACCTGGGGGATGTCCGCCCCGGTGATTACGTCCTTGACCCCGGGCAGGGCCTTGGCCCGGCTAACATCGATGCGCGTGATCTTGGCGTGGGCCAGGGGGCTTCTGAGCAGCTTGCCGTAGAGCATACCCGGCAGGCTCAGGTCGTTGGTGTACAGGGCCCTTCCGGTCACCTTGGCCGGACCGTCCAGGCGGGGGATGCTTTGGCCGATGATGGAGGGCGTTTTCACGAACCACCTCCCCTGGCCATGGCCAGGCTTTGGGTCAGCACCCGCTGGGCCAGCTCTTGCACCATGGCCCGGCGATAGGAGGCGGTGGCCCGAAGGTCGTCGATGGGGCGGCTGGTGCGCACGCAGGCGGCGGCGGCCCGGGCGATAAGCTCCGGCCCGGGGTCCTGGCCTTCCAGCATGGCCTCCGCCTCGGGGCAGCGCACCGGAGTGGGGGCCACCGAGCCCAGGGCCAGGCGGCAACGTATCACCTTGCCGGACAGGTCCAGGTTGATGAACCCGGCCACGCCCACGGCGGCGATATCCACCTTGCTGCGGGCGCTGAGGCGCAGATAGCAGGAGCCGGTGCGGGGCGGCGGGTCGGGCACCCGGATGGCTTCCACCATCTCGCCGGGCTCCAGCACGGTTAGCCCCGGGCCGGTGAAAAAGTCGGTGAGCTTTATCTGGCGCCGGCCTCCCCGCTCCACGGCCACCAGGGAGGCGCCGTAGGCCAACAGGGGCGCGGCGGTGTCGGCCGAGGGCGCGGCGTTTACCAGGTTGCCGGCCACGGTGCCCATGTTGCGGATCTGCACGGTGGCCATCACCGAGCAGGCGTGGGCCAGGCCTGGATAGAGGCGTTGCACGTCGGGGTTTTTACCCACCTGGCTAATGCGGGCCGCCCCGCCGATGACCAGGCCGTC
Organism: Pseudomonadota bacterium; assembly: GCA_018819925.1. Taxonomy (GTDB): domain Bacteria; phylum Desulfobacterota; class Desulfarculia; order Desulfarculales; family Desulfarculaceae; genus Desulfoferula. The sequence continues at coordinate 4,958 of JAHJPG010000141.1, forward strand.
GCCGGCGGCGTAGGAAATGGTCTTGAGCCCGGCCACCCGGTTAAGGCTGACCAAATGCTCCGGGGCCTGGGCCCCGGAGCGCATCTTGATGAGCAGATCGGTGCCGCCGCAAAGCAGCTTGACGCTGGAGCGGTGGCGTCCCAGCAGGTCCAAGACCTCTTCCACGGTCTTGGGCTGGTGCACCTGGAAGTTGGGCAGCGCCATGACTAGCCCTCCTTTCCGGAGGCGGCCATTTTTTCGGCGGCATCGCCGATGGCCTCCACTATCTTGTTGTAGCCGGTGCAGCGGCACAGGTTGCCGCTGAGTCCCTGGCGTATCTCCTCTTCGCTGGGCTTGGGGTTGTGATCCAGCAGGTGCTTGGCCGAAAGGATCATGCCCGGGGAGCAATAGCCGCACTGCACCGCCCCATGCTGCACAAAGGCCTCTTGCAGGGGATGCAGATCCTGGGGCGAGGCGGCCAGGCCCTCGATGGTGGTGATATCGCGCTGGTGGGCCTCAACGGCCAGGGTGAGGCAGGAGCTGACGCTCACGCCGTCCATGAGCACGGTGCAGGCCCCGCAGTCGCCCTGGGCGCAGCCGATCTTGGTGCCGGTCAGGCCCAGGTCCTCCCGCAACACATCCACCAGCATGCGCGAGGGTTCCACCGTCAGTTGATAGCGGTCGCCGTTCACTATAAGCTCTATGTTCTGTTTGGCCATTCGCGACCTCCTTGCCCGGAGTATTGGGCCAATTTTGTCTATTTAACGCCGATTAACACGGTTATCTCTTGCTTGCCCGAAAAATAGCACCCCTTGGGCCCGGGGTCAAGCAAACTCTTGCCCCGCCCATCCGTTCACTATGGTGAACCTTACGGGCTGACAAGGGGCCCTGGGCGCAACTGCTGGCCCGGGGTGAAAAGACGCCGCCGGGCCAGACTGACCGCCACCACGCTGCCCAGGGCGGTGGAACCCACCAGCATTAGCATCACCACGATCTGATATTTGATGGCCAGCAGGGGATCGGCCCCGGCCAATATCTGGCCGGTCATCATGCCGGGAATGAACACCAGACCCACCCCCATCATGGAATTGATGGAGGGGATCATGCCCGCCCGCACCGCGTCGGCCAAGATGCCCGCCGTGGCCTCGCCGGGCTCGGCCCCCAGGGACAGGAGCTGCTCCACCTGATCGCGGCGGTTTTTCACCTCGCCGAAGAGGCGCTCCAGGGACAGGGCCATGGCGTTCATGGAGTTGCCCACCACCATTCCCCCCAGGGGCAGGAAGTAGCGGGGGCCCCACCAGGGATCGGCCTGCACCACCACCCCGACCACCAAAAAGCTCACCACCATATAGGAAAGCATCATGGACAAGAACACCGGCCAGAACACCGGCACTCCCTTGCCCTTCACCCGCCCGGCCACGATGCGGGCCGCGAAGAAGATCATGCCCGCGAACACCCCCAGCACCAGCCAGGGCCTGTTGAGGGCGAAGATGTAGACCAGCACGTAGCCCATGAGGGCCAGCTGGGCCACGGTGCGCAGGGTGCCCACCAGCAGGTCGCGGCCCAAGCCCAGCTTGAGCCACAGGGAGGCCCCCCCGGCCAAGACCACGAAGCCCAGGGCCAGGGCCAACTGGCCGTAGCCGATTGGAACCGCTCCGCTCATGGCCCCTCCTCGCGCAGCCGCCCCCGATCCAATACCAAACGGCGCATGGCCGCGGCCCCGGGCGGGGGTTGGTGGCTCACCAAGAGCACCGCCGTGCCCGCTCCGGCTTGGGCCGCCGCGGTTTGCTCCACCAGCTCTCGGGACTCCGGGTCCAGGGCGCTAACCGGCTCGTCCAAGAGCAACACCTGGGGCTTTAGCAGCAGCAGCCGGGCCAGGGCCAAACGCTGGCGCTGGCCCAGGGAGAGCCCCAGGGCCGGGGCTCCGAGCGCCACCCCGCCCAGGCCCAGTTCATCCAGGGCCGCGCGCAAGCTTTGCTTTTCAGGCTGCGCTTGGCCCCGGGCCGCCTTGAACCCGAAGGCCAGGCAAAGGTTGTGCTCCACCGTGCCCGGGAGCATCACCGGGCTCTGGGGCAACAGCCCCACCCGCCGCCGCAACTGGGACGGCTCCCAGCCGGCCAGGGGCTTGCCCAAAAAGGTTATGCTCCCCCCGCTGGGCTCGGCCAGACGGTTTATCAGGCGCAGCAGGGAAGACTTGCCCCCGCCCGAAGGCCCCCGCAGCCAGGCCAATTCCCCCGGGGCCAGGGCCAGGGACACCCCATCCAGCACCAGGCGGCCATCGGGAGCCTGCCAGGAGACATCCGCCAGACGCAGCAGTTCCGGGGCGGCCGGTTCCTCCATGGTCAAAGGCCCGGCCATGGGCCTATATCTTGACCAGCTCGTAGTCGCGGCGCCCCAGGCCTATCTCTTGGGCGTAAGCCAGTTGGATTTGCCAGTCGATCTTGGGGTAGATGTCCAGGAATTTGTCTTCCCCCGGGGCGTGGGCGTGCTTGAGCTCGGTGCCCGGCAGGCCCGGGGCCTGGTTCACCAGGTCCGCCGCCGCCTGATCGATGGCCACCAGGTCGGTGGAAGCCAAAATGCCGATGTCGGCCACCATGGGCGCGTCGTTGAAGGGGTAGCAATCACAGGCCGGGCTGATCTGGGTGAGGAAGGAGAAATGCACCGCGTGTTTCTCCTTGCCGGCCATTACCCCCTTGGTATAGGCCACCATGCGCCGCAAAAAGTCGGGAATCTGGGCGTCCCAGCCGATCTGGATGGCCTCCCGGGGGCAGGCCAGGATGCAGTCGCCGCAGCCGATGCACTTGTCGGGGTTCTTGTGGGCCTTCACTTCGTGGTTCTTGGTGCCCTTGGGGGCCGGCTCGTCCGGGCCCCGGCGCACGAACTTGATGGCCGCCACCGGGCAGCGCTCGATGCAGCGGCCGCAGGAGATGCAGCGCTTGGGGTCGATGGAGGGGGTTATGTTGCTGTGCATGAACAGCTTGCCCCGCCGGCTGGCCGCGCCCATGCCCAGGTTCTTGATGGCCCCGCCGAAGCCGGCCAGTTCGTGGCCCTTGAAATGGCTCAAGCTGACCAGGCTGTCCGCCTCCACCACCTCGGCCCCGATCCAGGCCTCCTGGCACTCGGGCAGGTCCACCGGCACCGCCACCGTGCTGTGGCCCCTCAGGCCGTCGGCGATGACCAAGGGCGCGCCCACCACGCTGTAGGCGAAGCCGTTTTCCGTGGCGGTGACCAGATGCCCCGGGGCGTCGGAGCGGGTGCCCACGTACAAGGTGTTGGCGTCGGTGAGGAAGGGCCTGCCGCCGGCGGCCTTCACCGCCTCCACGAAGCGCCGCACGAACACCGGGCGGATAAAGGCGGTGTTGCCCTTTTCCCCGAAGTGCAGCTTGATGGCGGTGAGCCCGCCGGGCTTGACGGTGGCGGCCAGGCCCGCCGCCTCGATCAACTCGTCCAGCTTGCGCACCAGGGATCGCTTGATAGTGGCCCTAAGGTCGATGAAGTACACCGTGCTCGGCATGGCTAGGCTCCTTTGCCCGCATTGTTTTATTTCGGCACAACTCCAGGTTATGGGGCCAAGGCGAAGGTGTCAAGACGGCCTCAGGCCAGTGACAAAACCGCTGACAAAAACGAGAGCGCCACACAAAAAAGCCGCCCCGCTCTGGCAGAATGAGCGGGGCGGCTGCTGGGAGGTGGGGCTTGTTTCTCAGCCGGCAAGCCCACGGAGGTTCGGTTTGGGTTTCGGCTTCACCAGCACCACCAGGCCGGTGAACATGAAGGCCATGGCGCTGCCCAGGTGGGTGAAGTCCAGCACCATGATGAGCGGCGGCGGCAAATAGATGCCCAGGTTGCGCAGCACCTTGGCCGCGCCGGAGATCACCAGCAGCCCCAGCAGGGTCCAGCCCCACCAGGAACGCGGGCCCCAGGACCAGGCCGCGCCAGTGGTGCGCGCATCCAGGGCCAGGCGCCAGGCCAGCAGGCCCAAGAGCAGGGCCGCGGCCAGGTAGTGGATGTCGCTGGTGATGAAAAAATTAGCCGTCCAGGCCATGCCGGGGAGGTCGGCCAGGTAGTAACGCTTGAAGATGGGCATCTGGCCGAAGCCGCTGAACAGGGCGAAGCCCGTGGCGATGCCGTAGAGCCAGCGGGCCGCGCGCCCGCCGGGGGAATAGCTCATCACGCTCATGACTGACCTCCCTGCTCACTGGGTGGCTGCTCTTGTGGCGGTTGATCGCTGGGCGGCTGCTTTTTGCCGAAGAGCCTAGTGAAGCCGGCGGCCAGGCCGGCCAGGGGAGCCAGCACCAGGGCGGCGGTGAGGTTCTCGGCGCTTTCCATGGTGTTGTTCACCGGGCCCATGGGCGGTCGCCCGGCAAATCCGGCCTTGCGGCGCTTGCCGCCCTGCTTGCCCGCACCGGCCCGGCCCTTGCCCTGGCCTGGGGCGGCCTGGGCGTGGGCCTGGTTGACCGCCGCGCTCACCACGGCAAAGGGCACCGGCGAGACGTACACCGTGTTGGTGCCACCGTTTTCCTCGATGCCGTAAACATAATCCCGCCAGCGGTCAGGCGCGGCCCCATCGGCCTGGGCCTTTTGGCGGGCCAAAGCCTCGGCTTGGGCCAGCATCTGGGGCCTGAGGCCGATGGTCTGCACATGCTCGGGGCAGACCTCCACGCACTGGGGCTGCTTGCCCTGCTTGACCAGGGGCAGGCAACGGTGGCACTTGAACATCACCCCGTTGCCCGCGTAGCTGGGCATGATGTCCAGATAGACCCCCACTCCGCTCTGTCGTTGGGGGATGTGCCAGGGGCATACCTGCTTGCACTTGGCCCCGCCCAGGCACACGTCCGGGTCGATGTTCACGATGCCGTTTTTTTCCACCCGGCCGGCCCCAAAGGGGCAAAGGTTGGCGCAGGGCGGGTTGACGCAGTGCATGCAGCGCCGGGGCACGTGCAACTCCAGGGCCTGGCCCTTGTGCTCAAAGTCCAGGTGCTCCACATACAAAAAGTTGTAGGGGGTCAGGCGGTCGGAGACGTCCTTGCGCTTGCTCCAGTCCTGTGTGGGCACCCGGCTGGGGAAGGGCTTGGGCATGGGGTTCACCGGGTCGGGCACCGTGGCCTGCCAGGTTTCCCGGCAGGCGTCCACGCAGGCCTCGCAGCCGATGCACTTGGACAGATCCAGCACGGTGCACAGCTCTTGTCCGCCGGCAGCCCGCACTGCCTGGGGCAGCACCACCCCGCTGGCCGCCACTCCGGCTGCCGTGGCCAGGCCTCCTCTTAGGAAATTTCTTCGGCTAATGGCTTGAGCCATGTTCAATCCTTTGCTTTAGGTCAGGGGCGCGGTGTCCGCTCAAAGCTTGCCTTGAAATAGAGCAAAGGCCGTGCCGAAAACAGCTACCGAGCGCTTATATTTAAAATCGTTTTAAATCCAGCCTGTTAGGCGAATAGTCCAAGGCGAGCATGCGTTAATTTACGTTAACATTATGTTAACACCATGTTAACCTTCTGAGGTCAAACCCAACTTTTTCATGCGTTTCCAGAAAGTTACCCGGCTTATCCCCAGGCGGGCGGCGGCCTGGGCCTTGTGGCCGCCGGTGGCTTCCAGGGCCTCGACGATCTCCCGGCGCATTGCTTCATCCCCGGCTTGGCCGCCGCCCGCGGCCCCGGACTGGGGCAGGCATGCGTAGTTCTCCCCCACGATGCCCGGCGGCAGGTGTTGGGGCAAGATCTCCCCGCCGGGGCAGGTGACAAAGGCGTACTCGATGGCGTTGATCAACTCGCGCACGTTGCCCGGCCAGGAATGGGCCAACAGGCGATCCAGGGCCGCCGGGCTGATGCCGGTGATGCCCCGGTCGCTGCCCAAAGCGGTGCTCTCCACAAAGTTGCGGGTGAGCAGGGGGATGTCCTCCTTGCGCTCGGCCAGGGGCGGCAGGGATATGGGTATCACGTTGATGCGGTAAAACAGGTCTTGGCGAAACCGCCCCTGTTCCATGAGTTGGTTCAAGTCGCGGTTGGTGGCGGTGATTATGCGCACGTCCACCTTGATGGGCTGGTTGGAGCCCACCCGCTCCACCTCCCCCTCTTGCAGGACCCGAAGCAGCTTCACCTGCACCTCGGCGGGCAGGTCGCCGATCTCGTCCAGGAACAGGCTGCCCCCGCTGGCCGCCTCGAAGCGGCCGGTGCGGCTTTTTTCCGCCCCGGTGAAGGCCCCCTTTTCGTGGCCGAAAAGCTCACTTTCCAAAAGAGACGGGTTCAAGGCCGCGCAATTGACCTTGATAAAGGGCTTTTGGGCCCTGGGAGAGCGGCGGTGAATAGCCGCGGCGGCCAACTCTTTTCCGGTGCCGCTGGCCCCCAAAATCACCACCGGGGCGCTGGAAGCGGCGGCCGCCTCCAGAAGTTGGTAGACTTGACGCATGACCGGGGACTGGCCGATAAGCCCTTCGTAGCCATAGGAGCGGGTGAGGTGACGCCTGAGCCCGCTGATCTGGCGCTCCCGCTCCACCAGGGGGGTGATGTCGCTCAAGGTTTCCACCCCGCCGATGACCTGGCCCAGTTCGTCGTGCAGCACCCGGGCGTTTTTGAGCAGGTGCACCCGGGAGCCGTCCTTCCTGGTGATGGTGCAGCGGCGATCCACAACCCGGCCCTTTTCGAACAGGCCGCAGGCCATCTGGCCCTCTTGGTCCTGGCAGGCCAGGCAGGTTTCGGATTCGAACACGGTGCAGGAGCGGCCCAGCACCTCCTGTTGGCGGTAGCCGGTGATACGCTCGGCCGCAGGGTTTACAAACACCACTTTGCCCTTGGTGTCCACTATGAACAGGCCCTCGGCCATGGTGTCCACCACCGAGTGCCAATACCTGGCAACGTCCTTGGGGGTTATGTCCGCCACATCAATCTCCGGCATTGTTTGGGTGTTAACGTTAACGTTAACACCCGGCGCCGGCTAAAGCAAGAGGCCCCCGGATGAACTTCCAGTTAATCGCCGCGAGACCATGCCCTCCGTTACGCTGGAGCCGCTCCGAGCTTCATTTGTGGCCAAATTGCCGGCCGACAAAAATTAGGGGCTTGCAGAAATGATTAGGCGTTGTTAAATTAGTTGCAAATGGAGAATATATTGAGCAGCAACCTACACAATGAGGAACGGCGCCAGTTCGAGCGTTTCTTGCGCCAGCAAGGAATGAGCCGCCTTGGCGACCGCTTGGCGGTCTTGGAGGCCTTTTTGGCCTGCGAGGAGCACTTGAGCGCCGAGGCCTTGCATGGGCGGCTAGCCGCCCAAGGCCTGCACCTGGAGCCGGAGTTCGTATCCGCCACCTTGGAAATGTTCACCCGCTTCGGCCTGGCCTCCTGCCGGCGTTTTGACAACCAGCCCGACCTCTACGAGCACCGCCATCTTGGCGAACACCACGACCACCTCATTTGCACCCGTTGCGGCTCCATCACCGAGTTCCATCACCCCGAGTTGGAAGAGCTCAAGCATGGCGTGGCCAAGCAACATGGCTTTCACCACCTGAGCCACCGCCTGCAAATCTACGGTTTGTGCGAAAAGTGCCGCCAGCGGCGCACCCCCACCCTGCCGCTGAACCTGGCTTCGCCTGGTGAGCGGGTGCGGGTGGAGCGCCTGTCCGGTGGTGAGAACGCCCACCGCCATCTGGAAGACATGGGCATTTCCGTGGGCGGCGAGTTGGAGGTCATCACCAGCGGCGACGGCCCCATGGTGGTGGCCTGCGGCGGAACCCGCCTGGCCTTGGGCCAAGGCGTGGCCAGCAAGGTGCAGGTAAGCCTTTTGGAACGTAACGGACGCTGAACGGGAGCCCGCCCCATGACCACTGAAATCACCCTGCGTCAACTCAAGCCCGGCCAACGGGCGGTGGTCAAGAAGGTGGGCGCCGGCGGCGAGTTGGGCCGGCGCTTGCGCGAGATGGGCCTTTTGCCCGGCACCGAGATACAGGTCATCGGCCGGGCCCCCCTCAAGGACCCGGTGGAGATCAAGCTAAGGGGCTACAACCTCGCCCTGCGCAACAACGAGGCCGATTTCATCATCGTGGAGATCGGCGCCCTCCTATGAGCCGCCAAGTCACCATTGCCTTGTCCGGCAACCCCAACGCGGGCAAGACCAGCGTTTTCAACGCCCTCACCGGAGCCCGCCAGCACGTGGGCAACTACCCCGGTGTCACCGTGGAGTACAAGGAGGGTTTGGCCCATCACCAGGGCCGGGCGGTGCGGGTGGTGGACCTGCCCGGCACCTACAGCCTCACCGCCTACTCACCCGAAGAACTGGTGGCCCGCAACTACCTCATCGGCCAGCGGCCCGACGTGGTGGTAAACGTGGTGGACGCCTCCAACCTGGAGCGCAACCTCTATTTGGCGGTGCAGCTCATGGAGTTGGGAGTGCCCCTGGTCATCTGCCTGAACATGGTGGACGTGGCCGAATCCCGGGGGCTCAAGATAGACGCCGGCAAGTTGAGCCAACTCCTGGGGGTGCCGGTGGTGCCCACCGTGGCCCGTCAGAGCCAGGGCATGAACCAACTGTTGGCCGCGGCGGTGGAACTGGCCCAGAGCGACCCCGAGTGGCGGCCACTGAACATCTCCTACGGCGGCGACGTGGACCAGGGGGTGGCCGAGGTGGCCGCCATCCTGCAAGGGTCCCAAGAGCGCCACGGCCTACTCAGCGCCCGCTGGCTGGCGGTGAAGTGCCTGGAGGGCGACCAGGAGGTCATCGAGCGGGTGGAGGAGAGCCCGGAGTTGGCCGGCAAACTATTGCCGGTGTGCCGCCGGGTGGCCGGGCACATCAAAAGCACCATGGACGACGACCCCGACAGCATCATCGCCGACTACCGCTACGGCTACATCGCCGGCATCACCCGGCAGGTGGTTTCCAGCGAGCGCGAGGCGCGCATGGACCTCAGCGACAAGCTGGACCGGGTGCTCACCCACCGCCTCATGGGCCCTCTGTTCCTGTTCTCGGTGCTTTACGCCATCTACAACTTCGTGTTCTGGGCCAGCGAGGTTCCGGTGGTCTGGTTCGAGGAGTTCTTCGTGTGGCTGGGCGGCGCGGTGGAAGGGCTTTTGCCCCCCGGGGTGCTGCGCTCGCTCATCGTGAGCGGGGTCATCGGCGGGGTGGGCGGCGTTTTGGGCTTCGCGCCTCTCATCGCCTTCATGTTCTTCGCCATCGCCATCATGGAAGACTCGGGCTACATGGCCCGGGTGGCCTATATCATGGACCGGGTGCTTCGAATGTTCGGCCTGCACGGCAACAGCGTCATGGCCCTGATGGTGGGCGGAGGCATAAGCGGCGGCTGCGCGGTGCCGGGGGTGATGGCCGCCCGCACCCTAAAGGACCCCAAGGCCCGCCTGGCCACCATCCTCACCGTGCCCTTCATGAACTGCGGGGCCAAGCTGCCGGTGTACAGCCTCTTGATCGCCGCCTTTTTCGCCCATCGCCAGGCGGAGATGCTTTTCCTGCTCACCCTGATTTCCTGGGGCCTGGGCCTGAGCGCGGCCAAGCTGCTGCGCATAACCCTGCTCAAGGGCCAACAGGCGCCCTTTGTCATGGAGCTGCCTCCCTACCGGGCCCCCACCATGAAGGGCCTGCTGATCCACACCTGGGAGCGCACCTGGCAGTACGTGAAAAAAGCCGGCACCATGATCCTGGGGGTGAGCGTGCTGATGTGGGCGGCCATGAGCTTCCCCGGGCTACCCCATGAGCAGGAGGCGGCCTGGCAAAAGCGCATCCAGGCGGCCCCCGGTGATGCGGCCCGCCTGGATGTGGAGGCCGGCCGGGCCCGTGACCAGCTGGCCCACACCCTGGCCGGGCGGGCGGGACGGGCCTTGACCGTGTTCACCGACCCCCTGGGCTTCGACTGGCGGGCCAACGTGGCCCTGGTGGGCGGCTTCGCGGCCAAGGAGGTCATCGTCAGCACCCTGGGGGTGGCCTACAGCCTGGGCGAGGTGAACCCCGAAGAGGCCCAGAGCCTGAGCAAACGCCTGGCCGCCGAGCCGGGTTGGAACCCGCTCAAGGCCTTTGCCCTGATGATTTTCGTGATGATATACGCCCCCTGCCTGGCCACCGTGGTCATGATTCGCAAAGAGACCGGCGGCTGGCGCTGGGCCTTGTTCTCGGTGCTCTACAACACCATCATCGCCTATTTGCTGGCTCTGGCCGTGTACCAGGGCGGGCGGGCCCTGGGCCTGGGTTAGCCCGGATACTTCATGAAGGCTGTGCGTCCGGCTGCGCCAGCCTCCGGCATACCGTGTGCTGGCTGCGCCCGGGACTCGACGTAGTCCTGGCTACGCCTGCGGCCCTCGCTTGCCAGACGCCTTGTCTGCCGGCGGCTGGCTGTGCCGGGCCAGAGTACAACCCGTACTCCCATAAGGCTGAGGCTCTTTTTATAAGGATCGCATGAACACTACTTCGTTGTTCATTGCCGCCCAACCTTCGCGGGATATCCGAGATGGAGGCGCACCCATGTGGCAAGGAATCATAGTGGCGGTGGCGGTGGGGTTGGCCGCCCTGTGGGTGGGGCGACGGCTGTACCGGAGCCTAAGGGCCGCCAAAGACCAAAGCGCGGGCTGCGGTTGCGGCTGCCAGGGGCCCTGCCACCAGCCCCAGCCCTTGCCGGGACCAGAGCCGGACGCCTGTCAAAGCTGCCTACAAAAGCCTGATGACATCCCGCCGGAAAAGGGCTAACCAGCCGGCAGGCTGATGGCGAAGGTGGTGTGAGGGACCTGCTCCCGAATTTCCACCCGGCCTCCCCAGGGCTCCAGAGCCTTGGCCGCCAAGAACAGGCCCAAGCCTTGATGCCCACCGCCCTTGTCGCCCGCGAAGGGCTCGAACAAAAGATCGGCCATTTCAGCAGAGGGGCCGGGTCCGCTGTCGCTGACCTCCAGGCTCAACCACCCTTCCTGCTTGAGATTGCGCACCGCCAGCCAGGGCTGGCCGCTGCCCTGCACCGCTTCCACGGCGTTGGCCACCACGAGGTTCAGGGCCAGGGCCACGTCGGCGGGGGCCGCCTTGGCCCAGCCCAGGCCCGGGGAAAGCTCGCGTTTAAGGGCGAGTTCGTGCTTGACGAACAAATCGCACCGCCAGAAATCCAACTGCTCGCCGGCCAGAGTGGCCAGGTCCAGAGGCTCGGCGCCCCTCCCCTGGCCGTAGCGGCTGCGGGCCGCCAGCAGGCCCACCTCGTTCACGAGGCGATCCAGGCCCTGGCGCACCGATTGTAGGCGCGCCCCCATGCTGTCCACCTCGCCCCGGTCCAGGGCCAACTGGGCCAGGTCCAGGGGCAGGGACATCATTTGCACCGCACCCGAAAGGTTGTGCACCACGCCCGGCAGCAGGCGGGCGGAGAGGATGATCCGCTCCCTCTGCAACAGTGCGTCCACCAGGAGGGGGTCGATTTCAGTCCGGGAGGGCAAAGTGGCTCCTAGGCAAAGCGTTTATGTCGCCGGAGATTCGGAGGGCGTCACCGGCTGCTCATGCTCCGCGTCCCAATGGTTGCGGTTGAGCATTTGCAAAAAGCCCTCCACCACCAGGGGGTCGAACTGGGTGCCCGCGCATTGTTTAAGCTCCTCGGCCGCCAGTTCCATGGTGCGCGAGGCCCGGTAGGAGCGGTCGCTGGTCATGGCGTCATAGGCGTCGGCCACGGCCACCAGCCGGGCCAACAGGGGTATGTCCTTGCCGCCGATGCGGTCGGGGTAGCCCTTGCCGTCCCAGCGTTCGTGATGGTGGCGCACGATGTGGCGCTCGTCCTGGCTGAGGTCCATGGCCCGAATGATGGATTCGCCGATGGCCGGATGGCGTTTGATCTCCTGGTACTCCGCCGTGGTGAGCTTGGTCTCCTTGAGCAGAATGTGGTCTTTGACCCCGATCTTGCCGATGTCGTGCAAATAGCCCGCGAATTTCAGGGACTCGATCTGGTGCAGCTCCAGGCCCATGATCTCGGCGGTCAATACCGCCAGGTTGGTCACCCTGCGGCTGTGCTGGCGGGTGTAGGGGTCCTTGGCCTCCATGGCCCGCACCAGGGCTCCCAGGGTGGAGTGCAGGTTGGAGACCATGGATTCGTACAGGGCGATGTTCTCCACGCTGAGCGCCGCCTTTTGCAATAAAAAGCGGCTCAGGAAAACATCTTCCCCCCTGAAGGGCAAGCCTCCGCGTTTTTCTCCCAACACCAACAGGCCCAGGGTCTGCTCGTGGATCATTATGGGCAGGCACAACAGGCTACCGCTAACCGGCAGCAAGCGGCCGGGTTCGTCCAGGGACTCGGGCCGGCCCATCACCGGCTTGCCCCCGGCGGCGGCCTTGCCGAAAAGGCCCTGACCCATTTGGCCGGCCATCTGCCCCACCACCTCGCTGTCCAGGCCGGACACGGCGATGACCACCAGCTGGCCGCTGGCCGGGTCCAACAGCAGCACCGCCGTCTTGCCCGCGTCCAGGTGCAGGGAAGCCAGGTCGGCTATGCCCTGGTAGATGGCCTCGGAGGTGTGCATGTGGTCGATGGCCTCGGAAATCTGGTGAAGCACCTGCTGCTCCCGCACCCGGCGGCTCAACTCCTGGTTCAGGCGCTCTATCTTTTGCTGGTGCTTGAGTCGCTCGGACAGGCGCAGGTTTTCCTGCAACAGGCGGTGTTCGCGCACCACCCGCTCCAAAGTGGCCTTCACCTGATCCAGGTTGAAGGGTTTTACCAGGAAGTCGCTGGCCCCTTGGCGCATGGTGTCTATGGCCGCGTCCAAGGAGGGGAAACCGGTCATGATAACCACCGGCAGGGTCTTGTCCAATTCCTTGAGCCGGGTCAGAAGCTCCACCCCGTTCATGCCCGGCATCTTCAGATCCAAAAAGGCGCAGTCAAACTTGCCGGGCTGGAACTTGGCCAGGGCCTCGGGTCCGCCGGCGGCGGTGGTCAAGGAATGATTGTTCAGGCTGGTAAGGTATTCGGCCAGCGCCTCGCGAATGTTGGTTTCGTCATCCACCAGCAAAATGGACAGACGTTCCGGATTGTTGGCGGAGGCGATCGATTCAGGGCTGCTCACGGCATACACCCCCAGGCGCGCCAAAGTTGGCCTCCGATGAAAACATCTTCGTTCACCCCCTGCAAGAACCAATTATCCCACCCTGAGGCGGCTTTCGAGTCGCCAAAAACTTTAGCACATGCCGGCGGCTTAAACTAGCTTGCCCAATTTGCCACCCAACCCTTGTTCCTTGGCATGCCGCCGGCCCGAGGCTATAATGCAATAGGCTTATATTCCCTTTCATGCCCAAAGCAAGGGACGGTATACCGTGGACCCTTCACCGAAGCAATTAGAGCTATTAGCCAGCATCTGGGAGAGCCAGGCCCAAGATGACGGCCCCTTGGTGGACTACAGCGATCCCTGTTTCACCATCCCCCTGGCGGTGGTCACCCATCCCGTGGAGCCCGAAACCCTGGCCGAGCATTTCCTGTCCCAGTGGGGCTGGGCCCAATGGGTGCGCATATACGCCAAGCCTCCCCAGGCGGTGCTGGCGGCCAGCCGGTTGGCCGCGGACCAGGGCAGGCCCAAGGCGGTGTCTTGGATTGCCCCGGGCACCGGCCAACCCCTGTCCTCGCCCGGTGGCGATCCGGGGGTGGCAATGCTGCGCTGCGACTGGGCCTCCAACGCCGAGGAGGTCCGGCTAAACGCCGAGGAGGCCCGGCGGCAAGGCATGCTGTTGGTAGTGGACGAGTCGACCACCGGCGTCCGCCTGGCCCGGGGCGGGGCCTGCGCCGCCTATGACCTGGAGCCTGACCTGGTGCTGTGGGCTCCTTCCCTGCCAGGCGGGCGCACCCTGGGCCTCTTGGCCGGCAAGGGAACCCCGCCGCCGGAGCCTCCCCAAAGCGCCCGGCCCGGCCCCGCCGCCCGGGAGGCGGCGGCGGTGCTCATGGATCTGGCCCGGCGCGACGATTTGCCGGCCCGCATGGAGACCCTGGGACGCAACCTGCTAATGGGTCTTACCTACTTTGGCCGCCAGGCCCACCTGGGCGACGAGGTGTCCCTGGAAGGGCCCCTGTCCCTGCCTCGCCTCAAGGGCCGCCGGCTGTGGGCCTTCATGGCCTTGGCCGCCGAGGAGCGGCTGCGCCTGGCGCCCCTGGTCTTGTTGGACGCCAGCCTGGACCAGGAAGACGCCGAGGAGCTGGTATGGCCGCGCCTGGCCCGCGCCTGCGCCCGGCTCAGGGTTTTGCCCGAGGGAGAGATGGCCCCCCTGGGCTGGCGGGACGCCGGCCCCAGCACCTACCGGGCGGTGGGCGAGATATTGAAGCACATCCAAGAGTAGGCAGGAGAAAGCCCCATGCGCTGGTTTTACATCCTGGCCCTGAGCGTTGCCCTGTTGGCCGGTGCCGCGGGCGCCCACGCCGGAGAAGCTCCCCTGGTCGCGGCCCAGGTGAAGCCAGCCCAAGTGCCTGCCATGCCCGGAGGCTCGTTCAAGCTGAACCTGGTGCTCACCATCGCCTCCAAGTTTCACATAAACGGCCCCTCGGCCGGCGACGCCGGCCTCATCCCCACCCGGGTCGAGCTAAAGGTCCCGGCCGGGCTTAAGTTCGCAGCGCCAACCTACCCCAAGGCCCATGAGGTGCGGGTGCAGTTCGCCGACAAGCCGGTGGAGATGTACAGCGGCGGGATTGTGATCGGCCTGGAGGGCCAGGCCTCCCCCCAGCTTCGGCCGGGGTTATACACGGTAAAGGCGCTGGTCGGCTACCAGGCCTGCGACGACGTAGTCTGCCACATGCCGGCCAGCCAAGTGCTGTCCTTCACGGTGAAGGTGGCCCCCAAGCCCTGAGCTATTTGTCTCCGTCTTCGCCCATGAGGCGGCGCCTGACCAGCTTCATGATCAGGTAGCTGACCACCAGCACCACCACCACCAGCACCGCCACCATCTGCAGGCCCTTGAACAGGTCCAGCCGATCAAAGATCAGCCCCCCGAAAAGATAGCCCAGCCCGCCGAAGATCAGGCACCAAGCCATGGCCGACACGAAGTTGAGCAGCACGAAACGCCAGGCGGGGATGCCGGCCATGCCGCAGGCCAGGGGGATGATGATGCGCAGGCCGTAAAGAAAGCGCGACAGCAGGATCAGGACCACCGCGTGCCGGCGAATGAGCCGCCGCGCGTCCACCGCCCGCCGGGCTATGGAACTGGACCAGGTGAAAACCTCGGCCCCCCGCCAACGGCCCAGGGCGAAAAAGACCTGGTCGCCGATGAAACCGCCCAGCATGGCGATCAGGGCCACGTAATAGGGGTTGAGCAGCCCCTTGCGGGCGGCGATGCCCGCCAGGATGAAAAAAGTCTCCCCTTCCAAAAAGGTGCCCACGAACAGGGCCCAATAACCGTGTTGGGCTATGGCTTGCTGTATGGCCGTCAGGTCCATGGGTACTTGCCGCGCGCTAGGGGAAAAAAAATAATGCCAAGGGGGCCGATGAGACTTAACTATAAGAGAGAGGTAATAACATGACCACCACTGAAAGTAAAAAACATCCCTGCCCTGATTGCCGCGCCTGCCAGGGGTGCTCCCCCACCCGCTGCCATCTGTGCCGGGGCCAGGGAGCCGAGGGCGCCGAACGCCGCTTTGCCGGTTTATCCATCAGCGATCAGTGCGCCCTTTACGACGCGGTGAACCGGGGCGAGGCCCCCGAAGGCGACTACCACCCCAAAGTGAAAGTATTTCCCCTGCTCAACCGCTCCTGAACCAGATTGTCCGTCGCACCGCCGCCCTGCCCGGTCAAAAGGGCTTGACCGCTCAACATCCCGCATGAAATCCTGTTTGCATCGATAAATTGTGTTTCAACAATGTGAGGACTGGAGGAAAGGCATGTTCAAGGTTCTGGAGGGGAGCGGGGGTTCGGTGCTCGGGGTGGAGATCAGTGACTCCTACACCGTCCAAGACGTGGAACAGTTCGAGAAGACCTGCGAGGATCTGGTTGCTCAGGGCGGCGAAAGGCTCAACATCCTGGTGAAGATAGATAAGCTGGACTTGCTCAAGATAGAGCCCAAGGCCTTCTTCAAGGACAGCAAATACGCACTGCAGCACATCAAGCAAATGCGCCACCTGGCCATCGTTGGCGACAGCAAGTTGGAAGAAGCCCTGGTCAAGCTGGACAACCTGGTTTTCGGCAGCGAAAAAAAGGAACTGATCGAGAAGTACTTCAACGTGGCCGACATGGACAAGGCCTGGGAGTTCGTTCGCGCCTAGGCAGGAGGTCAGGCCCCGGGTTTGGGGCGCCGTGTCTGCCGGCAGGCGGCCGCGCTGGAGTTGGGAAAACATTATTTTAAGTGAGCGCCCCCTGCCCCAGTGCGGGGTTGCTTTTTTTAGCGCCCCTGGGCGGCGGCGGTGGCCGCGATGCGCCCCATGGCCTGAAGGGCGGCATCGATGTGCTCATCGGTGTTAAAGGCCCCCAGGCTGAAACGCACGGCCCCGTGGGGCGAGGTGCCCAGGTCCTGGTGCAGCAGAGGGGCGCAGTGCAGGCCCGAACGCACCGCGATTTCAAAGTCGCCGTCCAAGATGTCGGCCACGTCGCCGGCCCGCATGCCTTTTATGTTGCAACTGAGCAGGGGCAAGCGCTCGCCCGGGCCCTGGGCGCGGTAAAGCTCCAGGCCCTCCAAGGCGGCCAGACCGTCGCGCAGACGGGCCCAAAGCTCCCCTTCCCGGCTCAAGGCCTGCTGGTGTCCGGGCGTGGCCAGATAGTCCAGGCTCTCACCCAGGCACAGCACCCCCAACAGGTTGATGGTGCCCGCCTCCAAACGGTGGGGGTAATCCATGGTGTGGGCAAGGCTTTGGGAATCAACCCCGGTGCCGCCGTAGCGGGTGGGAAGCGGATCCACCCGGGGGCTCAAGACCAAGCCGCCGATGCCGGTGGGTCCCAGCAGGGACTTGTGCCCGGTGAAGGCCGCGCCGCCCACCCCCCACTCCTCCAGCTTCATGGGAACCAGCCCGGCGCCCTGGGAAACATCAAGTAAAAGCTCCACCCCCCGCTCCCGGCACAAGGCGGCCATTTCGGCCACCGGCTGCACCGTGCCGAAAACGTTGGAGGCGTGGTTGACCAACGCCAGGGCGGTGTTCGGGCGCAGAGCCCCCGCCAGAGCGTCCGGCTCCACGTAGCCCTGGGAATTGAAGGGCACCAGGTCCAGGGAAATGCGGCCCTGCTCGGCCAAGTGGTGCAGGGGCCTCAGCACCGAGTTGTGCTCCAGGCGGGTGCTCACCACGTGACAGGGCTCCTGGGTCAGCCCCAGGATGAGGGTGTTTAGGGCGTCGGTGGCGTTATAGCTGAAGCAAACCCTCCAACCCTGGCCGCCGCCGAAAAAACGGCACAGCTTGCGCCGCACCGCCTCCACCTTGTACTCGGCCTCAACGGCCAGGTCGTAGCCGCCG
>JAHJPG010000142.1 GCA_018819925.1 Pseudomonadota bacterium
CCGGTTTCGCCAAGGTGGTGGAGCTGGCCAAGCAAGCCGCCTAGGCGCGGGCTCCGCCATGCGCCAAGAGCTCCTGGAGCTTAAGGACCAGGCCCTGGCCCTTTTGGCCGCCGCCACCGACGAGGCGGCCCTGGGTGAGTTGCGCACCCGTTTCCTGGGGCGCAAGGGCCTGTTGACCGGACTGCTGCGCAAAACCGGCACCCTGCCTCCCGAGGAGCGCCCGGCCTTCGGCCAACTGGCCAACCAGGTGAAGCAGGAGTTGGAAGCGGCCCTGGACCAGGCCTCGGAAGACCTGGTGCGCCAGAGCCGCGCCAAATCCGGCAAGCCGGGGGTGGACGTGACCCTGCCGGGCATCAGGCCCCGGCGCGGACGCCTGCACCCCATCACCCAGACCGAGCGATTGATCCTGGAGGTCTTCACCCGCATGGGCTTCAGCGTGGTGGAAACCCCCGAGGTCGAGCTGGACTGGTACTGCTTCGAGGCCCTGAACATGCCCCCGGACCACCCGGCCCGGGACATGCAGGACACCTTCTACCTGTCCCCGGGCGTGGTGCTGCGCACCCACACCAGCCCGGCCCAGGTGCGCACCATGGAGAAGCAGCAGCCTCCCCTGCGCATCGTGTGCCCGGGCAAGGCCTTCCGCCGGGACTCCGACGCCACCCACACCCCCATGTTCCACCAAGTGGAGGGGCTCATGGTGGGCGAGGACATCTCCTTCGCCGACCTCAAGGGCGTGCTGGTCAATTTCGTGCATCAGGTCTTCGGACCCCAGGTGCCGGTGCGCCTGCGCCCCAGCTTCTTCCCCTTCACCGAGCCCAGCGCCGAGGTGGACATTGGCTGCGTGGTGTGCCAGGGCCAGGGCTGCCGGGTGTGCGGCCACACCGGCTGGCTGGAGATCCTGGGTTCGGGCATGGTGGACCCCAACGTGTTCAAGAACGTTGGTTACGACCCGGACAAGGTTACCGGTTTCGCCTTTGGCATGGGCATAGAGCGCATCGCCATGCTTCGCTGGGGCATTGACGACCTCCGCCTGTTCTACGACAACGACCTGCGCTTCCTCCGCCAGTTTTAGCCCGCGAATTTCGCGGGATTGGGAAAGGGTTGCCCCTGACAACCGAACGTTGGGTAGAACCGAGCCAGGAAAGCATGATTCTTTCAGACGCTTATTCATATAACCGCCCGGCACAGACAAGGGGCTGCGGACCAGGCGTCCGGCAAGCCGACGCCGCAGGTGTGGCCCAAGCCGAAGCGAGGCGGGGGCGCCGCCGGCAACGCAGTATGCGGACGCTTGGCGCAGCCGAGAGGCCGAATCTCGCTAAATTCGCGGGCTACTAGGAGACCCCGATGCTCGTACCGCTAAAATGGCTGCGGGAGTTGGTTGACTGCGACCTGGCGGCCACCGACCTGGCCGACCTGTTGACCAACTCCGGCCTGGAGGTGGACGCGGTCATCGACCGCCACCCCGGTCTGGAGAAGGTCGTCACCGCCAAGGTGCTGGCCGTGAGCCCCCACCCCAACGCGGACCGCCTGCGCCTGGCCACGGTGGACTGCGGCGGCGGACGCCAGGAAACCGTGGTGTGCGGCGCGCCCAACCTGACCGAGGGCATGGCCGCCCCCCTGGCCCTGGTTGGGGCCAAGCTGGGCCCGGACGGCCAAGAGGTTGCCGAGGCCAAGATTCGCGGGGTGGTAAGCCGCGGCATGCTCTGCTCCGAGAGGGACTTGGGCCTGAGCGAGGACCACGGCGGCCTGATGGTCCTGGACCCCGGCCTCGAGGCGGGCCTCCCGCTGGCCGGCGTGCTCAACCTGGAAACCGAGGTCCTGGAAATTTCCATCACCCCCAACCGGGGCGACGCCCTTTCCATCCTGGGAATAGCCAGAGAGATCGCCGCCTTGCTGGGTAAGGAGCTCAGGCTCCCCCCCTGCGACCCCGACGAGCACCAGCCGGGCATAGAGGGCCAGGCCACGGTGGAGCTGGCCGATCCCCAGGCCTGCCCGCGCTACGCCGCCCGCCTGGTGGAGGGGGTGAAGATCGGCCCCTCGCCGCTGTGGATGCGCGACCGGCTCATGGCCTGCGGCATCCGGCCCATCAGCAACGTGGTGGACGTGACCAACTACATCCTCATGGAGTTGGGCCAGCCCCTGCACGCCTTTGACTTCGCCAACCTGGCCGGGGGCAAGATCGTGGTGCGCCTGGCCGCCGAGGGCGAGAAGTTCGTGACCCTGGACGGCCTGGAGCGCACCCTCACCGCCGACACCCTGATGATCTGCGACGCCGAAAGGGCGGTGGCCGTGGCCGGGGTCATGGGCGGGCTCAACAGCGAAGTCACCGATGAGACCGCCGACGTGCTCATCGAAAGCGCCTTTTTCGATCCCCTGTCCATCCGGCGCACCTCCAAGCGCCTGGGCCTGTCCACCGAGGCCAGCTACCGCTTCGAGCGGGGCATCGACCTGGCCGGCTGCGCCCGGGCCGCCGGCCGCGCCGCGCTGCTGATGAACCAGTTGGCCGGAGGCCGGGTGGCAGCTGGAATCGTGGACGCCTATCCCGCGCCCTACCAGGCGCCCCGCCTGCCCCTGAGCGTCAGCCGCACCGCCCGCTATCTGGGCCTGCCCCTGACCAGGCAGCAGGTGGTGGAGCCCCTGGAGCGCCTGGGCCTGGCCGTGAGCGATGGGCCGGACCCGGACACCATAGTGGCCGAGCCCCCGGCGGCGCGCACCGACCTGGAGCGCCCGGTGGACCTCACCGAAGAAGTGGCCCGGGTGGTGGGCTTCAACAACATCCCCGCCCACATGCCCCAGGCCGGGATCGAGGCCCCGCCGCGCCCTTGGGAGCAACGGGTGCGGGCCCTGGCCCGGGACGCCCTGGCGGCCCAGGGCCTGGACGAGGCCATCAATTTCTCTTTCGCCCATCCCAAGGCCGCCGACCGCCTGACCCTGGCCGAAGACGACCTCCGCCGCCGTACGGTGAAGCTCATGAACCCCCTGAGCGAGGAGCAGTCCGAGCTGCGCTCCAGCCTGTTGCCCGGTCTGTTGGCCTCGGCGGCGCGCAACCTGGCCTATCGGGTGCCCGACGTGGGCCTGTTCGAGATCGGGCGTATTTTCGTGGCCCGGGAGGGCCAGGAGCTTCCCGCCGAGAGCTTCCGCCTGGGCGCGGTGCTGGCCGGGACCATGGCCCCGGCCTCATGGTGGGCCGGCGAGCAGCCGGTGGGCTTCAGCCACATCAAGGGCGTGGCCGAATATCTGGCCGCCGCTCTGGACCTGGCGGGCCTGGCCTTCGAGGTTCCCGCCGAGACCCCGCCCTACCTGGACCCGGCCGAGTGGTGCCAGCTTTCCCTGGGCGGCGAGGTTTTGGGCGAGATGGGACGCCTGGACAACCGGGTGGCCCGCAATTTCGACCTGGACCATCCGCTGTACCTCCTGGATCTGGATTTCGACCGCCTAGCCGCCCTGGCGCCGCGCTCCAAGTCCTACACCCCCCTGCCCCGCTACCCCGAATTGGTGCGCGACGTGGCCCTGGTGGTGGCCGAGGCCCTGCCCGCCGGCGAAATGCTGGCCCGGGCCCGCTCCTTCAGCGACCCCTGGCTGCAATCGGTGGAGGTCTTTGACGTTTACCGGGGCAAACCCCTGGAAAAGGGACAAAAATCCCTGGGGCTGCGCATGGTGTACCGGGCCGACGACCGGACCCTCACCGAGGAGGAGGTCACCCCGGGCTACCAGGCATTGGTGGATGAATTGATGAAAAGCTTCGAGGCCACCCTGCGCGCGTGAGCCCGAACATGCTATAGTCATCGTAACTTCGGGGAGTAACGGTGACCGGCAATATTCCGGACAAGCCTTATTTTCGCATCGGCGAGGTGGCCCGCCTATTGGGCACCCAGACCCACGTGCTGCGCTACTGGGAGGACTGCTTCCCCCAGCTGAAGCCGGTGCGCGCGGCCAGCGGCCAGCGTTTGTTTCGCAAGGCCGACATGGAAACCCTGCTGCTCATCAAGAGCCTGCTCCACGAAGAGGGCTACACCATCGCCGGGGCCCGCAAGCGCCTGGCCGAGATGGACCAAGCCTCGGCCAAGAAACCCGCCGCCGAGTTGGGCAAGCTCAAGGACGAACTCCAGGACATCCTGCGCCTGCTGGACTGAACCCCCTAGCTACAAAAAGGTGTCGTAGACTCTTCCGGCTGATGGGGAGATGGCGGATTCGTTGAGTTTCGGGGCTAGGGCCCCTCTACCCAACCTACGCGATTACCTGATTTTTCTAGAAATAACGTGGGTTGGGTTGAGCGCAGCGGATTCCGACAGTTCGCTTGTCCCACCTTGATGTTACGAAAAGGCTCGACACCCACCGGCACAGCCAGCCGCCGTTTAATCACGCGGCTTGTTTAGCTGTCAAGGCGTACAAATAAACCGTGACCGGCTCGTCTTCCCCTGCTATGCGGCTGGTGGTGCGGCGCACGGTGAAGCGCTCTTGGGCCAGGTCGAAGAAGGCGATGGCAAAGGGGCGCTCCTGGTGGCTGAGAAAGGCGGTGCCCCCCGGGGCCAGCAGGCGGCCCAAAAGCTCCACCAGCGAGGGGTACACCGGGGGATGGTAAAGCACCTCGGCCCCCAGGATGGTGCTGAATGCGCCCAGATCCCGGTCCGGGGCCTCCCAGTCCAGGGAGGACACCTCCACCATGTCCCCCAGGCCGTTTTTTTCCGCTGCCGCCCGCGCGAACTCCATGGCGTCTGGGTCCAGGTCGGTGATGACCACCTGGCGGCCACCGGCGGCGGCCACCAGGCCGGGCAGGCCCAAGCCGGCCCCCAGTTCCAATAGGGGGCCCTCCCCCTTGGCCAGGCGCAGGGTGAACTGGGCCAGCACCATGGCCGCCGGCCACAGCTTGGTCCAGTAGGGAAGCTCGGTGAGGCCGTAGTGCCCCTGGTTGATCCGATGGTCGATGTAGTCCGAGGGGTCGGCCAACTCGGGCAACTGCAAGCGGTAAGAGCCCACCCCCACCTCGGACCAGGTGAGCTTGAACCTGTTGGAAATACGCTCCAGGGCCCCGGGGCTGCCCGGCACCGCCCCCTCGGGGGTCAACACGCCGCTCATGACCTCTCCTGGGAGGTTGTTTGGTTGATATGGCAGGAGCCCGGGGCCGAAGGCGCGGGGATATCGGCCACCTCCAGCAGGCGCAGGCTGCCCAGGGCCTTTTCCTCGGCCTGGAGCACCTTGCCCATCAAGGCCACCAAGGCCGCGTCCTCGGGGGTCTCATCGGGATCGCGGCCTTCGGCCAGGCTGCCCCGCACCGCGGCCAGCACCTGGCACACCAACACCGTATCCAGGGCCCGGCCGGGCAGCACCTGGCCCTCCAGGTTAAGCTCGGCCAAAAGCCCGGCCGAGGACAGATCGTCCACCACCCGCCACACCTCGCCCTTGGGCACCCTTAGCTCCTTGGCCAGTTGGGCCACCGACCAGGGCTCATCCCCGGCCTGGAAGCGCCGGGCCACCTTTTGCATGACGCCCAGGGCCAAGGCCTCGCGCTGGGCCGGGTTCAGGCGGTGGGCGATGTCCTTGGGCGGGGTGCCCCGGGAAACCAAATTGTGGGCGTGGGCCAGCTCGGCCCCGAACAGAATCACCTGCCAGCTAACCTGGAGCCAGACCATGAACAAGGGCAAGGAGGCGAAGCCGCCGTAAATGGCGTTGTAACGCGACACCCCCACCTGGAACTTGATGTAGATGCTCTGCACTGTCCACCACAGCAGGGCCGTCACCACCCCGGCCAACAGGGCCGAGACAAAGGGCACCCGGGTGTTGGGCAGAAACAGGTAAAGGAACATGAAAGCGGCCACCAGGATCGCCAGGGGGGCCAGCTTCAAGGTCTGGGCGGCCACCGGTCCCAGCCAGGGGGTTTCCAGCACCCACTGCACCACGGAATGAGAGGCGACCCCGGCCCAGATGGCGGTGGAGGCCAGCACCAGCAGGGGGCAGATCACCAGCACCGAGAGGTAGTCGGTGAACTTGCGGGGCCAAGAACGGCTGTGGGGGGCCTCCCAGATGCGGTTGAAGGTCTCCTCCACGCTGGAGAGGGTGAGCACCAGGGTGGCCACCAACAAGGCCAGGCCCACCATGCCCAGGGTTCCCACCTTGGTGTTCTGCACGTAGTTGATGATGTATTTGAGCACCTCGGCCTGGCTGGCGGTGTACTCGTTGATTATCAGCCCCTCCAGGTCATTGGCGAAGCCCAGGCCCTTGGCCAGGGCGAAGCTGATGGCCAGGGCGGGCACCAAGCCCAGCAGGGTAATGAAGGTCAGGGCGTTGGCCTGGAAGGGCAGGCGGTCCAAATAGGAGTTGCGCAGGGAAAGATAAGCCACCTTGAGCGAGCCCAGCAGATAGCGCTTTACGCCCCCCCAGGGATGCCCGGAGCGCCACAACCAGGCCAAGATTCGCCGGTCGGTATCGCTGAACCAGTCCTGCTCTTTTTTGCGCGGCAAGCCGTCCTCCCTGTCTTGCTGGCAGCTTAACATTCCCCCTTGGGTGATGCAAACAGGCCGTGTCTATCCCAAATTGCCCAAATCCCGGTAGCGGGTCCAGCGCCGGCCCCGCGGTTCCCGGCACCCGGCCAGGGCCATCACCCGGCTCCGCAGCCAGGCCCCCAGGGGGGCGAAACCCCGGCCGGTGAGCAGCCAGAAAGGCGGCTCGCCGTTGCCCAGGGGCGCGGCCGAATCGGCCATCCCGGCCAGGGCGGTGCCCGCCAAGAGTTGGGTGGCGCCGTCGCGGCTGGCCGGGGTCAGGGGACGGCCCCGGGCACGGCCCCGGGCGTAAGCTGTCAGGTGAGCCTCGGGGTGTCCCCCGGGTGTGGGGCGCAGGGCCACCAGGTGGGCTCCCCGGGCGGCTTGCGATACGGCGGCGGCCAAGTCCTTGGGCTCGGCCTGTCCGGCAAACCCCCCAACGCCCCTGAGCACCAGGCCGGGCCGCGTCTCCATGGCCCGGGCCAGCACCTGGGTCAGTGAGGGAAAGCCGGGGTGGATGGTCTGATCGATCAACAGCAGCAACGGTGGAGGGTCCAGCCCGGCCAGCAGGGCGGTGAGGTGGACCAGATAGAGGTGGTCCCCGCCCTTGGCCGTGGAGGCGGCGAACTTGTCGGCCCAGGGCAGCACCAGGGGCGAGGCCCCCCGGGCGGCCAGGCCGTGGAACATGTACATGGCGGCCCGGCCTTGGGATTCCAGGCTCTTACAGCGCTCCAGGGCGGCCTGGGCGCGCTCCAGGGCCATGGCCCAGGGTGGGGCATCAAGGGAAAGTCCAAGGCCGCCCTGAGCCAATCGCGCCTGCTCCCGGGGGTTCAGCCAGGGCGCGGCCCGGGCGGTCAAATCCCCCCAACGCCGCTGGCCCCGCCCGGCCAAGAGGCAGGCGGTGCGGGCCCGCCACAGAGCGGCCAAGAGCCCGCCGGCCCCCAAGCGGCGGGCCCGCAGCCAGGCCAGGCGGGCGCATGGCCTTGACGGCGCTTTGGGCAGCGGCCCGGCGGCCAGCCCGGCCCCGGCCTCCTGCTGCCATGGGCCGGGCACGGCCCACAAGGGCGGCCCGCCCAGGGAGGCGTTGCCCAACAGCAGCACCACCCGCCCCAAATCCCGGGAAACCCGCCGGGCCACCTCATAGGCCTCTTGCCCCTCCCGGGCGGTGAGGCGGGCCATGGCCTCCAGGGTCTCCAAGGCCCGGGACCCGGCGGGCCAGGCCAGGGCCTGGGCATTGGCGGCGGCCGAATTGCAACCGGCCATGGCCTGGGCCAGGGTAAGGGCCTGCCTGCCCTCCCCGGCCAGCATCTCCCAACGCCCGCCGCGCCCCAGGCGGCGCAGGCGCTCCGCCTTGGCCCGCCCCAGGCGGTGGCGGGCCAGCCAAACCTCCGGCCCCTGCCCCCCGGGCAGGCAGGTATCGGCGGGCAACAAGGCCACCACCTGGCTGGCCCAGTCCTCTTGCCGGGCCAGGGCCAGGATGTGGCGCAAAGGCGCGCCGCCCCGGGCGGCCAGCAGCTCGGCCAGTCCCTCCAAAAGCCACGGCGCGGGCAGGCGGCCGGCCAGGGCCATCAGGCCCTCCAGCCCCTCCAACAGCCTGCGGCGCAGGGGCAGCTCGTCGGACGCCTCCGGGGCGAAGAGCCACAGCCCGGCCCACTCCCGGGCCAGGGGCGAAACCCGGGGCAGCAGGCGCAGCACCCGGCCCAGGGCCCGGCCGTCGGCCACACACCAGGCCGCCAAAAGCTTGCGGGCCTGGCGGGGCGCGGTGTCCTCGCCTTGGCCGGCCAACTCCAGCAGCTCGGCCAGATCGGCCTGGGTGCTAGGGCCTGCTATCCCTCGGGGCGCGGGCATTAGGCTAGAAACAGCTCCACCGGCGCGAAGGCGTCCACGTCGATGAGCCCCCGATCGCTGATCTTGAGGTGGGGTATAACCGGCAGGGCCAAAAAGGATATGGGCATGAAGGGGTCGGGGCGGGCCCCCACTTGGGCCGTGGCCGCGCCCAGTTGCTTGAGCCCGGCCAGCACCGTCTCCAGGGGCTGGTCGCTCATCAGCCCGGCCAGGGGCAGGGGCAATTCGGCCAAAACCTCTTGGCCCCGGGCAACCACCCAACCGCCGCCCAACTCCACCAGGCGCTGGGCCGCGGTGAGCATGGAAACGTCGTCCATGCCCGCCACCATTAGGTTGTGGCTGTCGTGGGCAACGGTGCTGGCCAGAGCCCCTTGCTTGAGGCCCAGGCCCTTGACTAGGCCGAAGCCCACCCGCCCGCTGGCCCGGTGGCGCTCCACCACCGCCAGGCGGGCCAGGTCCCGGGCCGGGTCGGCGGCCAGCCAGCCGCCGACCTGGGGGGTTTCCTCCACCAAGCTCTTGGTGATGAGCTGCCCGCCCACCAGACCGATGACCCGCGCCTTGGGCCCGCCCGCCTTCACCCGGAAGCTGTCAGGCCCCAAGGGGGCCACATGCATGGTGCCCCGGGCCACGTCGGGGAACGCCGTCCGGCAGGGGTGCAGGCACTGGCCCTCCTGGGCCACCAGCTTGCCGGCCTGGTAGACCTGGCGCACCTTGAAGCCCTTGAGGTCCTGAAGCACCACCAGATCGGCCCGCCAGCCCGGGGCCACCGCCCCACGACGGCGCAGGCCAAAGCGCCGGGCCGGGTTGAGGGTGACCATGCGCAGGGCGCTGATGGGGTCCACCCCGTGCTTCACGGCCATGCGCAGAAGATGGTCCATATGCCCCCGGTGGGCCAGGGTGTCGGCCTGCAAGTCGTCGTTGACCAAAAGGCAGCGCCGCTCGGTGACCTGGTTCACCAAAGGGATGAGGGCGGCCAGGTTCTTGGCGCTGGTCCCCTGGCGGATCATCAGCCACATGCCCCGGGCCAACTTCTCGGCTCCTTCGGAGCGCAGGGTGGCCTCGTGCTCGCTCTGGGGCCCGGCGGTGATGTAGGCGTTGAGCTGCTTGCCGGCCAGCAGGGGGGCGTGGCCGTCGATGGGCCGGTGGCGGAAGGCCTTCAGCTTGGCCATCACTCCGGGGTCGCCGCCGGCCGCGCCGGGGAAGTTCATCATCTCGGCCAGGCCCAGGACCCTCTTGTGGCGGGCCAGGCGGGCCAGGTCCGGGGCCTCCAGGTCCGCCCCCGAGTCTTCCAAATTGGTGGCCGGCACGCAGGAAGGGGCCATGAAGAAGAAATCCATGGGCAGGCCCCGGCTGGCGGCCAGCATGGCCTCCACTCCGGGCAGGCCCAGCACGTTGCCGATCTCGTGGGGATCGCCCACCAGGGCGCAGGTGCCGTGGGGCGCCATGGCCTTGGCCAGCTCGGCCGGGGCCAGGAGGCTGGACTCCACGTGAATGTGGCCCTCCATGAAGGCCGGGCACAGATAGGCGCCCCCCAGCTCCACCCTCCGGCGGCCCTGGTAGGAGCCCAGGCCCACCACCTGGCCCCGGTGCACCGCCACGTCCACTTCTTCCAGAGCGCCGTTGAAAAGGTTCACCACCTTGCCGCCGGTGAAAACCAGCTCGGCCGGGGACTCTCCCCGGGCCACGGCCAGGCGCTCTTGCTGTTGTTTGCTCCAGTCCACGCTCATTCCTCCCGATCCTGCCGGGAAATGTATCCCAGCCGATTCAACCTGGCCATGAGCCTGGCCATTTTGGCCGGGGCCTCGTCCCCGCCTTCCACCCGCAGCAGGCGGGCCGCCGTTCGGGCCGAGGGCTCCTCACAGGAGGCCGCCTGGGCCACCACCAGCTCCCGGCGCCCATCGCTGGCCGAATCCGCGGTGGCCTCCCGCCGGGCCAGGCGCTCTTCAACCACCTGGGGCGAGGCGTAGACCTCCACCAGCAGGGGCGTGGCCCCCTCACGGGCGGCCAGGTCCAAAAAGCGCTCCCGCCAGGACTCCTCCCGGAAAGAGGCGTCCACGATGACGCTGCCTCCCATCTCCAGGCGCGACCCCGCCCGCCGGGCCAGGGCCTCGTAGGTTTCCTCCGTGGCTTGGGGGCTGTAAAGCCCCCGGCCCCAGGCGTCGCGGCTGGGCTGGCCCGGGGCCATGCCCGCCCGCTGCTTGCGCACCACGTCGGAGCTGAGGTGGGGCCAGCCGGTGGCCAGGGCCAAAAGCCGGGCCAGGTAGCTCTTGCCCGTGCCCATCAGCCCCATCATGCACACCATGAAATAGGGCGGCTCCCCTCCGGCGTAGCCCGCCGCCTGGCGAAAGTAGGAGCGGGCCCGGCCCAGGTCCCTGAAGCGCTCGGTCAGCTCCAAGGCCGGGTCCTCGTGCATGAAGCCGTAGACCTTGGCCCGCACCACCGCCCGGTAGCACAGGTAGAAGTCCAGCACCCGCAAAAGGTCCCGGTCGCCGCTGGCGGTGATGTATTCCTTGACCAGCACCTCGCGCAAATCGCGGCGGCCGTGGTGGTCCAGGTCCATGGCCAAGAAGGCCAGGTCGCAGGCCGCGTCCTGCCAGCGGAAGCGCTGGTTGAACTCGATGCAGTCGAAGACGATGGGCTCTCCGTCCACCGGCAGGTTGATGTTGCCCGAGTGCAGATCGCCATGGCCGTCCACCACCCGGCCCTGGGCCACCCGCTGTTTGAACAGCTCACGGTGTTGGCGCAAAAAGCCCAGGCTGAAATCGCGCACCGCCCGCCAGCGGGCCGGCGACACGCATATGCCCTGGTAGTCCTGGGTCTGGCGGAAGTTTTCCTCCACGTTCAGGCGCACCTGAGAGGGACGGCCGGCGAAGGCCACCTGAGGCCCGCCCTTTTCCGAGGCGTAGAAGCGGGCCAAAAGCCGGGCCAACCGCGTCACCTGTTCCGGGCCCACCTCCCCCTGCTCCAGCAAGCGGTCCATCATGCGCCCCTGGTCCATCTGCGCCATTTGCAGGACGTACTCCACCACCTCACCGCCGGGGTCCTCCAGGGGGGCCAGGGCCAGGCCCTCCTCCCGGCGCACAACGGCCATCACCTGGCGGTATATGGCCGGGGCCAGGCGGCGGTTAAGGCGCAGCTCGTCCAGGCAAAAACGCCGGCGATCCTCCAGGGCGCGAAAATCCAAAAAGCCCAGGTCCACCGGCTTCTTGAGCTTGTAGGCCATGGGGCCGGTGAGGAAAATGTGGCTGATGTGGGTCTGGAGATGCTCCATGGCCGCCACCGGGTGGGGATATATCTCCCCGCTACCCAGGGCCCGAAGCACTTCAGGATCGGTTTGGGCCTGTTCCATATCCGCCGACGCTCCCGCCCGCCGCTCGCCGGCTTCATGGCTACCGCAGCCGGCGTCTGGATGCAAATTCATTTTGACCGCCCCGCTTGTTGCCCCCGCCCCAATAGCATATCATCAATGCTCATGGGCAAGTTGCTCGCCATAGTTCTGGCGGGGGCGCTGGCGTTTGGCCTGGCCGCCCCCCTGTGGGCCAATGATGACATGGACCCCCTGGACAGCTACGCCCTCCAGGCCCAGCGTCCCCCGTCCCCCTGGCGGGTGAACCGGGTGAGCTTCCAGGGATTCAAGGCGGTCACCCCGGATCAGGCCGAGGTGGTGGTCGAGAGCAAGCCAGGAGCGGCCCTGGCCGTGCGCTTGAGCGAGCCCTACGACTCCTTCAAGGTGGAAAGCGACGTCCGCCGCCTAGAAACCCTGTTCAGGGAACAAGGTTATTTCAAGGCCAAGGTGACGGTCAAGGAGGAGCGCAACCCCGCCGAAAAGCTAATCCACCTGGTTTTCACGGCCCAAGAAGGCCCGCCCACCCTGGTGGAGAAAACCACCCTGCTCTGGGCCGACGACGCCGACCGCAAGCTGTGGGAAGCGGACGTGCAGAAGATACTGGTCCTGCAGCCGGGTCAGCGCTTCATACTCAGCCGCTATGAGCAGACCAAACGCGGCATCACCAATTTTTTTTCGGACCAGGCCCGGCCCCGTAACAAGGTCCTGGGCCAGGTCAGGGTCTATTTGGAGCGGGACCAGGCCGAGGTGCTCTTCAAGATGGATCCCGGCCCCCGTTTTCTCTTTGGCGACAGCCAGGTTAAGGGCAACCACGGCATGGGGCGCAAGTTCATCCTGGACGAGGCCACCTACACCCGGGGGCAGCCCTTTTCACCCAAATCTTTGGAGGAAACCCAGCGGGCCTTGTTGAACACCGGCTTTTTCTCCTCGGTGTCCCTGCGCCCACTCTACAAACAGGCGCGGGACAACCAGGTGCCCATCCTCATCGAGGTGCGCGAACGAGACCCCCACAGCATTCAGCTGGGCCTGGGCTGGGGCACCGAGGACCAGTTCCGGGTGCGCATCCAAGAGGTCAACCGCAACGTGCTGGGCTGGAACGAAACCCTGTCGGTGGAGGGCAAGCTGAGTTCCATCTACACCGGCCTGGTGGGCACCCTGAAAAAGCCCTATCTGCTCAACCGCCGCTCCACCCTGGTGCTCAGGGGGGGCATCGAACAAAGAGACACTCCGGCCTACATCAACAACCGGCTATTCATCAACCCGGCCTTGGAATACGTGGTGGACAACCAGTGGTCCTGGTACATGGGCTACAACAGCGAGAGCGACCACCTGCGCGAACTCAAGACCCAGGTGCCCGACCCGAGCTATGAAAAGCAGACCTTTTTCATCTCGTCCTTCCCGGTGGGGATCATCTACGACAGCCGTGACTCCTTGCTGGACGCCACCAAGGGGACCTACGGCCGCCTGGAAGTGGAAACCGCCCTCAAGGCCGTGGGCTCGGAAGTGGAGTTCGTGCGGGCCGAGGCCGACCTGCGCCACGTGGTCCCCTTGCCCTGGGACAACTGGTATCTGGCCGCCCGGGCCCAGGCCGGGATGGTCTACGCTCTGCCCGGCACCGACCGGGTGCCCCTGATCCGGCGTTTCTTCCCCGGCGGAGCCGACTCGGTGCGCGGCTATCCCTACCAATTGCTGGGCCCCCTGGACAGGGGCGGCAAACCCCTGGGCGGCGCCTCCATGGCCCTGGGCAGCATCGAGGTTCGCTTCCCCATCTGGCAGGCCCTGGGCGGGGTGGTGTTCGTGGACACGGGCAATGCCTGGGAGCGCATCGAGGACACCTTTGGCAGCCTGCGCTACACCACCGGCTTCGGCCTGCGCTACAACACTCCGGTGGGTCCGCTCCGCCTGGACATCGGCTACCAGCTAAACCCGCCCTCGGGCGAACCCTTCGATCCCTACCAGGTCTACCTTAGCGTGGGGCAGGCGTTCTGATGGCGTGGGGCAAGA
The DNA here is from genome assembly GCA_018819925.1 of Pseudomonadota bacterium. Taxonomy (GTDB): domain Bacteria; phylum Desulfobacterota; class Desulfarculia; order Desulfarculales; family Desulfarculaceae; genus Desulfoferula. The sequence continues at coordinate 13,672 of JAHJPG010000142.1, forward strand.
TACACCGCGCGTGGCTGGTCCTGGGGATCGCGGCCTTGTCCCTGGCCCTGTTGCTGGGCGGGGCCTGGGGCCTCTCCCGCAGCGACGGCTTCCGCGCTTGGCTGGTGGACGAGATCAAGTCCCAGGTGGCCCAGGCCACCGGGGCCAGCCTGGAGCTGCGGAGCCTTGGCGGCAGCCTGTTGTTCAACATCAATGTGGATGGCCTCAGTCTGACCCAGGAGGGGCGCAAGGTTCTGGAAATCGAGCGTCTGAAGATATCCTACAACCCTCTGGCCCTGTTGGTGGGGCGCATCAAGATCCATTCCCTGGTGGCGGTGCGCCCCCGGGTTAGTCTGCCCCTGGCCCTGCCCTCCGGGGGAGGGGACGGCCCTGACCTGACCCTGATCCTCAGGCACCTGAGCATAACCGGCGGTTATCTGGAGGCCGGGGGAGGCCTGGGGCCCCTGCGCCAGGCCAGCCAGGTGGAAATGGAGGGGCGCCTCACCCTGGACGAACGGGGTTTCAAGGCCAAGCTCAAGCTCCACCGCTCTCTGTTGGAGATGCAAGGCCTGACCCAACCGCTCTTGTTGAGCTTGGAAGGCAACCTGGACTCCAAACGCCTGCGCCTGCTGCGCCTGGTGGCCTCCAGCGGGCCCAACCAGGTGGAGTTGAACGGAGAGGTGGAGATGAAACCGCCCCACCGTTTGCGCGCCCAGATCAAGGCCCCCCGCCTGGTGGCCGCCCAACTGCCCCTGGCTTGGCCCCTGCCCGCCCAGCCCCAGGGGCCCCTGGCCCTGGAGCTTGCCGCCGCCGGCTCCTGGCAACGGCTTCAACTGCAAGGCAGCCTGAGTCAAGGCGACCAGGCCCTCAGCCTGCAGGGCTGGCTGGAGCCCGAGGCCGGGGCCATGGCCCTTACCGGACGCCTTAAGCGGGTGGCCCTGGCCCATTGGGGCCTACCCCAGGCCCCCGTGACCCTCAACGGCGACTATAGCCTGGCCAGCCAGGCCTGGCCCGGCGGCCAAGCCAACCCGCTAAAGCTGGAGCTGAGTCTTAGCCAGGCCGCCTGGCGCGAGCTGCGGGCCGGACCGATTAAGCTGAGGGCCCAGTGGCAAGGGGAGCGGGTCCTGGTGGAGTCTTTGAACCTCCAGGGCCCCTGGGGCCGGATGGACGCCCGGGGCAGCCTGGAGTTGCCCCGGGATAACAAGCCCCTGACTCTGGAGGCCCAGGCCGGCTTCCAGGAGCTGACCCTGCCGCCGGGCCTGGATTTGCCCCTGCCCGCGGGCCTGGGCCAGGCCAAGATCAACGGCCAACTTAGAGCCAAGGGCCCCCTGGAGGATTTGGCCCTGGAGCTGGAGTTGGACAAG
>JAHJPG010000143.1 GCA_018819925.1 Pseudomonadota bacterium
CATGGGCCGCGACGTGTTGGTGGTGGGCCCCCTGCCCACTCCGGCCCTGGCTTTCTTGACCCGCAATATGCGCTGCGCCGCGGGCATCGTCATCAGCGCCAGCCACAACCCCTACCAGGACAACGGCATCAAGATCTTCGGCCACGACGGCTACAAGCTGCCCGACGCGGTGGAGGCCCGCATCGAGGACTACGTCATGGACGTGGTGTCCTGCGGCGGTAGCCATTCCCGCCCGGAGCAGGGCAGCGTGGGCCGGGCCCGGCGCATCGACGACGCCCTGGGCCGCTACATCGTGTTTCTGAAAAACTCCTTCCCGGTGGAATACACCCTGGATGGCTTCACCGTGGCCATGGACTGCGCCCACGGAGCCACCTACCGGGTGGCCCCGGCGGTGTTCTCCGAGCTGGGGGCCCAGGTGGCGGTGATGGGCGACAAGCCCGACGGCACCAACATCAACGACGGGGTGGGCGCCCTGCATCCCGAAGGCCTGGCCGAGCTGGTGAAACAGAGCAAGGCCAATCTGGGCCTGGCCTTTGACGGCGACGGCGACCGCCTTATCATGGTGGACGAAAACGGCGCGGTGGTGGACGGAGACCAGATCATGGCCCTATGCGCCGACCACCTGATGACCACCGGCCGCCTGAACCACGCCACCCTGGTGGCCACGGTGATGTCCAACCTGGGCCTGGAGCTTTGCCTCCGGGAGCGGGGCATCCGCATGCTGCGCACCAAGGTGGGGGACCGTTATGTGGTGGAAGCAATGCGCCGGGGAGGCTACAATCTGGGCGGCGAGCAGAGCGGGCACATCCTGTTCCTGGACCACAACACCACCGGCGACGGCATAGCCAGCGCCTTGCAGGTGCTCAGCGTGATGGTCCAGACCGGCAAACGGCTCAGCGAACTCAAGGGCATCATGACCCGCCTGCCCCAGGTGCTCATCAACGTGCCGGTGACGCGCAAACCGCCCATCGCCGAGATGCCCCAGCTGGTCAAGGCCATGCAGGCCCAGGAGGAGCGCCTGGGCGATGACGGCCGTTTGCTGCTGCGCTATTCGGGCACCGAGCCCAAACTGAGGATCATGGTGGAGGCCGCCGATCCCGTCCTTATGGAACAGGTGGCCCAGGAACTTGAACAAGTGGTGCTGGCCGAGCTGGGAGCGGAGGGCTAGGAAATGCTATTGGCCATTGACGTGGGCAACACCAATACGGTGATGGGTGTGTTCAGCGACGAGCGTCTGGTGGCCGACTGGCGCATACGCACAGAGCGCGAATGCACCCGCGACGAGCTGGGGGTGCTGTTCAGCAACCTGTTCGCCGCCAGCCCGGTGCCCATGGGCAGCATCGAGGGGGTGATAATCTCCACGGTGGTGCCGCCGCTTACCAGCACCTACGAGGGCTTTTGCCACCGCTACTTCGCGCTGAATCCTCTCATGGTGGGCCCGGGCATCAAGACCGGCATGCCCATTCTCTACGACAACCCCCGCGAGGTGGGGGCCGACCGCATCGTCAACGCGGTAGGGGCCTATGAGCAGTACAAGGGCGATCTGATCGTGGTGGACTTCGGTACGGCAACCACCTTCGACTGCATAAGCGCGGCGGGCGAATACCTGGGCGGGGCCATCGCTCCCGGGGTGATGATCTCCTGCGAAGCCCTGTTCCAGCGGGCCAGCAAGCTGCCCCGGGTGGAGATATTCACCCGGCCCAAGGCGGTGGTGGCCAAGGACACCATCAGTTCCATGAACGCGGGCATCATTTACGGCTACGCCGGCCTGGTGGACGGCCTGGTCAACGCCATCAACGCCGAGCGCGGGGTGACGAGCCGGGTGGTGGCCACCGGCGGCCTGGCCAACGTCATCGCCGAGCACAGTTCCACCATCGATTCGGTGGACGAGCTACTTACCCTTAAAGGTCTGCGCATCCTCTACCTGCGGAACCAATGAAGCGCACAGCCCTCATGTTGCATGGAGGGCGGGCGGCGCAGGTAAACGACTTAGTATTTAAGGGGCCATGGTTAACAAGGCACAACAATCATCAAGCGGCAATTCGTGCCCTATTCCGGCACAGCCAGCCGCCGGCAGGCTAGGAGCCTGGCAAACGAGGACCGCAGGCGTAGCCAAAGCTACGTCGAGGTCCGAGCGCAGCCAGCGACACAGCATGCGGGAGGCTGGCGCAGCCGGACGCTCGGTCTTCATAGAACATGAGGGCTAACCCTCCCCGTTGGCCCGCCCCCGGCCGTCCCCTGGCCGTGGCCGCCCCGGCCGGGCGGGTGGCTCCAGAGGCCCTGGAAAACGGCCTGGCCGCCCTGGCCGAGCTGGCTCCCCTGTCCCGAGTGGATTGCCCCGACGAGGTGCTGGCAGCCCAGGACTATTTGGCCGGGCCGGACGTCGAACGCGCCGCCCACCTAAGCACCCTGTTGAGCGACCCCGAACTAGGGGCGGTGTTGGCCGCCCGGGGCGGTTTCGGCTGTTTGCGCCTGCTGCCCCTGTTGGGCCTGGCCGCCCTGGCCCAGACCGGCGCCTGCCTCATCGGCTTTTCCGACCTCACCGCCCTGCTAAATCCCCTGGCCGCCCTTGGCCTGGTGACGGTGCATGGGCCGGTGGTGACTCAACTGCCCCGCCTGGACCAGGCCAGCCGGGCCGACCTGGCCGCCCTTCTGGCCGGCCGCCGCTCCTGGCCCGCCGCCCTGAGCGGCCAGGCCCTGGCCCCGGGCCAAGCCGCCGGGCCCCTGCTGGGGGGCAACCTCACCACTCTGTGCTCTCTGCTGGGCACCCCCTGGTTCCCGAACCTGGGCGGCGCGGTGCTCATACTCGAAGACACCGGCGAGGCCCCCTACCGCCTGGACCGGATGCTCACCCAACTGGAGCTGGCCGGCGTCCTCGGCCTGGTGGCCGGGGTGGCGGTGGGCCGCCTCAGCGACCAAGAAAGCGACCCTCCCGGCCTGGCTCAAGCCCTGGCCCGGCGTTTGGCCGGGCTGAATAAGCCGGTGGTCATGAACCTGCCCTTTGGCCACGGCGCGGCCAACCGACTCCTGCCTCTGGGGGCCACCGCTGAAATAAGTGGCAGCACCGGGGTGCTCACCGTGGGGCTGGACCTTGCCTGAGGCCAAGCTGAAACAGGCCCTGGCCCAAGGCGTGGAGCAAGGCGCGACCCCGGCGGCGGTGCTTTTGCTCTGGGCGGACGGCCAGCCGGTATTTTGGGAAGCGGCGGGCGAGGCCCAGCCGGACACGGTGTTCGACCTGGCCTCCCTGACCAAGCCCCTGGCCGCCGCTCCCCTGGCCCTGGAGTTGGAGCGGCGGGAGGTGCTCTCCTGGGGTGCCGGGCTCTACGACCTGTGGGGTCAGGCGGTGCCCCAGGACAAGGACCAGATCACCGTGGAGCGGCTGCTCACCCACGCCGCCGGCTTCCCCGCCTACCAGCCATATTTTCAAGCCCTGGAAAAACAGCCGCCCGAGCTGCGCCGGGCGCTGCTGCGCTCCATGCTCATGAACGAGCCCCTGGCCCATGCCCCGGGCAGCCGGGCGCTGTACAGCGACCTGGGTTATCTGTCCCTGGGCCTCTTGCTGGAGCAAGGATTCGCCCAGGGCCTGGACGAGGCCCTGGCCGCCCTCTACGCCCGCCTGGGAGTGGAAGGCCCCCGCTATCTGCCCCTGGACCGGCCCCCGGCCTGGCCCCTGGAGCGCATAGCCCCCTGCGGACCACTACCGGGGCGTCCGGTGATCCACGGCCAGGTGGAGGACGAAAACTGCTTCGCCCTGGGCGGGGTGGGGGCCCACGCCGGGCTCTTCGGCAGCGCGGCCATGGTGGCCTCGGTGATGGATGCCCTGTGCCGCACGGCCTCGGCCTCCGGGCGCTTGTTTGAGCGCGACGCGGCCACCCCGGGCTCCGGGCGCACCCCAGGCTTCGACACCCCCAGCGGACCGGACTCCCTGGCCGGAGATAACGCCCCCCCGGGCACGGTGGGCCATTTGGGCTTCACCGGCTGCTCGCTGTGGTGGCACTCGGCCACCAACCGGGGAGTGGTGCTTCTAAGCAACCGGGTGGCCCTGGGCCGGGACAACGAGAGCATCAATCCCCTGCGCCGCCGGGTGCACCGCCTGGCCTGGCAAATCTTGGGGGAAGACTCGTGAAGCTGGACCCGGCCTTGAACATCTCGCCGCCCCGCCCCCAAAGCGTGTACCTCATGGGCATCGGCGGGGTGGCCATGGGGGCCCTGGCCGGGGGCCTGGCCGCCCAGGGCCTGGAGGTGCGCGGCTCGGACCGGCCCCTGTACCCGCCCATGAGCACCTTTTTGGCCGACCGGGGCATTCCCGTGGCCCAGGGCTTTAGCCCGGCCAATCTGGAGCCCGCCCCGGATGTGGTCATCGTGGGCAACGTGATCCGGGCCGACAACCCCGAAGTGGAGCGTTTGGCGGCCATGGGCCTGCCCTACCTCTCCCTGCCCCAGGCCCTGGCCCAGTGGTTCATCCGCGGCCGCCTTTCCCTGGTGGCCGCCGGCACCCACGGCAAGACCACCACCACCGCCCTGTTGGCCAGCGCCCTCTTGCGGGCCGGCCTGGACCCCGGCTTCATGGTGGGAGGCATCATGGGCGAGGGCGGCCAAAACTTTCGCGACGGGGCGGGCCCTCACTTCGCGGTGGAGGGCGACGAGTACGACACCGCCTTTTTCGACAAGCGGCCCAAGTTCGTGCACTACCGCCCCCGGGTGGCCATCCTCTCCAGCCTGGAGTTCGACCACGCCGACATCTACCCGGACCTGGACGCGGTGCGCGCCGCCTTCGACATGCTGGTGGAGCGCATCCCCCCCGAGGGCACCTTGGTGGCCTGGGGCGAAAGCGGCGAGGTGATGGCCCGGGCGGCCCGGGCGGCCTGCCGGGTGATGACCTACGGGGTGGGTCCGGGCTGGGACTGGTCCCTGGTGGGGGCCGAGCCCGCGCCGGAGGGCGGGGCTGCCCTGCGCCTGAAAAGCCCGCAAGGCTGGGAGTTGAACTTCACCTCCCCCCTGGCCGGGGAGCACAACGCCCTCAACGCGGTGGCCGCGGTGGCCGCCCTGAGCGCGGCGGGCCTGGAGCCGGCCCGGGCGGCGGGGCTCATGGCCGGCTTCGGCGGGGTGAAACGCCGCCAACAGGTGCGCGGCGCGGCGGGCGGCGTGGTGGTGGTGGACGATTTCGCCCATCACCCCACCGCGGTGCGCGAAACCACCAAGGCGGTGGCCCGCTTCGGCCTGCCCGGTTGGCGGCCGGGACAGGGGCGTCTGGTGGCGGTGTTCGAGCCGCGCACCAACACCAGCAAGACCAAGCGCTTCCAGGACGAGTACGCCCAGGCCTTCGACGCGGCGGATTTGGTGCTTCTGCGCGAGCCGCCCGGGGCGGAGGACCTGCCGCCCCAGGAGCGCTTTTCAAGCCAGCGCCTGGCCCAGGATTTGGCCGGGCGTGGAGTGAAGGCCACGGCCTACCCGGACAGCGATGCCCTGCTGGCCGCCTTGCTGGAGGCCCTGGCCCCGGGCGACCTGTGCCTGGTGATGTCCAACGGCGGCTTCGACAATTTGCACCAGCGCCTCCTGGACGCATTGGGGCAGCGGGAGCGAGCCTAGCCCTCTTTGTCGTTGCGAGGAGCGTAGCGACGAAGCAATCTCTGTCCAAAGCAGATGCCACGAGCATCTTCCGACCTTAGTCCAGAGCCAGACCGCTCCGCCCACTAACTTCAGCCAACAGCTGTCCTGGCGAGGAACGGCGGAGGCAAAGGCCGGGAAGGAAATGGCGGTTCTCCCGCCGCGACGTGGCCATCTTCGACTTCCCTCGTCATGCCTGCGCTCACCAGACACGGCCAAACCATCTTCCACACCCCACACCCTCCAGCCTGGGGGAAGGCGAAGATCGCCACGTCGCATCTCCCCAGAGATGCTCCTCGCGATGACAGCTATTACTGGATTGGCATGATACGAAGCGGAATTTATCCCCGTTGGTTCTCGGCCAGGGCGGCGCGCAGCACGTTCAGGTCCGGGGGCAGAAACTCCAGGGCCTGCTTGCCGCGCACGATGCGCCGGGCCCGCTCGGCCACCAGGGCGGGGGCCACCTCCCCGGCCATGACCATATCCGTGAGGCGCTCCAGGGCGGCCAGAGCCAGCTCCGGGCGGTGGCACATGAGCAGCACGTCGTTGCCCGCCAGATAGGCCTCCACCGCCGCCTGGTCCGGCTCCATTTGCCCCACCACCGCGCCCATCTCCAGGTCGTCACTGAGCACCAGGCCCTCATAACCCAACTCGCCGCGCAATAGCTCCTGGATCACCACCGGCGAAAGCGAGGCCGGGCGCGCCGGGTCCAGGGCGGTGTACACCGCGTGGCAGATCATCACCCCGGCCACCCCGGCCTGGGCCGCCGCCTTGAAGGGAGGCAACTCCACCGCCCGCAACTCCTCGCGGGACAGGCCGACCGTGGGCAGCACCTTATGGGTGTCGGCGGTGGTGCGCCCCAGGCCCGGAAAGTGCTTGGCGCAGGCCAGGCAGCCCGCCTGTTGCATGCCCCGGATAAAGGCCGCGCCCAGTTCGCCAACCCGCTTTGGGTCGGTCCCCAGGCTGCGCCGGGCCATGATGCCGCCCTCCATGGCATGCACGTCCAGCACCGGAGCCAAGTCCCAGTTGAAGCCGGCGGCCAGCACCTCCCGGCCCAGGCGCGCGCCGTGGGCAAACAGCGCGTCATCGTCCGCCCCGCCCAGATCGGCCAGGTCCGGCCCGTGGGTGAAGGGGGCCCCGAGGCGGGCCACGCTGCCCCCCTCCTGGTCCACCATGACCCACAGGGGGGGCCATTCGGCGTTGGCCGCCGCCCGCCGCAGGTCGTAGTTGAGCTGCCACACCTGGGCTGGGGAATCCACGTTGCGGGCGAAAAGGATCACCCCGCCCAGGCCCTGTTCGGCCACAAGGGCCAACTCATCCGGACCGGCCTCCAGGCCGGGCAGGCCCACCACAAATGACTGGGCCAGGCTGTTTTTCACCGCGCGGCGGTTCATGGCTTCGGTCTCTCCCCCTCCGGCTTGGCCCCTTGGGGCTTGTCGCCGTCCTTTTTCTCCTCGGCCTGGCCGCCCTCCTTGGGCCAGGAGCTGGCCACCTTGGGAATAACGTCGCCACGGATGCGCACGTTGCCCTTGAAGTCGGCCCTGAACACCAGATTGTGGCGTACGTTGGCGGTGGCCAACAGGGCCAGGGGCACCCGCCAAACCACCTTGCCCTCTTCGGTCTTCACCTGGGCCTTGACCAAGCGGCCGCCGATGTTGAGGTCCCACACCTCTATTATCTTGCCCGGCACCCGCCAGCTCACGGTGAGGAAGCGTCCGGCCAGGCTGGCGCTCAAGAGCTGGTTGGCCCGGGCGGTGGCCGGGTCCAGGGGCGGGGCCGGGCCGGCGGCCGGGGCCCGCTGATGGTCCAGCTCGGTGCCCAGTGCCTGGTCCCGGTCCGGGCGGTCGCCTTCCAGGCTGCGCAGCCACCCGGTGAGGCGGTAGGTGTCGACCTTGTAGCCCAAGAAGCCCTTGTCGATGCGCTCCAGCAAAAAACGCATGCGCGTGGCCTCCACCTGGCCCAGGGACTGGAAGCTCGCGCTCTGCTTGAACTCCACCAGGCCGCCCTGCTCCCGCCGCTCCAGGGGGGCCTCGGGCTTGATAATCTCCTGGAAGCTCTGGGCCTGGTAATCTCCGGCCAGGGAAGAGGGCATCTCCAGATAGGCGCTCAGGCTGCCGGCTCCGTCCGGTTTGAGCAACAGCTCCAGGCCGCAATCGAAACAGCCGGGCAAGAGCAGGCACAGGCCCAACAGGGCGGCGGCGGGTGTCAGGCGGAGATTCAGGCGCAAGGCATTGCCTCCGATTGGTGTATTCTGAGACTTACCCGGACGCCACCCACGGGTCAAGGCCTGGTTTGAGCCTCCTGGGCCGCTGTGCTAATCTTCTGCCATTAACCCGTATATTTCATGAGGGCTGGGCGGCATTAAACAACGAATCCGTATTCATGGGCCTGTGATGAAAAAAATATCCGCGTTGCCAAAGTACGCTTTGTACCCTGGCCCGGCACAGCCAGCCGCCGGCAGACAAGGCGTTCGGCAAGCGAGGGCCGCTGGCGTAGCTCTAACTACGGCGAGGCCTGAGCGCGGCCGACAACGCCGTATGCCGGTGGTTGGCGAAGCCGGACACACAGCCCTCATGAAATATGCGGGTTTACTCCCTTGGAGTAGGCCATGCGGGCCATGATCCTCGCAGCCGGATATGGCACCAGGCTGCGCCCCCTCACCGACCGGCGTCCCAAGTGCCTGATGCCGGTGATGAACCGGCCTCTGCTGGGCCTGTGGCTGGGGCGGCTGGCCGCCTGGGGGGTGGACCGGGCGGTGGTGAACACCCACCACCTGGCCGATCAGGTGCAAGCCTACCTGAGGGACCACGGCCCCCGGGGCCTGGAGGTGGCCATCAGCCACGAGCCCGAAATCTTGGGCACCGGCGGCGGCCCGGTGGCCGCCCGGGGGCTTTTGGGGCCCGAACCCTTTTTGCTGGTCAACGCCGACGTGCTGGCCACGGCCCATATCCCGGCCCTGCTGGAAACCCTGGGAGCCGAGGACGCGGTGGCGGTGCTGGGACTGGTGGACGAGCCCCGCTTCAACACCGTGGCCCTGGACCAGGCGGGCCGGGTGCTGGGCTTCAAGGGTCAGGAGGGTCCCACGGCCCCCCGCTGGCTCACCTACAGCGGCCTGGCCGCCCTGAGCCCCCGGCTGCTGGATTACCTTCCAGCCTCGGGCCACTCCACCCTGGTGCAGGGGCTGGTGGCGGCCCTGGCCGCCGGGGAGACTGTTTTGGGCCAGCCGCTGGAAGGCTTTTGGGACGACCTGGGCACACCGGAACGGCTGATTATGCTGCACCGCCGCCTGGCCCAAGACCCTCCGGCAGGTCTCAGGGGCCTGTCCCCGGAAGGCCCCTTGCTTCTGGGGCCGGGGGCGCGCCTGGAAAACGGGGCCAGGGTCAAGGGCTTCGCGGTGTTGGGAGAGGGCGCGGTGGTGGAGCCTGGGGCCCTGCTAAACGAGGCGGTGCTTTTCCCCGGGGCCAGGGTGGCCGCCGGGGTGATGGTGGAACAGGCGGTGCTGGGCGATGGTTTTTATGCCCGGAAGAACATCAAGGGCGGAGCTTATGCCTGAGCGGGACGTGGCGGGGGAGTTGGCGGCCTGGGCCCTGGAGGCATGGCCCAGCGGACGGCCGGACCAACTGAGGGTGGAGCCCCTGGCCGCCGACGGCAGCCTGCGCATTTTCCTGCGCCTGAGGGCCGGAGTGCGCTCCCTGGTGGCCATGGCCAACCCGGTCAACCCGCCGGAAAACCTGGCCTGGGAGTATCTAGCCGCCCATTTGGGCCGCCTGAGCCTGCCCGTGGCCCGAGTATTGGCCGTGGACCAGAAGGCGGGACGCTTTCTCATGGAGGACCTGGGCGGCGGCTCGCTCATGGAGGCGGTGGCGGCGGCGGGCAAGGACCAGGAGGCGGTGGCCGCCTTGTACCGGCCGGTGCTGGCCATGCTGGCCCTGTTGCAGGCCAAGGGAGCCCAGGACCTGGACACCTCCCTTTGCTACGACGGCCCGGAGCTGACACCCGAGGTTTTGCGCCAGCAGGAGGCGGGCTATTTCCTGCGGGAGCTGGTGTTGGGCGCGGCGGGCTGGCAGCCCGAGGAGCTGCCCCCGGAGCTGGATGAAGAGTTGGATGTGTTTTGCCGCCTGGCCGGCCAGGCCCGGCCCCGTGGCCTGGTGCACCGCGACTTTCAGAGCCGCAACATCGTTTATACTAATGGACGATACGGGTTGGTGGATTTTCAGGGGGCGCGCCTGGGCCCGGCCCAGTATGATTTGGCTTCCCTGTTGCACGATCCCTACGTCCAGTTGCCCTGGAGCATCCGGGAACGGCTCTTGGCTGAATACCTTGAGCTTTTGGCCGCCCAGGGGCCTTTTAAACAAGGGGAGTTCCGGGCCGGTTGGGCCCCGGTGAGCGCCAGCCGCCTCATGCAAGCCCTGGGGGCTTTCGCCTTTCTCACCCGTAAGCGAAACCGCCCCCACTTCGCGGCCTCGGTGGCCCCGGCCCTCACAAGTCTGGCCAGGGTCATGGATGATCCCACCATGGCCGGTTTCGCGGGTTTGCGCCAGGTGGCTAACCAGACTCCGGCCCGTTTGGGGCCCCATAGCTTCGACTTTTTAGGAGAATTGCAATAATGACGCCCATAGTGGCCATAGTGGGCCGGCCCAACGTGGGCAAGTCCACTCTGTTCAACCGCCTCACCCGCACCCGTCAGGCCCTGGTGGACGACCTGCCCGGGGTGACCCGGGACCGCCTCTACGGCCGGGCCAAGATCGAGGGGCGCGCGGTGACCCTGGTGGACACCGGCGGCTTCGATCCCCCGGCGGACCAGGCCTTTGCCGCCGAGGTGCATGCCCAGATAGAGCTGGCCATGGAAGAGGCCGACGTGATCCTGTGCCTGGCCGACGGCCGGGCCGGGCTCACTCCCCAGGACCAGGAGGTGGCCCGCTACCTAAGGCGCGCCAACAAGCCGGTGGTCTGGGCGGTGAACAAGGTGGACGGCCCCAACCTGGAGGACGCGGCCACCGAGTTCTACTCCCTGGGGGTGGACCACCTGTTCTTCATCAGCGCGGCCCACGCCCGTGGAGTGCCGGAACTGTTGGAGACCCTGGCCGAGCTGCTGCCTCCGGAGGAGGACGACGAGGCCCGAGGGGGCCTAAACGAGGTGCGTCTGGCCCTGGTGGGGCGGCCCAACGTGGGCAAATCCAGTCTGGTCAACCGGCTTACCGGCCAGGACCGGGTGGTGGTCTCCGACGTTCCGGGCACCACCCGCGACGCGGTGGACACCCCCCTGGAGGTGGCCGGCAAGCGTTACCTGCTCATTGACACCGCTGGCATCCGCCGCCAGGGCCGGGTGAACCGGGGCCTGGAAAAGGCCGGGGTGTTTCGCTCCCTCAGGGCGGTGGAGCGGGCCCACGTGGGGGCGGTGCTCATCGACGCCAGCGAGGGGGTGACCGACCAGGACCTGCGCCTGGCCGGGCATGTGTTGGACAGCCACCGGGCCCTGATCGTGGTGGTGAACAAGTGGGACGTGTTGGCCGGGGATGAATACCGCAAGGAGATTTTGCTCAAGGAGCTGGAGCAGGCCCTTCGCTTCGCGCCCTGGGCTCCGCTGCTTTTCATGAGCGCCAAGACCGGCCAAGGTGTGAACAAGCTGTTGCCCATGGTGGATCAACTTTTTGCCGAATACAACCAACGGATCAGCACCGGCCAACTCAACCAGGCCCTTACCGGGATAACCGAGCATCATCCCCCGCCCATGCTCAAGGGCAAGCGGCTCAAGATATACTACGGCTCCCAGGTGGCCAGCCAGCCCCCCACGGTGGTGCTCATGGTCAACGACCCCACCCGGGTGCATTTTTCCTACCGCCGCTACCTGACCAACGAGCTGCGCCGGGCCCTGGGGCTGACCATCGCCCCCTTGCGCCTGATTTTCCGGGGCAAGCGGGAGGGCAAGGGGCAGGGCCGGCGGCCTTGACAACCCGGACCAGCCCGGATAATTTAGCCTTTTCGCAGCCTGTTAAGTCTTTTGGAGCTCAGGGAAAATGCGAGACGTAGCCGAGGCGGGCCTCAAGCGGGCCATTGGGGTGCATCAGGAGTTTTTAGGCTCCGGCCTGGAGCAGGCCGTGGCCGCGGCCCAACTCATTTCCCGCTGCTTGGCCGGGGGCGGCAAGCTCATGGCCATGGGCAACGGCGGATCGGCCGCCGACGCCCAGCACCTGGCCGCCGAGTTGGTCAACCGTTTCATGATGGAGCGCCCCGGCCTGCCCGGCCTGGCGCTGACCACCGACAGCAGCGTGTTGACCTCCGTGGCCAACGATTATGACTTTAAGGAAATATTCTCCAAGCAGATCAAAGCCTTGGCTGGTGAAGGCGACGTGGTGGTGGGCATTTCCACCTCCGGACGCAGCCCCAACGTGCTGGCCGGGCTGGGCGCGGCCCGCCAGCGGGGCCTGGCCACGGTGGGCCTCACCGGACGCAACGGCGAATCCATGGACCCCTTGTGCGATGTTCTGGTGCGGGTGCCCAGCGACGAGACCCCGCGCATCCAAGAGGTTCACGCCTTTTGCGTCCACCTGATCTGCGAGTTGGTGGACCTCACCCTTTTCGGGCGTAGCCAATGAGCCAAACACCCATCGACCTCGGCAAGCTCAAGCTCTCGGACCTGGACCTGCGGCCTTCCAAGGTGGCCGCCCAGATGCTGGGCAAGCCCTGGCAGCCAGGCGGCGGCTTCCGCCAGTTCATAGACTCCCTGCCCCGGGTGCTGGCCGCCGACGACCTCCGGGCCGCCGCCGGGGCCATCGTGGCCGCCCGGCGCGGCGGCAAGCCGGTGATGCTGGGCATGGGGGCCCACGTGATAAAGGTGGGTCTTAGCCCCCTTATCATCGACGCCATGGACCAAGGCATCCTCACCGGCCTGGCCTTCAACGGGGCCGGGGTGATCCACGACACGGAGATGGCCCTGGCCGGGCGCACCAGCGAGGACGTAGCCGAGGCCCTGGCCGACGGCAGCTTCGGCACCGCCCGCCAGACCGGGGAGTTCATCAACCAGGCGGTGGCCACCGACCCCGACGCCGGCCTGGGCCGGGCGGTGGGCCGGGCCCTGGTTCAGGCCCACCCCGCCTGCGTTCAGGTGTCGCTTTTGGCCGCGGCGGCCCGTTTGGACCTGCCGGCCACGGTGCACGTGTCCATCGGGGCAGACATCATCCACATGCACCCCAGCTTCGACGGCGCGGCCACCGGCCGGGCCAGCCACGTGGACTTCCGTTTGTTCACCGCCCAGGTGGGTGGGCTAAAGGGCGGGGTCTACATCAACCTGGGCTCGGCGGTGGTGCTGCCCGAGGTGTTCTTGAAGGCCCTGAGCGCGGCGCGCAACCTGGGCCATTCGGCCAAGGACTTCACCACGGTGAACATGGACATGATCCGCCACTACCGGCCCATGACCAACGTGGTCACCCGCCCGGTGCTCACCGGCGGGCGGGGCATCAACATCACCGGACACCACGAGATAAACCTGCCCCTGCTGCTGGCCATGGTCAAGGAGGAGCTGGCCGCCTGATGCTTGCCCCGCCGGGGCGGCCATATTATCTTGTGGTAGACAGACCGCACCGCGAACAAAACCAAGGCGGCCCGCCGCCGGGGAAAACGTATCATGCCCATCTACGAGTTCTACTGCCCACGCTGCCAGGAAAGCTTCGAGACCTTGGTCTTCAAGAAAAACGAAAAGGTGACCTGCCCCAAGTGCGACTGCAAAAAGGTGGAGCGCCAGATGAGCGGCTTTGCCCACAAGAGCGGCTCCGGCGGCAAGATGGTTTCCGCTTCCAGCGGCTGCGCCTCCTGCAAGGCCTCTTCCTGCGCCTCTTGCCACTAGCCTTTGGGGGCGGATTGAGCTTATGTCCAAGTTTATAATCGCCACCCGGGGCAGCCGCCTGGCCTTGGCCCAGGCCGGATGGGTGGCAACCCGCCTGGGCGAGTTGCATCCCGGCCTCCAGGTGGAGATGAACATCATCAAGACCACCGGGGACAAAATCCTGGACGTTCCCCTGGCCCAGGTTGGGGGCAAGGGGTTGTTCGTCAAGGAGATCGAGGACGCCCTCCTGGAAGGGCGAGCCGATCTGGCGGTGCACTCCATGAAGGACGTGCCCAGCGAGTTGCCCCAGGGCCTGGAGCTGGCCGTGGTCAGCCAGCGGGAAGACCCCCGCGACGCCCTGGTAAGCCCCCTGGCCGTGGAGATCAAGGGACTGCCCACGGGGGCCAAGGTGGGCACCAGCAGCCTGCGCCGCCAGGCCCAGCTATTGGCCCTGAGGCCGGACCTGGAGATGGTCAGCCTCAGGGGCAACGTGGAGACACGTTTGCGCAAGATGAACGAGTTGGGCCTGCAGGCCGTCGTCCTGGCCAGCGCCGGGCTCAACCGCCTGGGCCTGGATCAGGTGGAGCGCACGGCCATCCCCACCGCCACCATGCTGCCCGCCGTGGGGCAAGGGGCCCTGGGCCTGGAGATACGCGGCGACGACGCGCGCGCCCGTGAGCTCATCGCGCCCCTGAACCACCCGGACACCGCCGCGGCGGTGGCGGCGGAACGGGCCTTTTTGGCCCGCCTGGAGGGCGGCTGCCAGGTGCCCATCGCCGGGCACGCCACGGTGGAAAAGGGCATCGTCAAGTTCAACGGCCTGGTGGCCGACCTTCAGGGGCGGCGAATGGTCACCGGAGGCGGCCTGGCCCCGCCGGAGCAGGCGGCGCAGATGGGCCGCCAGGTGGCCGAGGAGATTTTGGCCGGCGGCGGGCGGGAGATTTTGGCCGAGGTTTACGGGGAGGCGCCGAAATGAGCGGCAAGGTTTACCTGGTGGGAGCCGGTCCCGGCGATCCGGGCCTGTTGACCCTCAAGGGGGCCAGGGTGCTGGCCTCCTGCGACGCTTTGGTCTACGACTGGCTGGCCAATCCCGAGCTGCTGGAGTTGGCCCCGGAAAGCGCCCTGCGCATCTACGTGGGCAAAAAGGGCGGCGACCACACCATGAGCCAGAGCAGGATCAACCAGCTGCTCTGCGACCTCGCCGCCGACGGCAAGACCGTGGTCCGGCTCAAGGGCGGGGACCCCTTTGTCTTCGGGCGCGGCGGCGAGGAAGCCAGCGCCCTGGCCAAAAAGGGCCTGGCCTTCGAGGTGGTGCCCGGCGTCACCAGCGCCATCGCCGCCCCGGCCTACGCCGGCATTCCGGTCACCGACCGCCGGGCCACCACCGAGGTGGCCTTCGTCACCGGCCACGAAGACCCCAGTAAGCCCGAGTCCACCATCAAGTGGGACGCCCTGGCCCAGATAGGCACGGTGGTGTTCTTGATGGGGGTCAAGAATCTCAGCAACATCTGCGCCCGGCTAATCGAGGCGGGCCGCGACCCGGCCACCCCGGCGGCGGCCATCCGCTGGGGCAGCACTCCCCAGCAAGAGACCGTCAGCGGCACCCTGGCCGATTTGCCCGGGCGGGTGAAAAAGGCGGGGCTCAAGCCGCCAGCCATCACCATCGTGGGCCAAGTGGCCGCCCTGCGCGACGAGCTGGCCTGGTTCGAAAAGCTGCCCCTGTTCGGCAAGCGCATTTTGGTCACTCGGGCCCGGGCCCAGGCCTCGCGCCTGAGCCAGGACCTGAGCGCCCTGGGCGCCAAGGTCATCGAGGTGCCCACCATCGCCTTTTTGCCCCCCGATGACCCCGAGCCCCTGGCCACGGCCATCGACCTGCTGGAGGACTTCCACTGGGTGATCTTCACCAGCCCCAACGGAGTGGAGGCGTTTTTCACCGTATTGGGCGAGGCGGGCAAGGATGCCCGGGCCCTGGCCGGGTGCAAGCTGGCGGCCATCGGCCCGGCCACCGCCACCGCCCTGGCCGGGCACGGGCTCACCGCCGAGGTCACCGCCCGCACCTTCCAGGCCGAGGGGCTCATCGAGGCCCTGCAGAGCCACCGCCTAACCGGCCAGAGGGTGCTCATCCCCCGGGCGGCCGAGGCCAGGGAGGTGTTGCCCGAGACCATCGCCTCCTGGGGCAACCTGGTGCAGGTGGTGCCCGCTTACCGCACGGTGCGGCCCCCCGAGTCCACCATGCTCCTGGCCCAGGCCCTTAGCGAGGGGCTGGACGCCATCACCTTCACCGCCTCCAGCACCGTGACCAACCTCATGGAAATGCTGGACCAGACGGGGCGCGAGGAGCTGGTCCGCCAGAGCAAACAGGGCGAGCTGACCATTGCCGCCATCGGGCCTATCACCGCCGACACCGCCCGGGGCTACGGCCTTCAGGTGCGGGTGCAGCCCGAAAGATTCACCATCGAGGACCTGACCCAGGCCCTGACCGCCCACTTCGCCTCGTGAACCGGACGGGCGGCGACCTTTTCTCCCCGGCCCTGGAGGGGCTGAATCCCACCCAACGCCTGGCCGCCGGCCAGGCCGGGGGGCCGGTTCTGGTCGTCGCCGGGGCGGGCAGCGGCAAGACCCGCACCCTGGTGCACCGGGTGGCCTACCTGGTGGAACGCGGGGTGGAGCCGGGGCGCATCCTACTGCTAACCTTCACCCGCAAGGCGGCCCAGGAGATGCTAACCCGGGCCCGGGATCTCAACCCCCAGTGCGCCCGGGTGGAGGGCGGCACCTTCCACTCCCTGTGCTACCGCCTGCTCAGGGCCCACGCCTCCCGCCTGGGCCTGAGCCGCCAGTTCACGGTCATCGACCGGGGCGACTGCGAGCAGCTAATCCGAGGGGTCATGCAGGAGCGGGGGCTCAAGGCCAAGGGCGACCGCCAGTTTCCCAAGGCCCGCACCATCAACGACATAATCTCCAAGTCGCGCAACCTGGAGGCGTCCCTGGAGGACGCCATCGAGCAGTGGGCCGGCCACCTCCTGGGCTACCTGGAGGAGATAAGCCAGGCGGCCAGGGGCTTCGCCGAGGCCAAGCGCTCCCAAAGCCTGGTGGACTACGACGATCTGCTCTTCCTGGCCGAGGAGCTTCTGCGCGACCACCATGACCTGCGCCAGCGCTTCTCCCGCCACTGGCAGCATCTGTTGGTGGACGAGTACCAGGACACCAACGCGGTGCAGGCCCGCCTGCTAAAACTGTTGGCCAGCGAGCATGACAACCTGATGGTGGTGGGTGACGACGCCCAGAGCATCTACCGCTTCCGGGGGGCCCGGGTGCAAAACATCTTCGAGTTCCCCCAGGACTACCCCGGCGCCAAGGTGATAAAGCTGGAGCAGAACTACCGCTCCACCCAGGCCATCCTGGACCTGTCCAACGAGGTGATCGCCCAGGCCTGGCACCGCTACGACAAAAAGCTCTTCACCGAGCGCCTGGGGGGCAGCCGGCCGGTGCTGCGCCGCCCCCGGGACGACCGGGGCCAAGCCGGCCTGGTGAACGAGCGCATCGCCCAGCTGATAAAATCGGGAAGCCGGCCCGAGGACATCGCGGTGCTTTTCCGCGCCTCCCGCGACTCCTACGAACTGGAGCTGGAGCTTACCGCCTCCCGGGTGCCCTTTGTAAAGGTGGGCGGCTTCCGCTTTTTGGAGGCATCACATATCAAGGACGCCCTGAGCCACCTCAGGGTCATCGCCAACCCCAGCGATTTCCTCTCCTGGCAGCGCCTTTTGATGCTCCTGCCCGGGGTGGGGCCCAAAAAGGCCCAGGCCGCCATCCGCCATCTGGTGGAGGCCGAGGCCCCGGAGCTGTACCTGGGCCGCCTGGCCTCGGCCCCGGGCCTGGCCGGCCCGGCCCACTCCCGCCTGGTGGAGCTGATGAGCGAACTCAGCGACCCGGCGGCCACCCCGATCACCCTGGTGGAAGCGGTGATCGACTACTACGAGCCCATCTGCCGGGAGGCCCACGAGGACTACCCCCGCCGTTTGCGCGACCTGGAGGAGCTTCCCGGCTTGGCCCGGGGCTTCAGCAGCCTGAGCGAGTTCATGGCCGATGTGGTCCTGGAGCCGCCGGGCGCCTACGCCGCCGAGGCCCAGGGAGGGCGCATCACCCTGAGCACGGTGCACTCGGCCAAGGGACTGGAGTGGCCCCAGGTGTTCATCCTCTGGGCCACCGATGGCCGCCTGCCCCCTCAGATGGCCCTCATGGACCCCGAGTCCCTGGAGGAAGAGCGCCGCCTGATGTACGTGGCCTGCACCCGGGCCGCCGGCGAGTTGACCATCCTGGCCCCTCGGGAGTCCTATCAACGGGGACGGGGGGTGGTGAACAACGAACTCAGCCGCTTTTTGGCCGACCTCCCCCCCGGGCTTTTGGAAAAACCAAGGGAAGCCATATTCGAGGTTCCCCAAACCGAGGCCAGCCCCCAGAGCCGGGGCAGCCAGCGCCAGGACCGGCCCTTCGCGGTGGGCGGCATGGTAAGGCACAACACCTTTGGCAAGGGGCGGGTGATGGGCTACCAGGGGGGCAAAAAAATACTGGTGCATTTCGAGCGTCACGGGCTAAAAATATTGCTTCTGGAATTCGCCAACCTTAGCGAGGCTTAGTCGTGTCCGCTTATCAAAAAGCCGTGGCCAAGCTCTACGAGTTGCAAAAGTTCGGCATCAAGCTGGGGCTAAGTTCCACCCAAAACCTCCTCAAGGGGCTGGGCGACCCCCACCATGGCCTGGCCTGCGTGCATCTGGCCGGCACCAACGGCAAGGGCAGCGTGGGGGCCATGCTGGAGGCGGCCTTGATCCAGGCCGGGGTCAAGGTGGGCTTTTACACCTCTCCCCACCTGGAGCGCTTCACCGAGCGCTTCCGCATAAACGGCAAGGAAATCAGCCAACGCCAGGTGGTTCAGCTTTGCGATGAGGTGTGGCGGGCGGTGGACCTTCGCGAGCCGCCCACCTATTTCGAGTTCGTCACGGCCATGGCCTTTGCCCACTTCCGCCGCCAGGAGGTGGAGCTGGCCATCATGGAAACCGGCCTGGGCGGACGCCTGGACGCCACCAACATCTGCCAGCCCCTGGTCACGGTTATCACCAACCTGAGCCGGGAGCACGAGGACTATCTGGGCAAGGGCCTGGCCAACATCGCCTTTGAAAAGGCGGGCATCATCAAGCCCGGCGTGCCCCTGGTCCACGGCGTCACCCAGCCCGTGGCCCGCAAGGTGGTGGAGGACACCGCCCTGGCCAAGGGCGCGCCCATCTACCGGCGGGGGCGCGAGCTGCGCTTCAGGCGCGGGCCAGGGGACCGCTTCAGCCTGGAGGGGCGTTTGTGGAGCCTTCGGGGGCAGCGCACCAACCTGGTGGGCCGCCACCAGCCCATCAACGCCTGCCTGGCCCTGGGCGCGGCCGAGGTGTTGGCCGAAAAGGGCCTGCCCCTCACCGCCGAACACCTGGCCCAGGGACTGAACGAAGTTCACTGGCCCGGCCGTCTGGAGCAGTGGCCCACCGAGCCGGACCAGGCCACCCTGTGGCTGGACGGAGCCCACAACCCCGGCGCGGCCCTGGCCCTCTTGGCCAGCCTTGAGGGCATGCGCCAGGGCCGCTCGCCCCTGGTCATGGTGGTGGGGGTCATGGCCGACAAGGAGGTGGGCAAGCTGCTGGGCCTGCTTTTGCCCGCCGCCGACCGGGTGGTCTATTCCCGGCCGGTGTACGCCCGGGCCGCCGCGCCCGAGGTGCTGACCGCCGCCG
>JAHJPG010000144.1 GCA_018819925.1 Pseudomonadota bacterium
CCCAAGCGGGCGGCGGCCACCTCGGCGGGCAGGCCCAAGCGGGCGGCCAGCCGGCCCAGGTAAAGCCAGGAGGCTACCGGGTCGCCGATGGCCTTGATGACCCCCCCGGCCTGGGCCACGATCTTGCTCTTGCCCTCGGGCGTGTTCAAATCCCCTTCGGCCACAATGTGATCCAAGACCGCCTCGATTAGCGATTGGCTTTGGCCGATGGCCTCTTCCATGCCCTCGGGCCCCTGGGAGCGGGCGAAGCTGTCGGGGTCTTCGCCGGTGGGCAAAAGCAGCACCTCGGGCTGCACCCCCTCGGCCAGGCAGATGGGCAGGGAGCGGTGGGCGGCGCGCAGTCCGGCCTGGTCGCCGTCGAACACCATGACCAGACGCGAGGCCTGGCCCTTGAGGCGGCGCACCTGCTGGGAGGTCAACGCGGTGCCCATGGGAGCCACCGTTTCGCCAAAACCCATGGCCGCCAGGGTGATCACGTCGAAGTAGCCCTCCACCACCAGGGCCCGGTCCTTCTTGCGCATGAAGGCGCGGGCCCGTTCCAGGTTGTAAAGCGTCGCCGACTTTTTGAAGAGCAGGGTCTCGGGGCCGTTGAGGTATTTGGGCTCGCCCCCGCCCAACACCCGCCCCCCAAAGCTGACCACTCGCCCGGACACCTCGGCGATGGGAAACATCACCCGGCCCCGGAAGCGGTCATAGCAGCCGTCGCCCTTGTCCCGGGCCACCAAAACCCCGGCCTCCACGGCCAAGGCCTCGGGTATACCTTGCGAGCCCAAGAAACGCCGCAAGCCCTCCCAGGCCTCTGGAGCCCAGCCCAGCCCAAAGTCCTGAACCACCTGGTCCTTGAGGCCCCTTTGCTGGGTCAGGTAGCGCAGGGCTCCCTCGCCGCCGGGAGCGGCCAGCTGCTGCCCAAAAAAGTTACCGGCTAACTCCATTACGCGCAACAGGCGCTGCCGGTGCTGATCCTGGCGCTTCTGCTCCGGGGTGCGCTGGGGGGTGGGCAGTTGGACCCCGTACTGGGCGGCCAACTGCTTAACCGCCTCGGGAAAGGTGAGGCCCTCATCTTTCATGAGAAAAGTGAATACGTTGCCCCCCTCGCCGCATCCGAAGCAGTGCCAGGTGCCACGCTCGCGGTTGACGATGAAGCTGGGGTCGGTGTCGCCGTGGAAGGGGCACAAGCCCTTCAAGGTGCGGCCCGCAGTGATGAGCTTCACCCGGCGGCCGATCACCTCGGCGATGTTGGCCGCCTGGCGCACCTCATCTATCTTGTGCTCTGGTATGCGGCCGCTCTCGTTCAACTATTGCCTCACCTGGGCCACGGTCACCCCGGCCCCGCCCTCGCCGCGCTGCCCGGGCCGGAAAGAGGCCACCACGGGATGAGCGGCCAGGTATTCGCGCACCGCCGCCCTGAGGCGCCCGGTGCCCATGCCATGCACCACCCGGATCTCGCCCCGCCCGGCCAAGAGGGCCTGGTCCAGGGCCTTGTCCACCAGGGGCAGGGCCTCGTCCACCCGCTTGCCGATGAGGTTCAGGTCCAGGCCCTCGCCCGCGCTGGCCTGCACCGAAACCCCCTTGCCCTTGGCCTTGGCCCGGGGGGAGGTGTGGGACCCGGCGGGCAGGGGCTTGATCTCGGCCAGGGGCACCATGACCCGCACCCCAGCCACGCCCACCGACACCGGCACCGTGCCCCGGCCCGGGCTGGGGGACTCCAAAAGCACCCCCTGTTGGCCCAGGTTGGCCAACTCCACCGCGTCGCCCTCCTTGAGTCCGGTGGCAATGTCCTCCGTGCCGGCGGGGCGGGCGGCTTCCAAAACGGCGGCGGTGGCCTCCACCTGGGCCAGGGCCTGGCGCCGTGCCTGGTACAGCTCCTGGCGCACCGCCCCCTCCTTGATCTGGCGGCCCTGCTCCTGCTCCTGGGCGGTATGGCCCAACAGGCTGGCCAACTCGCCCTCGAAGCGCTTGGCCACCTCGCGCACCCGGCGTTTGCCCTCGGCCAGGGCCCCGGCCCGCTCTTGGGCCGCCTGGCGTTTCAGGCCGCGAGCCTCGTCGCGTTCGCCTTTGGCGGCCAGGCGATCAGCCGAGGCCGCCGCCCGCTCCTGGCGGGCCTCTTGGCGGGCCTGGTCCGCCTCGCGCAGCAGGGCCACGGTCTGGCGCTCGGCCTGGTCCAGCTCGGCCCCCGCCGCCTCGAGTATTTCCCGGGGGAAGCCCAGGCGGGCGGCAACGGCCAGGGCGTCGCTGAAGCCCGGCGCGCCGTAGTGCAATTGGTAGGTGGCCTGGCCGGTGGCCTGGTCAAAGGACACCGAAACGTTCTGGGCTCCCTTGTGCAGGGTGGCGTAGGCCTTGAGGCGGTGGAAGTGGGTGGTGGCCAAGACCATGGAGCCCTTGGAGCCCAGCCAGTCCAGCACCGCCGTGGCCAGGGCCGATCCTTCGCTGGGATCGGTGCCCCCGCCGATCTCGTCGATGAGAAACAGGGACGAGGGGCCGGCCTGGCTCACCATCTGGGCCAGACGGCCGGCGTGGGCGGTGAAGGTGGACAGGTCCCGGTCCAGATCCTGGTCGTCGCCGATCTCCGCGGCGATGGTGTTAAACACCGCCACCCGGCTGCCCCTGTCCAGGGGGGCGTGCAGGCCGCACATGACCATGAGGGTGATTAGCCCCAGGGTCTTGAGGCTGGCGGTCTTGCCCCCGGCGTTGGCCCCACTGAGCACCAGCATGCGCTGTTCGGGGCTCACCCTGAGATCGATGGGAACACAGGAACCCCGCCCGCCCGCCGCGCGCCAGGCCAGCAGGGGATGGCGGGCCTTTATCAACTCCACCTCGTCGGCGGCGGTGAGCACCGGCTCGGCACAGTCCAGGCGATCGGCGAAGCGGGCCTGGGCCAGCAGACAGTCCAGCTTGGCCAGGGCGGCCAGGTTCTCGTGCAGGGCCTGGGACTCCTGGGCCAGGCGGGCGGCCACGGCCACCAGCACCTTGATCTCCTCTTCCCGCTCGCGCCGGGTCATCAGGGCCAGTTGGTTGTTGCCCTCCACCGCGCTGAGCGGCTCCACGAAGCAGGTTGCCCCGGAGCCGGAGGTGTCGTGGATGATGCCCGCCACCCGGCCCTTGGCGTCGGAGCGAACCGGCACCACGAAGCGCCCGGCCCGTTGGGTCACCACCTGGTCGGAAAAGGCCGGAGCCAGGGACTCGTCTTGCACCAGGCCCATCAGCTCGCCGCGCAGGCGCTCCCGGGACCGCGCCGCCTCCCGGCGCACCCGGGCCAACTCCGGCGAGGCGTTGGAGCTTACCGAGTGCCCAGGCCCGATGACCCGCCGCAGCTCTTTGGCCAACTCGGGCAGGGAGGTGATCTGGTTGGCCAGGCGAAACAGCTCGTCCATGCGCTCTTCCGAAGGGGCCAAAAACGAGGCGGCCCGTCCGGCGGCGGACAGAAAATCGGCCATCACCTCCAGCTCCTCGGGCACCAAAAAAGCCCCCACCGGCCCCAAGCGGTTCAGCAGGGGCCGCACGTCGTCCAGGCCGTCCAGGGAGGGGCGGCCCTGCTCGGCCATCAGCTGGCGCAGTTGGCTGAGGCGGCGCTGGCGGCGGGCCACCCCGGCCATATCCGGGCAAGGCCGAAGCGCCCGCGCCCGCTGGGCCCCCAGGGGGCTAACCGCCAGGCTGGCCACCCGCTCCAGCAGGGGACCCAGCTCCAAGACGGCCATGGTCTGGGCGTCGGCGCAGGGCCGCAGCCGTTCCAGGCCGGGGTCTGCGGAACCTGGTTTGATCTCTGGCATAGGCGAATGGAGATAACGTCCCGTAATCAGGACTTCCCTCTAGGAGTTTTGCAGGCGCTGGCGCACCAGCTGGTTGACCAGCTTGCCATCGGCCTGCCCGGCCAACCGGGCCATGGCCTCTTTCATCACCGCCCCCATGTCCTTCATGCCCTGGGGATTCAACTCGGCGAACACCTCTTCAACCACCTTGGCGATGGCCTCTTGGTCCAACTGGGCCGGCAGATAGGCCTCGATGATGGCCAGCTCCGCCTGCTCCCTATCGGCCAGGTCGATGCGGCCGCCCTTGGTGAATTGATCTATGGATTCGCGGCGCTGCTTGGCCAGGGTGGAGAGGATTTTGATCTCCTCTTCCCCGTTCAGGGGCCGGCGCAGCTCTTTTTCCTGATTTTTGAAGGCGGCTCGCACCAGCCGCAAGCAACTGGTGGCCAACTCATCCCTGGACTTAAGGGCGGTCTTTAGATCCGCCTCGACCTTCTGGGCCAAGTTCATGGCGAATTCCTCCCACCCCAAGGGCTCCAAAAGACTAACAAAATAGTCGGATGTGAGTTTACCAGCCACACCAGGGGGTGTCAACTGGGCCAAGGCCCGAAAAGCTTGCCCCCCGCCCCCGGTGGTGTTATGCTGGGCCGCCTATATTCCACCCCCCCGCAACGGGAAGCGACATGGCTCCCAACAAAGCCTTGCCTGAGCCGGTTTACGTTTACAGCGAAGAGTTTCAGCGCTTCGACTACGGTCCGCAGCACCCCATGCGCATGCGCCGCCTGGCCATGACCAACGAGCTTATCGGGCTCTGCGGCCTGAGCGCCGATCCCTATCCCATCGCTCCGGCCACCTTCGAAGAACTGATGATCTACCACGACCGCCGCTACCTGGAAACCCTGCAAGAGCTCTCGGCCAGCCCCCTGGCCAGCGGTTACGTGGCCTTCGGCTTGGGCCCGGGAGACAACCCCGTATTCCCGGGGGTGTACGACCTTTCGGCCCTCATGGCCGGGGGCACCCTGACCGCCGCCCGCTTGGTGAGCATGGAGGGGGCCCCGGCGGCCTTCAATATGGCCGGAGGCATGCACCATGCCCTGGCGGCCCGGGCGGGAGGCTTTTGCTACGTCAACGACGCGGTGCTGGCCATCCGCCGGCTGGTGGGCCGGGGCCACCGGGTGGCCTACGTGGACATCGACGCCCACCACGGCGACGGGGTGCAATGGGCCTTTTTCGAAACCGACCAGGTGCTTACCATCAGCCTGCACCAGCACCCGGCCACCTTGTTTCCCGGCACCGGCTATTTGGAGGAGATGGGCCGGGGGCCGGGCAAGGGATTCACGGTGAACCTGCCCCTGTGGATCGACACCGACGACGACGTGTATATTGAAAGCTTCGAGGCGGTGGTGCCCCCCCTACTGGAGGCCTTCGCCCCGGACTACGTGGTCACCCAGTTGGGGGTGGACACCTTCTTGAACGACCCCTTGGCCAACCTCAACCTCACCACCCGGGGCTTTGGCCACGCGGTGCGCCGCTTCAAGGACCTGGCCTGGGGCCGCTGGATCGTGCTGGGCGGGGGCGGCTACAACATGGTCAACGTGGCTCGGGCCTGGACCCTGGCCTGGGGCATCATCAGCGGCCAGGAAGCCCTGGTGCCCGAGGAGTTTCCCGAGGAGTTCATAAGCCGCTACCGGGTACACCCCGACGATCGCCACCTGCTGGACGGCGACGTGCAGCTCAGGGGCCGCCACTGGTACCGGGCCGAGCGCGACGCCGCCGACGCGGTGGAGCACATCAGGAAGCACCATTTCCCCATAGTGGGGGCCTAAGCTTGCCTTGCCTTGCCGGGCCAGGCGTTGTAACCTCACCTGACTATGAATCAGCCATCCGCCAAAAAACGCCGGGCTCCCTTTGAGTGCCAGCGCTGCAACGTCTGCTGTCAAGGGCGGGGCGGCATCTTCTTGGAAAACCAGGAGATAGCCCCCGCCGCCGCGCTCATGGACCTGAGCCCCGAGGAGTTCATCGGCCGCCACTGCCGCGCCCGGGACGGGCGCTACGAGGTGTTGGCCGGGGCCGACGGGGCATGCGGCCTCATGGGCCCCCAGGGCTGCCGCATCCACCAGGCCAAGCCGGCCATCTGCCGGCGCTGGCCCTTTTTCCCGAGCATCCTGGCCAATCCCAGCGCCTTTGAGGACGCCCGCCAAGCCTGCCCCGGCATAGACCCCGAGGTTTCTCACCAAGACTTCGTGGCCTATGCCCGCGAGCAGGGTTTCAATGAGGAAACCGAATAATGAGCCCAGCCAGCAACCTGAAAGACCTGCTCCCCTCCGGGGCCGAGCTTATTGAACGAGACAGCCAAGGCGCACTCCAGGCGCCCAATCAGCCGGCGGTGGGCTTCATCGAGGGCGACGGCACCGGCCCGGACATCTGGCGGGCTTCCCGCCTGGTGCTGGACGCGGCGGTGGAAAAGGCCTACGGCGGAGCGCGTCGCATCCATTGGATGGAGCTGCTGGCCGGGGAAAAGGCCTACGAGGCCACCGGAGAGCACCTGCCCCCGGAGACGGTGGAGCAGATCCGCGAACTGAAGGTGGCCATCAAGGGCCCCCTGACCACCCCGGTGGGCGGCGGCTTCCGCTCCATCAACGTGACCCTGCGCCAGGTGCTGGACCTCTACGCCTGCATCCGCCCGGTGCGCTACATCCCCGGGGTTCCCAGCCCGGTGAAGCGGCCCGAGGCGGTGGACATGGTGATCTTCCGTGAGAACACCGAGGACGTCTACGCGGGCATCGAGTGGGCCGCCGGCTCCGCCGAGGCCGAAAAGCTCATCAAGTTCATGGACGGCGAGTTGGGCGCCAAGCTGGACAAGCACGCGGCCATCGGCATCAAGCCCATGAGCAAGTTCAAGTCCCAGCGCCTGGTCCGCCGGGCCATGGACTACGCCCTGGAGCGTGGCCGGGAGTCGGTTACCCTGGTGCACAAGGGCAACATCATGAAGTTCACCGAGGGGGCCTTCAAGGACTGGGGGTACGAGCTGGCCAGGGAAGAGTACGCCGGCCGCTACGTGAGAGAGGACCAAGAGATCGAGCTGGGCCAGGTGGTGCTCAAGGATCGCATCGCCGACAACATGTTCCAACAGGCCCTGCTGCGCCCAGAGGAGTTCGCGGTGCTGGCCACCCCCAACTTGAACGGCGACTACCTGAGCGACGCCCTGGCCGCCCAGGTGGGCGGGCTGGGCATGGCCCCGGGAGCCAACATCGGCGACGAAGCGGCGGTGTTCGAGGCCACCCACGGTTCGGCCCCCAAGTACGCCGGCCTGGACAAGGTGAACCCCGGCTCGGTGATCCTTTCCGGAGCCATGCTCCTGGAGCATTTGGGCTGGCTGGAGGCGGCGGAGATGATCGCCCCGGCCCTGTCCCGGACCATCCTGGCCGGCGAGGTCACCTACGACCTGGCCCGGCAGATACCAGGAGCCCGCGAGGTGGCCTGCTCGGCCTTTGCCCAGCGGGTGGCCGAGCAGCTCTAGGAGCCCATGGGCGCCCGGGGGGGACAGGCTCTGGCCAACCTGGCCCACGGCCTGCGCGATCTTTTGTTCCCTCCCGCCTGCGCCGCCTGCGGGGCCCCGGTGGGCCAAGATGAGTTTTTGTGCCCCGCCTGCCAGGGGCAGGTGGAGCCCCTGGCCGCCCCGGCCTGCCCGGTTTGCGGCCTGCCCGGCCACTCTTGGCTATGCCCGGCCTGCCAGGCCTCGCCCCCGGCCTTTGACGCGGCCCGGTCCCTGGCGGCGCACGCCGGGCCCCTGGCCGAGGTGGTGCGCGGCTTCAAGTACCAGCGCCGCTATTGGCTGGGCCAGGGCCTGGCCCGCCTGTTGGGCGACGCCCCCCGCTCCTGGTGGGCCACCGTTGATCTCATCGCCCCGGTGCCCCTGCACCCGCGCCGCCTGGTGGCCCGGGGCTTCAACCAGGCCCTGGTGCTGGCCCGGGGCCTGCCCGGCCGTGAGGGGCCGGAGTTGGCTCCCCGCCTGCTGAGTCGGAGGCGCTATACTAGACCCCAGGTGGGCCTGGACCCCGGAGCCCGGCGGCGCAACGTGGCCGGGGCCTTTGCCGTCGCCCCCAATTGGCAGGACCGCCTGGAGGGAGCCTGGGTGCTGCTGGTGGACGATGTTTTCACCACCGGAGCCACGGTGAACGAATGCGCCAAGGCGCTAAAACAAGCGGGGGCCGAGAGGGTGGAGGTGCTCACCCTGGCGCGGGCGGCGGGCGGCAAGTCTTAGACCGAGGCAACAACTGGGGGAGTTGTACATGAAAGAAGAACAAGCCCAAAGTCAAGGACCGCTGCGGCGCTTCCTGCGCGGCTGGGGCGGGGCCCTGCTCTGGGCCCTGGTGATCAGCGCGGTGCTGAGAGCCGGGATGGTGCAGGCCTCCTGGGTGCCCTCCGGCTCCATGGAGCCCACCCTGCTGCCCGGCGACCACATGCTGGTCAACAAACTCTGCTACGACCTCAAGCTGCCCTTCACCGGCCTGGTGCTGTTGCCCCTGGGAACGCCCCAGCGGGGCGACGTGGTGGTTTTTAAAAATCCCCAGGGCCAAGGCCCGGACTTCGTCAAGCGCATCATGGGCCTGCCCGGCGAGACGGTTCAGATGCGGGGGAAGGCCCTGTACGTAAACGGACGGCTCTTTGATCACGACTGGGGCCGCTATAGCGGGCACCCGAACCCGGGCGACCATTTCGGGCCGGTGCGGGTGCCGCCAAAGAGCTACTTCATGATGGGCGACAACCGCGACAACTCCTTTGACTCGCGCTTTTGGAACCATGGCCAAGGCGGCTTCGTACCCCGGGAAGACCTCGTGGGCCGGGCCGAGGTGGTGCTGTGGTCTTGGAAGGACTTCCCGGTGAGCCTGCGCCTGGACCGCCTGGCGCACCGGATAGACTGAGGCCGAGATAGCCCATGCTTGACACCAGCCAAAAAATCATGAGCCAGGAGCAGGCGATGGCCCTGGCTCGTGAGGCCCAGGCGGCGGGCAAGAAAGTAGTCTTCACCAACGGCTGCTTCGACCTGTTGCACGCCGGCCACGTGGACCTGTTGAACCGCGCCCGCTCCCTGGGCGACCTCTTGATCCTGGGGCTGAACACCGACGCCGGGGTGCGGGCCCAGAACAAGGGCCCCGAGCGGCCCATCGTGCCCCAAGACCAGCGGGCGGCGGTGGTGGCCGGCTTGCAGGCGGTGGACGCGGTGGTGTTTTTCGAAGAGCCCACCCCAGCCAAACTCATCGAGGCCATCGCCCCGGACGTGCTGGTCAAGGGCGGCGATTGGCCCGAGGAAAAAATCGTGGGGGCACCCCTGGTGCGCTCACGGGGAGGCCAGGTTTTCTCCCTGCCCCTGGTGCCGGAACTATCCACCACCGCCTTGGTGGACAGGCTGCTCAAGCCCCGCCCTTGACAACCCCCCCATAGCCCGGACAATAGAAGGACGCGCCTCGCATCATTCCAGGGGGAGGAGTCCGTATGAAGAAAGATCAAGACACCCAGCCCGAGTTGGGCCGAACCGCTTGGTTCAACCCCCTGGCCGCCGGTCTGAGCCCCCTGGGCCGGATTTGGCGGGTTATCCTTTGGGCGTTTCTCCTGTATGTGATCAGCGCGCCCTTTGTCATGTGGTACGAATACAATCGCGCTTTTCCGCCCTTCTTCAACCCCGTCCCCTCCCAAAGCACCGCGCCCGAGTCGCAACGGGCCACGCCTGCCGGGGAGGTGTTCACCAACACCATGATCACCCTGAGCCAGGGCATGCTAAGGGCCTGGCTGCCCAACGACGTCTTCTATCCCAGCATCTTTCTGGACAACCCCCAAAATTTCCAGATGGGCCAGTTGGAGATAATCCGCTACTCCACCCGGGTGCTCAGGGACAAGCTTTCACGCCAGCGCACCACCGACAAGATCGACCCCCAGGCCGACCGCGCCTTCACCGATTTTTCCAACAACCCCCATTTGTGGATATTCCCGGCGGCCGAGGCCAAGTTCAACGACGGCATCCAGGCCCTACGGGCCTACCGCCAGGGTCTGGGCATTGGCAAGAGCCACTTTTATCCCCGGGCCGACAACCTCATCGAGCTTTTGGAGCAGTACACCAGCCTCTTGGGCGGGGTGGACACCCGCCTGTCCAACGCCCCCCGGGACGTGGGCCAGCGCCTGAGCGAGGAAACCGCCGGCGACAGCACCCAGCAGGGGGAAAAGATGCTCAAGGTGGCCGTTCCCTGGAACCAGATCGACGACAACTTCTACTTCGCCCGCGGCGTGGCCTATGCCATGTTCGAGATGATGCTGGCGGTGCGCTGGGAGTTCCGCGACGTTTTGCAGATAAAGCGCTCGTCCGAACTCATGGACAGCATCGTGGACGACCTGCGCCTGGCCGACTTCGAGCCCCTGGTGGTGCTAAACGGCTCGCGGGACTCCATCTTCGCCAACCACAGCCTAAAACTGATGGCCACCCTGGAGAACGTGCGTCAAAAGATGATAAACCTGCAACAGATGCTGGAGCGTTGAGGCCAAGCCATGAAGAATCTGCTCTGCCTGGAATGCCTCTTTTGCGATGAAGTCGAGTTGGACAAGGAATTGATCCGCTGCACCAACGCCGACGTGGCCGCCGATTCCAGTTGGGAGGAGCTTTACTTCACCCAGGGTTTCCTGGAGTTGCCTCTGCCCGGACCCGGAGACGAACCCTGTTTTTGGTTCGTGCGGCGGGCCTGAACCGCTAGGCCCGCCCGGCATCGCGGCCCGGCAACTCACCGTCCCGGCATTCTTCGATAGCACAACTGATGGCTGCGCCGCTTGGAGGCGCCCAGGGGCCAGGTTCAGACCACGGCCCCGGGACGCGCCTTCCCGGCCCCGTCCCGCCCTGGCCATGATGCATGGGGTTTGCCTGTTCCATGGCTCCACGCCGCTGAAACCAGCCTTGGTTTTCAAGGCTCGGCGGGAACGGGCATGATACCCTACGACGCACGAGGACCTTTCCCCAAACGCCCATACATGTATAATCCATCCAGGCCCCGGATCGATCACCCAAGCGGGAAAGATCAATGCCCATCCTGCGCATAGCCCAGGCCCAGATCAACCCCACCGTGGGTGATATCGACGCCAACCTCGCCTTGATATACGAGCAGTCCCAGAGAGCCCGCGCCGCCGGAGCTCACTTGGTCACCTTCCCCGAACTGGCCATAACCGGATACCCCCCGGAAGACCTGCTCATCAAGCCCCGCTTCCTGGACGACAGCCGGGCGGCGGTTCAGGAGCTGGCCCAGCGCTGCCAGGGAATCAACCTGGTGGTGGGATTCGCCGACGCGGACCCCCAGCGGGGGCAGTGCTACAACGCGGCGGCGGTGATCAGCCAGGGCCAGGTGGCGGCGGTGTATCACAAAAAGGAGCTGCCCAACTACGGGATCTTCGACGAAAAACGCTACTTCACCCCTGGCGCCGAATGCCTGCTTTTGGAGATGGCCGGGGTCCGGTTGATGCTCACCATCTGCGAGGACGTGTGGGTTCAGGGCGACGAGTGCGAGGTCTGCGCCTTGCAGCAAAAGGCCCAGGTGGTGCTCAACATCTCGGCCTCGCCCTTCCACGCCGGCAAGCTGGACATCCGCAAGAACATCATGGCCCGCTTCGCCTCGGCCACCGGCACCTACGTCTGCTACAACAACCTTTTCGGCAGCCAGGACGAGCTGGTTTTTGACGGCGGCTGCCTGGCCATCTCACCCCAGGGAGAGACCTTGGCCTGCGCCCCCCGTTTCCAGCCCGATTTGCAACTGGTGGACCTGGAGCTGCCCCCGGCGGTGGAGTTGCCCGACCTGGACGACGCCCCCCGGGTGAAGCTGGTGCGCCTGCCCCTGCCCTGCCCAGAGCCCTTGCGGCCCGCGGCATCCTTCCGCGCCCCGGCGATGGGCGGCCTGGCCGAGATATACCAGGCCCTGGTCCTGGGCACCCGGGACTACATGGGCAAAAACGGCTTCAAGCGGGCGGTGCTGGGGCTCTCGGGAGGCATAGACTCGGCGCTGACCGCCTGCATCGCGGTGGCCGCCCTGGGCGCGGACAACGTCACCGGGGTGACCATGCCCAGCCAGTTCACCTCGGGCGAAACCCTCGACGACGCCGGACGCTTGGCCGCCAATCTGGGGATCAAGCTCATCACCGTGCCCGTGGCCCACATCTACCATATCTATCTGGACGAGCTTAAGGAGGCCTTCGGCCCCGGTCCGGCCGGAGTGGAGCACGAAAACCTCCAGGCCCGCATCCGGGGCAACATCCTCATGGCCCTTTCCAACCGCTTCGGCTGGCTGGTCTTGACCTCGGGCAACAAGAGCGAAACCGCAGTGGGCTATTGCACCCTCTACGGAGACATGGCCGGCGGCTTCGCGGTAATCAAGGACGTCCCCAAGACCCTGGTCTACGAGCTTTCGGCCTTTGTCAACCAAAAGGCCCAGCGGGAGCTTATCCCCGTGACCACCATGGAGCGAGCCCCTTCGGCGGAGCTGAGGCCCGATCAAAAGGACAGCGACAGCCTGCCGCCCTATGAGGTGTTGGACCCCATTCTCAAGGCCTACGTGGAAAACGATCTGGTGCTGGACGAAATCGTGGCCTTGGGGCACGACTTCGCCACGGTGCGCGAGGTGATCCGCCTGGTGGACATCAACGAATACAAGCGCCGCCAGGCCCCTCCGGGGATCAAGATCACGCCCAAGGCCTTTGGCCGCGACCGGCGCCTGCCCATCACCAACCATTACCGTCCCGGCTTCGACCGAAAGCCCTGAGCCGCCTCTAGCTACCAAAAGGTTGCTCGTTGCGCCGAAACATACCGCATGGTACGTTTCGGCAAGAAACCTTACGATTCGGTGGCGCAAAAGGCGAGAAATAATTTATGAGCCCCCATAACGCACCCTACCAGCGCGAGGTCAAGGAACTATCCCTGCTCTTCGAGATCAGCCGGACCTTGGAGCGCAGCATGGACCTCAGGGACGTCGTGGCCCCGGTGCTGGAGCTTATCTCCAATCATATGGGTATGATGCGCGGCACCATCACCCTGCTCAACCGCCAGACGGGCGAGATATTGATCGAGGCGGCCCACGGTCTTAGCGCCAAGCAGCGCGAACGGGGCCGCTACAAGCTGGGCGAGGGTGTCACCGGCCAGGTGGTGCAGTCGGGCCGGCCCATGGTGGTGGAGCACATCGGCGATGAGCCCCACTTTCTGGATCGCACCGGGGCCCGCAGCAAGCTGGACAAAAGCGACATTTCCTTTATTTGCGTACCCATCAAGCTGGGCAACGAGGTGATCGGGGCCCTGAGCGCCGACCGCCTGTTCCAAGATTCGGTGTCCCTGGAAGAAGCCGTGCGCCTGATGAGCGTCATCGCCTCCATGATCGCCCAGGCGGTTCGCCTGCGCCAGGAGGTGATGGAAGAGCAGCAACGTCTGCGCGAGGAAAATATCCGGCTGCAGCAAAAGCTGCGCGACCGCTTTCATCCCGCCAATATCATCGGCAATTCCAAGGCCATGCAGACCGTATACGACCTCATCGCCCAGGTTTGCCAGAGCAACACCACAGTACTTATCCGCGGGGAAAGCGGCACCGGCAAGGAATTGGTGGCCCACGCCATCCACTACAACAGCCTCAGGGCCAGCAAGCCCTTCATCAAGGTGAACTGCGCGGCCCTGCCCGAAGGCGTCATTGAAAGCGAATTGTTCGGCCACGAAAAGGGCGCCTTCACCGGGGCCCACAACCAGCGCAAGGGGCGTTTCGAACTGGCCGACGGGGGCACCATCTTTTTGGACGAGGTGGGCGACCTCTCGCCAGCCACCCAGGTCAAGCTGCTGCGGGTTTTACAGGAGCGCGAATTCGAGCGCGTCGGAGGCGCCGAAACCATCAAGAGCGACGTAAGGGTCATTGCCGCCACCAACCGCGAGTTGGAAAAGCTGCTGGATACCGGCACGTTCCGCCAGGATCTCTACTATAGGCTCAACGTATTCCCCATCCACGTG
The DNA here is from genome assembly GCA_018819925.1 of Pseudomonadota bacterium. Taxonomy (GTDB): domain Bacteria; phylum Desulfobacterota; class Desulfarculia; order Desulfarculales; family Desulfarculaceae; genus Desulfoferula. The sequence goes on from JAHJPG010000144.1 coordinate 13,759, forward strand.
CCGCCGCTGAGGGAGAGGGAAACCGACGTCCTGCTTTTGGCCAACCACTTCTCCGAAAAGTTCAGCCAGGCCAACGGAAAGGCCATAAGGCGCATCTCCACTCCGGCCATCGACATGCTCATGTCCTATCACTGGCCGGGCAACGTCCGCGAGTTGGAGAACTACATCGAGCGGGCGGTGATACTTTCCTCGGACGAGGTGATTCACGGCCACAATCTCCCTCCCACCTTGCAGACCGCCGAGGCCTCGGGGACCATACACAAAGACACCCTGGAGTCCACCCTGGAGAACCTGGAGCGCGAACTGATCGCCGACGCCCTGAAAATTTCCAGGGGCAACAAGGCCTTGGCCGCGCGCAGCCTGGGAATCAGCGAGCGGCTCATGGGGCTGAGGGTCAAAAAGTACGGCATAGACCCCCGACGTTTTCGTACCAAAAAGTAGCCTTAATCCACATTTCATACCTATAGGTATTTTTATTGGCAACGCCCATTAGGGCCCCCGCCGGGGGCCCTAATTTTTTGCCATGACAATTCAGCTTGTTACATGATTCGTCCCGCTTGAACCATCCACTGGCACACCCCTTGCCAATGCACAGAGCCAAGCGGCAAGCAGCGAAGGGAAGCAACCCGGCGGCTAGGCTGGCCGCCGGGAAACTGCTCGAAACATCAAACGCACCAACGAGGAGAAATCATGAAGAAGCTGGCAATCACTTTAATCCTGGCATTGTGCGCGGCCCTTTCCCTGGGGCTCTACGCGGCCACCCCGGCCCAGGCCAAAATCGAGGTCAACGCAGACTTCTCGGTGGCCTTCAACAGCAAGTACGTATGGCGCGGCATCGTGGTGGTGGACGACTGGGTGGCCCAGCCCTCGGTCACCGCGTCGGTGGGCGGCTTTTCTTTCAACGTGTGGGCCGACTACATGCTCACCGGCCAGAACGGACGCAAGAGCGAGATCGACGAGATCGACCTGACCGCCTCCTACACCTTTGACCTGGGCAAGCTCAGCATCCCGGTGGGCGTGATCCGCTACACCTTCCCTGGCAGCAGCGCGGCCGACACCACCGAGCTTTACGCCGGGATCAGCTACGACTGGATCGTGACCCCCAGCGTGACCATTTACAAGGACGTTCAGGAGTCCAACGGCTTCTACATCCTGGGCTCCCTGGGCTACTCCCTGGATCTGCCCAAAATCAGCGAGTTGGTCGGCTGGTCCCTGGCGGTGGGCGCCTCCATCGGCTACGGCAGCGATGAAAACAACGACTTCTACTACAACGGCACCGACAAAAGTGGTTTCACCGACTACTCGGCCTACCTCTCCCTGCCCTTTGGCATCGGCGAGTACGTGACTCTGACTCCCCAGGTGGTCTTCACCGGCCTGGTGGACAGCGACATCAAGGACAACATGAAGCCCATACAGGACGAGAACAACATCTACTTCGGCCTGGTGATGGCGGCGTCTTTCTAGGTCTGAACGAACCAAGGCCCGGCCAAAGGCGCCGGCTCCGGCCGGGCTAAATCATAAAAGGAGCTGTTAGAGATGATAAAGCGCGTGACGGCCTCTCTAACCACCCTGGTGGGGCTGGGCTTGCTATCCGCCCTGCCCGCCTGGGCCCAAGAGGCGGCCAAAGCCCCCAAGATCAACGACCTGGACACGCTATGGGTCCTCTTGGCGGCCTATCTGGTGTTCTTCATGCAGCCTGGGTTCGCCATGGTCGAGGCCGGTCTGACCCGGGCCAAGAACGCAGCCAACATACTGGCCAAAAACTTCATGGACTTCGCCTTGGCCAGCATTCTCTACTTTATAGTGGGCTATGCCTTCATGTTCGGCGAGGGCAACTCCTTCATAGGCCTGTCCGGCTTCGGCCTCTCGGGCCTGACCAGCGACGGCCTGCCGGTGTGGGCGGCCTGGATGTTCCAGGCGGTGTTCTGCGGCACAGCGGCCACCATCGTTTCCGGAGTCATGGCCGAGCGCACCAGGTTCCCCTCCTACCTCATAGCCACGGTGTTTGTGACCACCCTCAACTACCCCATCATCGGCCACTGGACCTGGGGCGGCGGCTGGCTTTCCCAGATGGGCTTCTTTGACTTCGCCGGCTCCACCATCGTGCATGGCACCGGCGGCTGGATCGGCCTGGTGGGGGCCATCATCCTGGGCCCGCGCATCGGCCGCTACGGACCCGACGGCAAGAGCCGGGTGTTGGCCGGCCACAACATCCCCTTGGCCGCCCTGGGCGTGTTCATCCTGTGGTTCGGCTGGTTCGGCTTCAACCCGGGCAGCCAGTTGGCCGCCTCCGGCACCGAAAACGCCATGGCCATAGCCCTGATAACCATCAACACCAACCTGTCGGCCGCTGCCGGCGCCCTCTCGGCCATGTTCCTGGTGTGGGCCATGTACGGCAAGCCCGACCTGACCATGTGCATGAACGGAGCCCTGGCCGGCCTGGTGGCCATCACCGCGCCCTGCGCCGTGGTCAGCCCCTGGGCCTCCATGGTCATCGGCCTCATCGCCGGCGGCATCGTGGTCTTGGGCGTGGGCCTGCTGGACAAGTTGCACATCGACGACCCGGTGGGCGCGGTGCCGGTCCACGGCTTCAACGGCATGTGGGGCACCATCGCGGTGGGCATCTGGGGCCAGAAGGCCCTGGGCCTGGCGGGCGACGGCCTGCTGCACGGCGGCGGCTTCACCCAGCTGGGCATCCAGATCATGGGCACGGTGGTTTGCGCCGCCTTTGCAATGGCCTGCATGCTCGTGGTATTCCTGGCGGTCAAGGCGGTCATGGGCCTCAGGGTGCCCAAGGAAGAGGAAATCTGCGGCCTGGACATTGAAGAACACGGTATGGAAGCCTATTCCGACTTCCAGATCTTCACCACCAGATAGAAAGGGGGGGAGATCACATGAAAATGATAGTGGCGTACATCAAGCCCGAAAGACTAAACGACGTGAAGCAGGCCCTGTACGAGGCCCAGATCTTCAACATGTCGGTCACCAATGTGGTGGGCTCCGGCCGCCAGCGGGGATTTTCGGAAACCTACCGCGGGGTGGAGCAGGAGGTGAATCTGCTCAAGAAGGTCCGTCTGGAGATCGGCCTCAACGACGACTTCGTGGAGTCGGCCAAGCAGGCCATCATCACGGGCGCCCGCACCGGCGAAATCGGCGACGGGGTCATCTTCGTGCTCCCCATGGAAGAGGCCATGCGCATCCGCACCGGCGAAGAGGGTCCGACGGCCATGGGCTAGATCAAATTCACGGCTAAACCGGGCCCGGGAGGCCTATCCAGAAACCTCCCGGGCCTTTATAATAAGAATAACTTCGCAAGGCGAAACCAACTGCGCCCGGGCAATCCCACCAAACGGTAGGCTAACCCGTGGCTATTCATACCAATTGGTACTTTTCCACCGGCACATCCGGGGAGACTATCTTCTATAAACTTCGCTTGATCAACACCTTGCATATTTCAGCTTGGTTTGGCGCAAAAATTGCTTTGCCAAACGCAAGATACCGATTTGCATAGTGCCGCGCCCAAGGACGTGTGACCGGACGGCTCCACGGCGGAAATTGCGGCCAGGGTCAAGCCAATTTAGTTCTCAAGGAGGAAAACGAGCATGGCGAAAATGACCAAGGAAGGCGTCCTGAAGGCAATACGGGACAACAACGTTAAGTTCGTTCGTCTGTGGTTCACCGACATCCTGGGCTTTTTGAAAAGCTTTGCCGTGTCTCCCAGCGAAATGGAACTGGCCATGGAAGAAGGCATGGGCTTTGACGGGTCTTCCATCCAGGGATTCGCCCGCATCGACGAATCCGACATGGTGGCCATGCCCGACCCCTCCACCTTCACCCTGCTGCCCTGGCGTAAAAAAGAAGACGGCGCCGTGGCCCGCATGTTCACCGACGTGCTCAACCCCGACGGCACCCCCTACGTGGGCGACCCCCGCTACGTGCTCAAGCGCCAGCTCAAAAAGGCCGCGGACATGGGCCTGACCATGTATGTGGGGCCGGAGCTGGAGTTCTTCTACTTCAAGGACTCCAAAGGCACCGAGACGCTGGACAACGGCGGCTACTTCGACCTGACCCCCCTGGACGTGGCCAGCGACCTGAGGCGCGACACCATCATGGCTCTGGAAAAACTGGGCATCGCGGTGGAGTACAGCCACCACGAGGTGGCCCCCAGCCAGCATGAGATCGACCTGCGCTACACCGACGCCCTGACCATGGCCGACAACGCCATGACCTACCGCTTGACCGTCAAAGAGATCGCCATGAAGCACGGCGTGTACGCCACCTTCATGCCCAAGCCCATCTTCGGCGAAAACGGCAGCGGGATGCACGTCCACCAGTCGCTGTTCAAGGGCAAAAAGAACCTGTTCTTCGACAAGAAAGACGAGTTCGGCCTGAGCCCCGAGGGCAAGAGCTACATCGCCGGCCTGCTCAAGCACGCGCCGGAAATCTGCTCCATCATCGCCCAGTGGGTCAACAGCTACAAGCGCCTGGTGCCCGGTTACGAGGCCCCTGTGTACGTGGCCTGGGCCCGGCGCAACCGCTCGGCCTTGGTGCGGGTGCCCATGTACAAGCCCGGCAAGGAAGCCGCCACCCGCTGCGAGCTGCGCTGCCCCGACCCGGCTTGCAACCCCTACCTGGCCTTCGCTGTGATGCTGGCCGCCGGCCTGAAGGGTATCGAGGAGAAATACGAGCTGGCCGCTCCGGTGGAAGAGGACATCTTCGAGATGACCCCCAAGGAGCTCAAGAAGCACAAAATCAACTCCCTTCCCGCCACCCTGGGCGACGCCATCAAGCTCACCGCCAAGAGCCAGTTGGTCAAGGATACCCTGGGCGACCACGTGTTTGAGAAGTTCATCGAGAACAAAACCGCCGAGTGGGACGCCTTCCGCCTGCACGTCACCGACTTCGAACTCAAGCGTTACCTGCCCATCCTCTAGGACCGGCGGCCGCGATTCCAGCCGGGGGGCCTTCGGGCCCTCCGGCTTTTTTTTGGTTCAGCCCTTTCCAACCAGACGGGCATGGGCTATAAAGCGGCCTAGCCTTGAAATTCCGTGAAGGTTGAAATCTTCGGGCTAACCATCTGCCCTAGGAGGCCCCTTGTCCGAAAACAGCAAATCCATCCTGCACCCGCCGGGGCAACACCTGGTCTTGGTAGACGAAAAGGACCGGCAGCACCTGATTCAGGTGCCCGAGCCCGAGCGCGTGGTTCGCCTCAAGAGCGAGGTCCTGGACCACGCCACCCTGGCCGCCCTGCACGACGGCGAGTTGCTCATCACTCCCCAGCGGCGGCGCTATCTGGTTTTCGTGCCCACCTTGGAGCAGGTGGTGATGAACATGCCCCGGGAGGCCCAGGTGATCTACCCCAAGGATCTGGGCTTGCTGCTCTTCTACGGTGACGTGGCCCCGGGCGCCAATGTCATGGAGGTGGGGGTGGGCCACGGCGCCCTGACCATGGCCCTGTTGCGGGCCCTGGGCCCCACCGGCCGCCTTACCAGCTACGACCTGCGCCGGGACCATCTTAACCGCACCAAGAAGAACGTCGCCGCCTACCTGGGCCCGGAGTTTCTGGAGCGCTGGGAGCCGGTATTGGCCGACCCCGTGGCCGAAGGCTTCGGCGGCCGGGTGTGCGACCGCCTGTTCAGCGATATCCCCGAGCCCTGGGACCTCATCACCCCGGCGGCCGAGGCCCTGTCGCCGGGCGGCATCTGGGTGGCCTACGTGCCCACCGTCCTACAGCTCATGCGCCAGATGGAAGCCCTGCAGGGCGAAAGGCTCTTTTGCATGCCCACCGCCTTTGAAGCCTTGCAGCGCTACTGGCACGTGCTGCTCCCCTCATTGCGGCCCAAGCACGCCATGCGCGGGCACACTGGCTTTATCGTGACCGGCCGCCGCCGCTGGTTGCCTCCCGCCGACTAGCGAGGGCCCACAGCCTGTGATACAAAGGTCTTAGAGGCGCGCCATGATAATTTTCGACCTGCAATGCGACAAGGAGCATTCCTTCGAGGGCTGGTTCGAAGACCTCAAGGATCTCCAGCAGCAGATCAAAAAGGGTTTGGTTTCCTGTCCGATATGCGGCAGCGGCCAAATCCGGCGGGTTCCTTCGTCCTTTGGCATTTCCAAAAGCCGTAGCCAAGCCGAGCCAGAGATGGCCGCCAAGCTGTTTGGCCAGTCGATCAAACGATATGTCCTGGAAAACTTCGAGGACGTGGGGCCCCAGTTCGCCAAGGAGGCCTTGAAAATCCACTACGGAGCCAGCGAGGCGCGCAACATCCGGGGCGTGTCCACCACGGACGAAGAGAAGATGCTCAAGGATGAGGGGGTGGAATTTTTCAAGGTGGGCCCCCCGGCCCCCCCACCGGCCGACGGCGGCGAAGAGGAAGACTAGTCCTTTTCCCTCCCGTCCCGGTCTTCGGAGCCCTGCGCCATGGCCTCGGCAGCGCAGGGCGCGTTTTTGGCCACCAAGCGTTTAAGGCGGGCGCAGTACAGGGCGGCGAAGGTGCGGCAGCTGCCGGCTCCGTCCACCGCCTCGTCTCGCGGAAAACTGGCCTCGGGGCAGCCAAGGTCGCACCAGCGCATGAATCCTCCAAAGCTAGGGGGCGGGCTAGAATTTAACCCCATGGCCGGTGGTGGTCAACCCCGCACGCCAGTTGACAAAAAACCGCCTCCTTGATAGCTTGAAAAACTGGGTTTTTACCGGCGTGCGGGTGGGTTGGCCGACCCGGCCCGGGGGCGCGAGGGATATGCGCGGGGTCATAATCTGCATCGGCGATGAGCTTGTCAGCGGGCGGGTGGCGGAGCAAAACTCGCGTTTTGCCATGTCCCGCCTCAGCCCCCTGGGCTTTGCCTTTACCTCGGCGATTTGGGTGGGCGACGACATGGAGGCCATCGCCGGGGCCCTGGACCAGGCATTGGCCCAAGCTGATTTCGTCTTGGTCAGCGGGGGGTTGGGCTCCACCGATGACGACATCACCGCCAAGGCCGCGGCCCGCCACTTCGGCTTGGCCCTGGCCGAGAGCCACCGCATGATCCAGAACCTGCGGGAGTGCTTCGCGGCGGTGGGCCGCCAGGTGCCCCCCGGAGTGGAGCGCATGGCCCAGCTTCCCCAGGGAGCCAAGGTGCTGGACAACACCTGCGCCGGGTTCATGCTCACCACTCCAACCGGGCAACCGGTTTATTTTTTGCCGGGAGTGCCGGCGGAGAACCAGCGCCTGCTGGCGCGCCAGGTGCTGCCCGACCTCATGCGGCGCTTCGCCCCCCAGGAGGTGGCGGTGAGCCAAAAGTTCACCGTCTTCGGCTTGGGGGAAAGCGAGATCGCCCATCGCCTGGACGGGCTCAACGCCGGCTATCCCGAGGTGGCGGTGGGTTACTATCCGGCGTTCCCTGCCGAGGAGGTGCTCCTGAGCCTGCGCACCGCCGAGCCCCGGCAGGGCGAGGCCCTGCTCAATGAACTATGCGCCGAGGCGGCCCATCGCCTACACGGCATGGTGGTGGGCCAGGGCGAGCAAAGTTTGGCCGGGACCGTGGCCCAGCGGATGATCGCCCAGGAGCTTACCCTGGCCCTGGCCGAATCCTGCACCGGAGGGCTCATCGGCCACATGCTCACCGGGGTGGCCGGGGCCAGCGAATTTTTGGACCGGGGTCTGGTGGTCTATTCCAACCGGGCCAAGATGGAGCTGTTGGGGGTGGAGGCCCGGGTCTTGGAGCGCCAGGGCGCGGTGAGCCCGGAGGCCGCGGCCCAAATGGCCGCCGGGGCCCGCCTGGAGTCCGGGGTGGACCTGGGACTGGCGGTCACCGGCATAGCCGGACCTGGCGGCGGCGCCCCGGACAAGCCGGTGGGCACCGTGTTTTTCGGCCTGGCCGCCGAGGGCGGGGTCAAGACCATGCACCGGCGCTTCATGGGCAGCCGGGGGCAGGTGAAGCTCATGAGCGCCTGGACCGCCCTGGACATGCTGCGGCGCTATCTGGAGGACCATGCGTTCCTTCATCGCCCTTGAAATGCCCGGGGAGGTGAAAGAACACGCCGCCGGCCTGATCCGGGAGTTAAGGCCCAGCGGAGCCGACGTGAAATGGGTGGCGCCCCACAATCTCCACCTGACCCTCAAGTTCCTGGGCGAGGTGGACCCTGGCGCCACGGCGGATATAATCGCGGCCCTGGAAAACGCCTGCGCCGGACGGACGGCCTTGAGCCTGGCCGTCACCGGCTGCGGGGCCTTTCCCCAGCCCCGGGCTCCCCGGGTGGTGTGGATGGGCCTGGAAGGCGAGGTGGCCCAACTGGCCGAATTGGCCCAGGCGGTGGAGGCGGCCATGGAGCCGCTGGGGTTTGAGCCCGAGAAACGAGCCTTCAGGCCCCACCTCACCCTGGGGCGGGTGCGCAGGCCCCGCCGGGTGGGCAAGGCCCCCAACGCCGCGCCCCTGGCCCGGGCCCTGGCCGGAGTGGGCCAAGCCGCCGGCCCTTCTTTTAGAGCCGGGCGGGTGATATTGATGAAAAGCACCCTGACCAAGTCGGGGCCCATTTATGAGCCTTTGCACCGCGTAACCCTGGTCTAGACTGGGGCAACGGGAGGTTTTCATGGCCGACAACGACACCCGCAGCCAGCGGGACAAAGCGGTGGACAGCGCGCTCAAGCAGATCGAGCGCAATTTCGGCAAGGGCGCCATCATGCGCCTGGGCAGCGGCGAGGCCGCCGAGAACGTGCCCGCCATCTCCACCGGCTCCCTGGGGCTGGACATCGCCACCGGCGTGGGGGGGGTCCCCCGGGGCCGCATCACCGAGATATACGGCCCCGAGTCCTCGGGCAAGACCACCCTGACCCTGCACGTCATCGCCGAGGCCCAGAAGGCCGGCGGAGTGGCCGCCTTCATCGACGCGGAGCATGCCCTGGACGTGGGCTACGCCAGGAAGCTGGGGGTCAACGTGGACGACCTTCTGGTCAGCCAGCCCGATACCGGCGAGCAGGCCCTGGACATCGCCGAGATATTGGTGCGTAGCGGCGGAGTGGACGTGTTGGTGATCGACTCGGTGGCCGCCCTGGTGCCCAAGGCCGAGTTGGAAGGCGAGATGGGCGACAGCCACGTGGGCCTGCAAGCCCGCCTGATGAGCCAGGCCATGCGCAAGCTCACCAGCGTGCTGGCCAAGAGCCGCACCTCCCTGATTTTCATCAACCAGATCCGCATGAAAATCGGGGTGATGTTCGGCAGTCCCGAAACCACCACCGGCGGCAACGCCCTGAAGTTTTACGCCAGCCTGCGCCTGGACATCCGGCGCATCGGCAAGATTAAGTCCGGCGACACCGACGTGGGCAACCGCACCCGGGTCAAGGTGGTCAAGAACAAGGTGGCTCCTCCCTTCAAGCAGGCCGAGTTCGACATCCTCTTCGGCCAGGGCATCAACAGCCTGGGCGAGATGCTGGACATGGGGGTGGAGGCGGACATCGTGACCAAGAGCGGGGCCTGGTACTCCTACGGCGACGAACGCATGGGCCAGGGGCGGGACAACGCCATCAACTTCCTGGCCGACGCCCCAGAGATTTATCAAGAAGTATCCACCCGGCTCAAGACCAAGCTGGGGCTTTTGCCCCCCGCCGCCGAAGAGCCGGAAAAATCGGCACAGTAGCCCCCCAGCGTTAGGGAGCGCATAAGCTCATGGCCAAGACCGGCAACGAGATTCGCCAGCAGTTTCTGGACTATTTCGTCAAGCAGCAGCACCAGATGGTGAAAAGCTCCAGCGTGGTGCCCGCCGACGACCCCAGCCTGTTGTTCACCAACGCGGGCATGGTCCAGTTCAAGAACGTCTTCACCGGCCAGGAAAAGCGGCTCTACTCCCGGGCCACCACCTGCCAAAAGTGTTTCCGGGTCAGCGGCAAGCACAACGACCTGGAAAACGTGGGACGCACCCCGCGCCACCACACCTTTTTCGAGATGCTGGGCAACTTCAGCTTCGGCGACTATTTCAAAGAAAAGGCGGTGGTGTTCGCCTGGGAGCTTCTCACCCAGGGCTACGGCCTGGACCCCGAGGACCTCTGGGTGAGCGTGTTCACCGAGGACGACGATGCGGCCCGGCTGTGGGAAAGCGAGGTGGGGGTGCGCCCCGAGCGCATCGTGCGCCTAGGCGAGGACGAGAACTTCTGGGCCATGGGCGACACCGGCCCCTGCGGCCCCTGCTCGGAGATCCACATCGACCAGGGCCCGGGCATGGGTTGCGGCCGCGACGACTGCGCGGTGGGCTGCGACTGCGACCGCTTCCTGGAGCTGTGGAACCTGGTGTTCATGCAGTACGAGCGCGACGCCAGCGGCAAGATGACCCCCCTGCCCCGGCCCTCCATCGACACGGGCATGGGCCTGGAGCGCATCTCGGCCACGGTGCAGGGCTTCACTTCCAACTACGACAGCGACCTGTTCACCCCCATCATGGACTTCACCAGCGAACTGGCCGGGGTGGCCAGGGGCGGCGACGAGGAAAACGACGTGAGCCTCAGGGTCATCGCCGACCACGCCCGAGCCTGCGCGGTGCTGGTGGGCGACGGGGTGATGCCCTCCAACGAGGGCCGGGGCTACGTCCTCCGGCGCATCCTTCGGCGGGCGGCCCGTCACGGCCGCAAGCTGGGCCTCACCGGGCCCTTCCTGCACCGGGTGGCCGGGGTGGTCATGGAGCAGATGCGAGCCGCCTACCCCGGGCTCTACGACTCCCGGGCCTTTGTGGACAAGGTGATCAGCGGGGAGGAGGAGCGCTTCGGCGAGACGCTGGACACCGGGCTCAAGCTTCTCTCCGAAGCCCTGGGCGAAGCCAAGGCCAAGGGGCAAGACACCCTGGACGGCCGCATGGCCTTCAAGCTCTACGACACCTTCGGCTTCCCCCTGGACCTGACCATGACCATCGTGGCCGAGGAGGGCCTGGGGGTGGACGAAGAGGGCTTCCAGGAAGCCATGAGCCAGCAGCGCAGCCGCTCCCGGGCGGCCTGGTCGGGCAGCGGCGAGCAGGCGCTAACCCCGGCCCTGGCCAAACTGCGCTCCCAGGGCTTCACCACCACCTTCACCGGCTACGAGGGCCTGAGCGGCTCCTGCCCGGCCGATCTGATCATGGTGGACGGCGAGGCGGTGGAGAAGGTGGGGCAGGGACAAAAGGCCGAACTGGTGGCTTCGCGGACTCCCTTCTACGGCGCGGCGGGCGGCCAGGTTGGCGATGTGGGTTCCATCACCGGCCCCCAGGGCCGGGCCAAGGTGCTCGACACCCTCAAACCCGGCGGCGAGATCACCGTGCACCAGATCGAGGTGACCCAGGGCAGCCTGGCCCTGGGCCAGGAGCTGGAGTTCATCGTGGACCCCACCGCCCGGGCGGCCACTGCGGCCAACCACACCGCCACCCACCTGCTGCATGCCGCCCTGCGCCAGCACCTGGGCGAACACGTCAAGCAGGCCGGCTCCATGGTAAGCCCGGAGCGCCTGCGCTTCGACTTCAGCCACTTCCAGGCCATCACCCCCGAGGAGCTCAAAGCGGTGGAAGTCGTGGTGAACCAGGGCATCCGGGCCAACTTGGCCGTGGACACCGAGGTCATGGACCTGGAGCAGGCCATGTCCACCGGAGCCATGGCCTTGTTCGAGGAGCGCTACGGCGACAAAGTGCGCCTGGTGAAGGTCCCGGGCGTTTCCAAGGAACTCTGCGGCGGCACCCACGCCCAGCGCACCGGCGACATCGGCTACTTCAAGATCATCGGCGAGTCCTCGGTGGCCGCCGGGGTGCGCCGCCTGGAGGCGCTCACCGGAGGGACGGCGGTGGAAGCGGTGCAGGCCCTGGAGGACGAAGTGGGCCGGGCCGCGGCGGCGCTGAAGGTGGGCCGCCTGGAGCTGTCCGGCCGGGTCAAGAAGCTCATGGGCTCCCTCAAGGACAGCGAGCGCGAGGTGGAGGCCCTCAAGGCCCGCCTGGCCGGCGCCTCCAGCCGCGACCTTCTCTCCGAGGCCGTCGAGGTGGCCGGGGTCAAGGTTCTGGCGGTGAAGGTGGAGGTGGACAACCCCAAGGCCTTGCGCGACCTGGCCGACACGGTGCGCGACCGCCTGGGCAGCGGGGTGGCGGTGTTGGGCGCCCAAAGCGGGGACAAGGCCCTGTTGTTGGCCCTGGTCACCAAGGACTTGGCCGGGCGCTTCCACGCCGGCAACCTGGTCAAGGTGCTGGCCCCCATGGTGGGTGGCGGGGGCGGCGGGCGGCCGGACATGGCCCAGGCCGGCGGGCAAAACCCGGCGGCATTGGATGAGGCCCTGGCCCAGGTGCCCCGGCTGGTGGCCGAGCAGGCGGCGGGCTAGGCCCGGGACATATCGACAAAAAAAGGGACGCCCCCCAGGGGGCGTCCCTTTGTGTTTGGCATATGGGCCCTAGAGCGGCCTGTCGTCGCCCATGAGCACGTCCGGCGTTTCCACGCCCGGGACGGGCGCACTCAGGTCGCGGCGGTCGATGGCCTCGCCCTCGCGTTCGCGCTTGGGCAGCTTGGACCACTGCTCCTGGGCCTGGCGCAGGTAGTTCATGGCCTCGTTGTAGAGCCCCACATCGGGGTAGACGGTGAGCACCCGCTTGAAGCGGCCCATGGCCGCGCGGTAGTGCTTGGTGTTGAAGTAGTACTTGCCCACCACCATGTCATGGGCCGCCAGGCGGCGAATGGCCTCTTGGGTGCGGGGCTGGGCCCGCACCGCCCACTCGCTGCCCGGGTACTGCTTCATCAGCCGCTGAAAGGCCTCCATGGCCTTGCGGGCGTTGCTGGGGTCCCGGTCCGGGGTCAGCATTTGGTCGTAATAGACCATGCCCATCTGGTAGATAGCGTAGGGTACGGCATCGTTCTTGGGATGCAGGCGGATGAAGTCCTCATAGGCCAGGGTGGCCTCCTCGTAGCGCTGGGACTTGTAATAGGCGTCGCCCACCCTCAGGTCGGCCAACAGGGCGAACCGGCTATAGGGAAAACGGTCCTTCAGCGCCTGGAAAAGGTCGGCCGACTCCTGGTATTGACCCTCCCGGTACATGCTTTCGGCCTCGTTGGCCAAGACCTGGGCCGGGGTGTCAAAGGCCTCGTCCTGGGGCCCCACGCTGCCGCCGAACCAGTTGCATCCCGCCGCCCCGGTCAAGGCCAGCAGCAGGGTGGCGATCAAAAAGCTTTTGCAGATACTACTCATGCACCTCTTCCAGGTAACGCTGGGCGGCATAAGTGGCCACGGCGCCCTCGCCGGCGGCCACCACGATCTGACGCAAAAGTTTGCTGCAGCAGTCGCCGGCGGCGAACACCCCATTCATGCTGGTGTGTTGGTTGCGGTCGTGGATTATGAAGCCTTCACGGTCCATGTCCACCACCCCCCGCAGGAAGCCGGTGTTGGGCGAGGTGCCCACAAAGACGAAAGCGCCGTCGCAAGGCAGGTCGTATTCCACCTCGTCCTTCAGCTTTTTCAGACGCACCGCCTCCACTTTGTCCTGGCCCTTGATCTCCAGGGGAACCTGGGACCAGAGCACCTCGATCTTGGGATTGTTCAGCACCCTCTCGGCCAAGACACCAGCCGCCCGGAGTTGGTCACGGCGATGCACCAGATAGACCTTTTTGGCGAAGCGGGTCAGGAACACGGCCTCCTCGGCGGCGGTGTCGCCCCCGCCGAAGCAGACCACGGTCTGCTCGCGATAAAAGGGGCCGTCGCAGGTGCCGCAGTAGGACACCCCCTTGCCGATCAACAGATCCTCGCCGGGCACGCCCAGCTTCCTGGGCTGGGCCCCCACCGCCAAAATCACCGCCTTGGCCCGAATCTCGCCCTCGGGGGTGGTAAGCACCTTGATCTGGCCGTCGCTGGCCAGCTTGATGATCTCGTCGTTTTTGATCTTCAAACCGAACTTAAGGGCGTGGTCGCGCATGCGGTCGGATAGTTCGAAGCCGCTGACCCCATCGACGTCCCCGGGCCAATTTTCAACCACGTCGGTGGTGAGCACCTGCCCGCCCGGGCTCAGGCGCTCCAAAAGCACCACATCCATAAGCGCACGGGCGGCATAGAGTCCGGCGGTCAGACCGGCGGGCCCTCCACCAACTATCACCAGATCATGAGTAGGCACTAAACGGTACCGGCCTTAGGCCAACTGCTTGTCTATGGCCGCTTGCAAATGAGACTTGCTCACCGCGCCAGTGATTTGGTCGGCCACCTTGCCGTCCTTGAAAAGGATCAAGGTGGGGATGGCGCGGATGCCGTACTGGCCAGGGGTCTTGGGGCTCTCGTCCACGTTCAGCTTGGCTACTTTGAGCTTGCCTGCGTATTGCTCGGCCAACTCCTCCACCACCGGGGCGATGGCCCGGCAGGGGCCGCACCAAGAAGCCCAGAAGTCAACCAGAGCGGGAGTGTCGCTGCTCAGGATTTCGGCCTCGAAATTGTCGTCGTTAACCTGCAAGACGTTATCAGACATGCTTAATCCGCTCCTTTGCCCCATGCTGAAAAAGGGCGCATGTTCCCCACGCCCGTTGCTCCTTCATACCCATTGGGTCACCTAATTTTATATGCTGTGGCGGGGGGTTTGTCAACGCAAGCCCATGCGGCGTGAAGGCCTTTTGCCGCCGGCGTTGGGGCCCGGGGCTTACACGCGCCCTTTATCCAGGGTACACTCTGGAGCAAGGAGTGCCCATGGCCAAACGAAATACCCTGTTCGTGTGTCAAAATTGCGGGGTGGCCCAGCCTAAATGGCTGGGGCGCTGCCCCTCCTGCCAAAGCTGGGACACCATGGTGGAAGAGCCGGCGGGACCGGCGAGAAGGGGCCGGACCTCCGCCCCGGTTAAGCTGACGCCCCTGACCATGGCCCTGGAGCGGCCGGAGGTGCGCCAGCGCACCGGGTTGCCCGAGCTGGACCGGGTATTGGGCGGGGGCCTGGTGGCGGGCATGGTGGTGCTGGTGGGGGGCGAACCGGGTATCGGCAAGTCCACCCTCATGCTGCAGGCGGCCCAGTCCCTGGGCGGGGACGGGGGCCGAGTGCTCTACGTGGCCGCCGAGGAGTCCGCCCGTCAGATCGGGCTCAGGGCCCAGCGCCTGGGATTGGCCGGCCGGGGGGTGGAGCTGTTGGCCGACACCGCCTTGGAACCCATCGCCCAGGCCATGGCCCAGGGCGGCTACCACGCGGTGGTGGTGGACAGCATCCAGGCCCTCAAGAGCGATGAGTTGGCCAGCGCCCCCGGAGCGGTGGGCCAGGTGCGCCATTGCGCCGCCGAGTTGGCCGGGGCGGCCAAAGCGGCGGGCTGCGCGTTGTTTTTGGTGGGCCACGTCACCAAGGAAGGGGCCCTGGCCGGCCCCCGGGTACTGGAGCACCTGGTGGACACGGTGCTCTATTTCGAATCCGAGCCCAGCCTGAGCCTGCGCCTGCTAAGGGCGGTGAAAAACCGTTTCGGAGCCACCGACGAAGTGGGTGTTTTCGAAATGGGCGAGGCCGGGCTGGCCGGGGTGAGCAACCCCTCGGCCCATTTTTTGGCCCACCGCCCAGCCTCGGCCCCGGGCAGCGCCGTGTGCGCGGCCATGAGCGGCACCCGGCCCCTGCTTGTGGAGGTGCAAGCCCTGGTGAGTCCTTCCGGGCTGGCCATGCCGCGGCGCCAAGCATTGGGGGTGGACCAGGGACGGCTGCACATGCTCACCGCAGTGCTGGCCATCCACGCGGGCCTCGACCTGGGAGGGCACGACGTTTTCGTCAACGTTACCGGCGGGGTGCGCCTGAGCGAGCCGGCGGCGGACCTGGCGGTGGCTGCGGCCATCGCCTCATCCCTGGCCAACCGGCCCCTGCCCGCCAAGACGGTGTGCTTCGGCGAAGTAGGCCTGGCCGGCGAACTCAGGGCGGTGGGGCGTTCGGCGGCGCGCATGGCCGAGGCCCAACGCCAGGGCTTCGGCCAGGTGCTCACCGCGCCGGGCAAAACCGCCGCCCCGGCGGATTTGGAGCTTTTGAGCGCCGACCGCCTGGACCAAGCCCTGGCCCTGCTGTGGTAATTCTGGCCCCTTGCGTCTTGTTGGGTTATCATAAATAAATGCGGTCATGGTGGGTATGCGCCGTGAATCTGCCGCGAGTAAGGATAAATTCGGCTTGGGAGGGCTAGTCGTCCATGCCTGAAATCAGCTTGCGCCGCGCGGCGGCGGTTCTGCTCCTAGTACTGGCCCTGGCCCTGGCCTCCTGTGGTGGTGGTGGGGGCGGCGGCGACAGCGGCTTCACCAAGGCCGACTACCAGTTCCTCTACACCTACAACGCGGTGCATCTGAGCGGCCACACCATCCGCTGGGCCAGCGTGCCCATCGGGGTCTCCGCCGGCGCATTCGCCGACGCCCGCACCGCCTTCAACCGCTGGACCAGCGCCTCGGGCGGGGCGGTGAGCTTCAACTTCGGGGGCAGCAACATCCCGGTGTCCTGGAGCAGCTCCACCTCTTGGTGCGGCCTTACCACCATAAGCTGGAGCAGCGCCGGACGCATCGTCTCGGCCAGGATATCCATAGCCCGCAGCCAATCCGGCTGCTCCGGAGGGGTGGCCGACACCCTGGCCCACGAGGCGGGCCACGCCATAGGCTTTTTGGGCCACGACGCCAGCGGCCTGATGAACCCCTTCGGCGGCGAGCCCATCAGCGACCAGGAAGCCAAATTCATGAAGCTGCTCTATTCCCTGGCCCCGGGCACCGACATCACCGGCGAGTTGGGCAAGTCCCGCTCCTCCAGCGGCACCTACGACAAGTCCGGCAGCCGGATTCACACCATGACCATCAGCCGGAGCAAGTGATGCGCCCCCTGCTGCTCACCATGGTGGCCATCCTGGCCCTGGGCCTGAGCGCCTGCCGCGACCAGGGCGCGGCCGCCCCCCAAGGCCAAGCCGGGCCCAGCCTGTTCGTAGGCGTGTTCGACATGCCCTGCCCCCAAGTGCAAAAACAGGTGCGCGACAAGCTCAAGACCGACCCCGGTCTGGGCCTGGGCCAAGAGAAGCGTGACAAGGACTCGGTATCCTATGAGATTCCCCAGCGCCAGGATGGCGATCTGCGCTGGTCGGCCACGGTGACGGTGCAATGCACCGACCCCCTGGGCAGCAAGCTCTCGGCCCTGGTCCGGGCCCAGCGTCAAATAAAGGGCGGCTGGCAGCCCCTGGGCGACACCCAAAAGCTGGAACGGGAGATCCTGGACAAGATCACCCCCCAGCCCTGAGGGCCGCAAAACCTAATAGACCTGCACTCCCTTTTCATGAATCTCGAATTGCACCCGGGCCAGGGTTTCCCCGGTGCGCATGCGCTCTTGGTCGAAGCCTTCAAAGCGGCTGATTACCAGGGTGCGGGGGCCATAGATGCGCGAGGCCTCCCACTGGGCTTTGCTCTGCACCGAGTGCAGGCCGCCCACGGACAGCAGCTTGCTGGATCCGTGGGGGGCGGACCAGATGTGGCTTACCGCCAGGGGGCGGGTGAAGCCCTCCCGCTTGACCAGAACCTTGAGTTGGGGCTGGGAAAGCACCCGCTCCGGGCGGCCATGGTACCAGGTGAAAACCACCTGCAACCCGGCCTTGGCCCCCGGCGGGCTGTAAAAGACGTAAAACTCGGTGCGCTCGTCGATCTCCACCCGCCCGGCCCGGGGCGAAGGCAGGCAGGGCCGCCCCAGCAGCTTGAGGGGGCTCCAAAAGTCTTCGCCGCCGCCCATGCGCTTTTTGGTGAAGGCGCTAAGAGGCACCAGCACCAGGCCCTCTCGCTCCAATTGGCCGGCGATGGTGCAGCCGCCCTTGGCCGCCTTGCCCCCCGTGCCGGAGTCGCAGGCGGCCAAGATCAAGCACAGCGCCAACAGGGCGGCGGCCATGGCCATATTTTTTCGGCGTAATAATCCCACAGGGTTATTTTAGGCGCGGCAGGGGCCCACGGCAAGCCGGCTTCGAGTTCAGGCGCGCCGCCATGGCCACCGCCGGCGCAGGCCCAGGGCCAGGGCTGCGGCGCTGCCCATGAGAAGCAGGGTGCCCGGTTCCGGAGCTCCGGCCACCGGGGAGGTGTAGTCCACGCTGAGGGTGGGACGGAAGGAGGCGATGCCGTAGTTGGAGCTGAGAAAGAGAGACGAGGCCCAGGGCGAGGTCTCGGACAGGATGGCCCACCCCTGGTTGGGCAGGGAGCCGTTGGCCCAGGCCTGCAGGGAAGAGGCCACGTCGATGCCCAGCCAGCCCACCGCCAGGTTGGTGGCCGTGGCCGATGCGGTGGACTGGGCGTTCACCCCCGGAGTGATGCCGCCGCCCAGGGAGTTCCAGGTGGAGCCGTCGGACCAGTTGGTGGTGACGTTGTACACCCCCAGCACTTGGGAGGGGTTCTGCACCCCATAGAGATACAGGCGCAGGGTGGCGTTGTTGATGGTGCTTCCCAGGGGTATCTGACCGGTGCCGCTGCCGAAGAGGCTGTCAAAGCGGATAAGGGACTGGGACTCCCAGTTCCCGCTGGTCAGGGAATACATGGACGGCTGGTTGCCCAGGTTGGAGTTGGGCCAAAAATTGGCCGCCATGGTGTCGGTGATACCGCTGTTGTAGTCAAAGACGATGCTGGACGCCGCGGCCGGGCCCGCCGGCCACAGACACCCCAGCAGGGCCGCTATCAACACAAGACGGCGCATGGCTCCCCCCGTCAAAGGTTCATACTTTAAAGATGGAACGCAAGGAGCCTTTTGGCAACTATTTTTTAATTATTTAACTTAGTTTCCCCGCCAGGGCCTCAAGCTCCCCGCGCACTTTCCAGGGGGGCAGGCCGCTCTGGCGGCAGATGCGGGCCACGTCCTCGGCCTCGGGGTGCAGGCGCCAGCCCTGGGCGGTGCGGGTCCTTTTCACCCGGGCCGGGCCCCAAGGGCTCTCCACGGTGACCACCTCCCGCTCCAGCACCCGCCGCTCCACTGGCCTGAGGCGCACCCCCAGGCTGGTGGTCTGCTCCAGCACCAGGGCGGCCAGGGCCTCGCTTTTCTCCGGAAGGCTGAGTACGGTGAGGCTCTGGCCCAGGCGGCCCTTTTTCATCACCAGGGGCGCGGCGGCCGCGTCCAGGGCCCCGGCGGCCATGAGCCGCTCGATGACCAGGGGCAGGTCCTCGGGATTCATGTCGTCCAGGTGGCACACTATCTCCACCACCCGGTCGGTGCCGGCTTGGCACTCCTCCTGGCCCAGCCACAGGCGCAGCATGTTGGGAATGGCCTGGCTGGGGCGGCTGCCTCCGCCGGCTCCCGTCTTTTCCAGGCGCATGGCCGGCGGCGGGCCGAATTCCGTGGCCAGAGCGCTCAATATGGCCGCGCCGGTGGGAGTCACCGTTTCGCCCCGCACTCCGCAGGAATACACCGGCACTCCCTCCAGCAAATGCAACACCGCCGGGGCGGGCAGGGGCAGCTTGCCGTGGGCGCAGTTCACGAATCCCTCGCCCATGGGAAGGGGCGAACAAACCAGGCGCGGCCCGCCCAGCCAGGCCAGGCCGGCGCAAAAGGCCACCACGTCGGCGATGGCGTCGGCCGCGCCCACCTCGTGGAAATGCACCTCCTCGGGGGTGGTGCCGTGCACCCGGGCCTCGGCCTGGGCCAAGCGCTGGAACACCCGGGAGGCGGGCTGGGCCACCTGGGACGGCAGTCGGCCCAACAGCTCCAAAATATGGCTCAAATGCCGATGCGCGTGCTCGTGGGGAGCCTGGACATCCAGGCGGCGGGTCATTATGCCCTGATGCTCCTGGGTGGCGGCGCTCACCGTCACGTGGTCCAAGCCCATGGCCTGCAAATATCCGGTCAGCTCCTCCACGGGCCAACCCAAATCCAACATTCCCCCAGCCAACATGTCGCCGGAAGCCCCCCCGCAGGCCTCCACATACACAATCTTGCTCACTTCGTCTTTCCACCTCTCTTGGGGGCGGCCTTTTTTGGAGCCGCCGTCTTACTCGTTTTTTTGGCGGTCTTCTTTTTTTTGGGAACCGGCTTGGCTACCGGCCAGGAGGCCAGCACCAGGGGCAGCACCTGATCCATGTGCTTTACCGGCACAATCTTGAGCTTGCGCTTCACCTTGGCCGGCAACTCGCTAATTTCTTTGTGGTTTTTCTCGGGAACCAGCATCAGGGACATTCCCGAGCGAAGGGCGGCCAGGGACTTTTCCTTGAGTCCGCCCACGGGCAGCACCTTGCCGGTGAGGGTCACCTCGCCGGTCATGGCCACCTCCTCCTTCACCGCCACCCCGGTGAGGGCGCTGATGATGGCCGTGGCCAGGGTGATGCCCGCGCTGGGGCCGTCCTTGGGGATGGCCCCGGAGGGCACATGCACGTGCAGGTCCAGGTCTTCGTAGAAACCCTTCTTCAGGCCCAATTCCGAGGCCCGGCTGCGGGCGTAGCTCAGGGCGGCCTGGGCCGACTCGCGCATCACCTCGCCCAGGGAGCCGGTTATGGTGAGGTTGCCCTTGCCTTCCAGGGTGCTGACCTCCACCCTGAGCACCTCGCCGCCCACGGCGGTCCAGGCCAGGCCGGTGGCCACCCCCACCTCGCCCTCGCCCCGCTCATCCTCGGGCAGGTACTTGGGCACCCCCAGGTAGCGCTCCAGGTTGCCGGCGGTGAGCTTGAAGGAGCCTTCCTTGCCCTCGGCCACCTTGCGGGCCACCTTGCGGCACACCGAGCCGATCTCCCGCTCCAGGTTGCGTAGCCCAGCCTCCCGGGTGTGGGAGCGGATCATCTCCAGCAGGGCCCCATCGCTGAAAGCCACCCTGCCCTCGCCCAGGCCGTTCTCCTTGAGTTGGCGGGGTATCAAGAAGCCCTTGGCGATGGCCAGCTTGTCCTCCTCGGTGTAGCCGCTGAGTTCGATGACCTCCATACGGTCCCACAGGGGCTCGGGGATGGTGTCCTCCACGTTGGCCGTGGTGATGAACATGACCTTGGACAGGTCGTAGGGCAGGTTCAGGTAGTTGTCGGAAAAGGAGAAGTTCTGCTCCGGGTCCAGCACCTCCAGCAGGGCGCTGGTGGGATCGCCCCGATAGTCGGCCCCCACCTTGTCCACTTCGTCGATCATGAACACCGGGTTGTTGGTGCCCGCCTGCTTGACGCCCTGGATGATGCGCCCGGGCATGGCCCCGATGTAGGTGCGGCGGTGGCCGCGGATCTCGGCCTCGTCGCGCACTCCCCCCAGGCTCAGGCGCACGAACTTGCGGCCCAGGGCCCGGGCGATGGAGCGGCCCAGGGAGGTCTTGCCCACCCCCGGAGGACCGATGAAGCAAATGATGGGGCCCTTCATCTTGGGGTTGAGCTTGCGCACCGCCAGATGTTCCAAGATGCGCTCCTTGACCTTTTTCAGGTCAAAGTGGTCCTCGTCCAGAATGCGCTGGGCCTCTTTCAAATCCAGGCGGTCCCGGCTGCCGCTTTGCCAGGGCAATTCCACGATCCAGTCCAAATAGGCCCGGATAATGGAGGCCTCGGCGCTCTCGGGCTGCATCTGCTCCAGGCGGCTGAACTGCTTCATGGCCTCGGTGCGGGCCTCGGCGGACAGGCGTTTCTTCTCCAGGGACTCGCGAAGCTGGGACAGCTCCCGCTGGCGTTCGTCGGCGTCGCCCAGCTCCCGGCGGATGGCCCTGAGCTGCTCGCGCAAATAATACTCCCGCTGACCCCGGCTCATTTCCTCCTGGGCTTCGGACTGGATCTTGGCCTGGATGGTGCTCACCTCCAGCTCGGTGCCCAGGTGCTCATGCACCATCTCCAGGCGCTTGAGCGGATCGTTCTGCTCCAGAATGGCCTGGCCGGTCTTGATCTCCAGGCGCATGTTGCTGGCCACCAAGTCAGCCAGCCGGCCCACCTCCTCCACTGAACCCAAAATGGCCTGCACGTCGGAGGTCAACAAGCCCCGCAGGGCCAGAATCTTTTCCGCCGCCTCGCGCACCGTGCGCATCAGGGCCTCGGAGGCGGGGCTGGACTCGCTTTCCTCGCTGTCGTTCTGGGGCTCCACCGATACCGCGAAGTAGGGCTTTTCCTGGGTCCACTGGGATATGCGGGCCCGGGCCAGGCCCTGCACCAGCACCTTGAGCCGGCCGTCGGGCATCTTGAGCTGGCGCATGATCACGCCCACCGTGCCCACCTCGTAGAGGTCCTCGGCGCGGGGATGCTCCACGTTCTGGTCCCGCTGGGTGGCCAGGAAAACGTGCTGGTCCTCGGCCATGGCCGCCTCCACCGCGGCCACGGAATTTTCCCGGGCCACGAACAGAGGCAGGATCATATAGGGGAACACCACCACGTCCCTCACCGGCAACAGCGGCAGGTCGGTGGGCAGTTCCTCCTCCGGCTCCAGGACCAGCGGTTGGTCCTGCTCGTCGTCTATGTGGCGCACCATAGGCTTTCCCGGGGCCAGCGGCCCCCAGTTAAAATGACTCTCCCCCACGTCCCCCTGTCTAGAATTTTATCATCCTAACATCACCCCTTGACCTGTCAACTGAACCCGGCCCGGGTTAGACGCGCTTTTGTACGTTTGTTCCAAAATGTTTACATTATGACCGCTTTCTGCCAAGTTAGAATCGAGCCATCCGCGCAAGCAACCGTTCCGGGGAAAATCGGCCCATGCGTCTGCGAACCATCATTTTTTTTCTGTCCCTGTTGGCCCTGGTGTCCACCGCGGCGGGCGGCATGCATTATTACTTTTCCCTGCAAGCCTCGGCCATCTCCCTGGCCCATCGCCGGGCGGCCAGCCAGACCGAGGTTCTCGCCAACCAGATTTCCTCCTTCCTGTCTCAAAACCAAAAGCCCGTGGAGGCCCTGGCCAGCCTGGGCGAATTGCAGCGGGCCCTGGCCCGGCCCGACGAGGCCAACCTGGCCGCGGTCAACGAGGTCTTGGACAAGTTCCAGCGGTCCCTGGAGGTTGACGTATGCTACCTGCTCAACCGCCAAGGCCTGACCATCGCCTCGTCCAACCGCAAGTCCCTGGACAGCTTCGTGGGCCACAATTTCTCCTTCCGCCCCTATTTCCAGCAGGCTCTGGCCGGACAGGGAGCCAAGTACCTGGCCCTGGGCACCACCAGCAAAAAACGCGGCGCCTACTACTCCCATCCGGTCTACCCTCCGGCCGGCGGGCCGGCCCTGGGAGTGGCGGTCATCAAGGCGCCCATCAGCCTGTTGGAGAGCAACCTGAACCTGGGCGGCGAGGAGGCGGCGGCCCTGTTGGTGGGTCCCCATCAGGTTATCTTCAGCACCAATCGGGTGGGGTGGCTCAACAGGACCCTTTGGCCCAGCACCTTGGAAGAGTGGGAGGCCATCACCCGCACCCGCCAATTCGGCGACGGCCCCTGGCCCTGGAGCGGCCTGACCCGGGTGGGCGAGCATCTGGTCAAGGACAAGGCCGGCAGCGAGTATTTGCTCTACAGCCGGCCGGTGGAAAATTTCCCCGGCTGGCAATTGGTTTACCTAACCAGCATGGCCGGCGTGGCCCAGTGGGCCTTCAAGCCTTATTTGCAAACCACCGGGGTGGTGGTGTTGGGGCTGTGCATCTTCGCCGGGTTGGGGGTCTACTTTCTCTACCGCAAGGCCTCCCAGGAGATCACGCGTCGCCGGGTGGCCGAGGATGACCTCAGACGCAGCGAGGAGCGCTACCGCAGGCTCTACCACAAGACCCCGGCCCTGTTGCACTCGGTGGACACCCAGGGCCGCCTGGTGAACGTCAGCGACTATTGGTCCGACGCCCTGGGCTACAAGGATGAGGAGGTCATCGGGCGCAAGCTCACCGACTTCCTCACCCCCCAGTCCCGCCATCAAGCCGAGACCGAGGTGCTGCCCTTGTTTTTCCGCACCGGCCGCATCAAGAATGTTTCCTACCAGTTCGTCAAGAAAAACGGCGAGGTGGTGGACGTGTTGCTGTCGGCCATTGCCGAGCGCGACGACCAGGGCGGCATCCTCAAGTCGCTGGCCGTGCTGGTGGACGTAACCGCCCTCAAGCACACCGAGGAGGAACTCAGGCAGGCCCAGGAAAAGCTCCGTGAGCACTCCCGGGACCTGGAGCGCCAGGTGCGCCAACGCACCCGGGAGATCACTAGCTTCCTCAAGTACACCCCGGCGGTGGCCTACATGAAGGACGCCAAGGGCCGCTACATCATGGTCAACTCCCGCTTCGTGGAGCTATTCTCGTTGAGCACCGAGCAAGTCTGGGGCAACACGGTTTACGAGTTGTTCCCCAGCGAGGTGGCCGAGCAGTTCTCCCAAAGCGACCAGCAGGTGCTCAAGACCAAGCGGCCGGTTCAGGTGGAGGAGCGCATACGCCATGACGACGGCTTCAACACCTACCTGACGGTGCGCTTCCCCATCATCAACGAAAACGGCCAGGTGAGCCGCATATGCGGCATCATGGTGAACATCACCGACCTCAAGATGGCCCAAGAAAAGCTGCGGCGCCTCTCGGGCAGCATCATGGAGGGCCAGGAGGCCGAGCGCCGGGCCATCGCCAGGGAGTTGCACGACGAGCTGGGCCAGGTGCTCACCGCCCTGCGCATCGACGCGGTATGGCTGCGCGAGCGCCTAAAGGGTAAGGGTTCGGACCTCAAGGCCGAGGGCCGGGCCAATAACATGTGCGCCATCATCGACCACACCATCAGCGAGGTCAGAAACATCGCCACCCGCCTGCGTCCGCCGGCCCTGGAGGATCTGGGCCTGGTGGACGCCCTGGAGTGGCATACCTCGGATTTTGAAAAACGCACCGGCATCGCCTGCGTGTTCAACTGGGACCGGGTGCCCGAGGTGGACGGCCACACCGCCATCGCCACCTACCGGGTGGCTCAGGAGGCCCTGACCAACGTGGCCCGGCACTCCGGCGCCACCAGCGTGGACGTGGCCCTGCGGGGCGACAACGGGCGCCTAACCTTGAGCGTGACCGACAACGGCTTGGGCTTCGCCTCGGAGCAGCTTTCCGAGCGCGAGGGGCTGGGCATCGCCGGCATGCGCGAGCGGGCCAGCCTGGCCGGCGGCTCACTGGGCATAAACTCCCAGCCGGGGCGGGGCACCGAGGTGCGCCTGACCTTGCCGGTAAAGCCCATCAGCGGAGGCCAACATTGATAAAGGTGCTTTTAGCCGACGACCACGGCATGGTGCGGGCGGGGCTCAGAAGCCTTATCGAGGAAACCGGGGACATGGAGGTGACCGCCGAGGCCTCCGATGGGCGCCAGGCCATCAGCCTGGCCCTTAAGCACCCGGTGGACGTGGCGGTGATCGACATCTCCATGCCCGGCACCGACGGCCTGGAGGTGATCAACCAGCTCCAGGCCCAGCGGCCCGAGCTGCCCATCCTGGTCTTGACCATGCACGAGGAGGAGCAGTACGTGGTGCGCTCCATCAGCTCCGGAGCCAAGGGCTATATCACCAAACGCTCGGCCCCGGAGCAGTTGGTCAGCGCCATCCGCCAAGTGCACCAAGGGGGAATGTACCTGAGCCAGGAGGCGTCCGAGCTGCTGGCCCTGCGCGTGGCCCGGGGAGAGCGGGGCGATTCGCCCCTGGACAGCTTGTCCAACCGGGAGGTGCAGGTGCTTAGGGCCTTGGCCTTGGGCCAAACCAACCGGGAGATCGCCGAGTCCTACCACATCAGCGTAAAGACCGTGGACACCTACCGCTTCCGTTTGTTAAAAAAACTGAACCTGCGCAACAACGCCGATTTGTCACGCTTCGCCATCCAGCACGGGCTGGTGGAGCCCTGAACCCGCAAAAAGGAAAATAGCAAGCATGAGCCGCGAGATAAGAAATCTGGCCGTGGTGGGCACCGGCAACCTGGGAGCCCGCATCGCCCTGCAAGCCGCCTATTACGGTTACCGGGTGAGCACCTGGGACCCCAATCCCGCCTCCTTTGACCACAGCATGGCCATGAGCGAGGACCGGCTTAAAACAACCACGCGAGTTCCCACCCTGACCTGGGTCCAATTGGGCCAGGCGGCGGAAAAGGTGGCCCGTTGCGCCCAACTGGAGCAGGCCCTGGAGGGAGCCGACCTGGTCATCGAGGCCATCCCGGAAAACCTCGAGATGAAGCGGGAGATGTACGCCCGCCTGGATGCCCTGGCCCCGGCCGGAGCGATACTGGCCACCAACAGCTCCTCCATCCCGGTGTCGCTCATCGCCGACGCCACGGGGCGTCCCGAACTTTGCGTGAACACCCACTTCTACACCTTGGACATCGGCCGCAACCTGGTGGACGTCATGGGCAGCCGGGAAGCTTCCCCGGAGCTTTTGGAGCAATGCGCCGCCTGGGTGCGCTCCATCGGCTGCGTGCCGCTAACGGTGCGCAAACAGATCCACGGGTTTTGTTTCAACCGCATTTGGCGGGCCATCAAAAAGGAAAGCCTGCACATGTGGGCCGGCGGCTACGTGGACTACCAGGATATCGACCGGGGCTGGATGATCTGGAGCGGCATGGACCAGGGCCCCTTCGGGCTCATGGACAACGTGGGCCTGGACGTGGTCTATGATATCGAGATGTCCTACTATGCGGAATCCGGCGATCCCAAAGACCACCCTCCCGGGGCCCTAAAAGAAAAGGTGACCCGGGGAGAGCTGGGGACCAAGTCGGGGCGGGGATTCTATTCCTACCCGGAACCGGAATACAAAAAGGACGGTTTTTTAAAAAAATAGCCGCAAAGGTTTCAGCCGGGGGCGTAGGGCCTTGTCTTGGCCCACCCCCGGCTTTGTAAGAAAAAGTAGTACAATAGAATCAGAGTAGTTCGAATTTACCCCTTGGGTCCGGTTTTAATACTCTAGCATAATAATAAGAGACCTTTTTAGGCACTCCGCCATCAATCGGCTGAATCTCAAGGGGCATTCGGCCATCTCAAGACGTTGAAGCCCCAGGGAAGTTTCACGAACAGGAGCACGCCGGGTGGCCCGTGAGCCAACGGCCTTGAATAGGTGACTTGTTTGGTTTCATTCAATTCGGGAGGGAACGCATGAAAAAATTTCTGATTCTGACCCTGGCCGCCGCCATGGTGGTAAGCCTGGGCATGATGCCGGCCCCGGCCGTGGCCAAAGACTACAAACTTAAAATCGGCGGCGGCCCCACCGGCGGCACTTTCAACACCTGGGCCAACGGCGCGGCGGTGTACATTCCCAAAGTGAATTCGGACATCAAGGCCAGCGCGGTGGGCAGCGGCGGCTCGGTGGAAAACGTCAAGCGGGTCAACAGCGGCGAAAGCACCATAGCCCTGTGCTACGCGGTGGACAGCGGCCTGGGCTTTGCCGGCAAGCTGCCCAAGGACAGCAAAAAGTACAACAACATCCGCGCCATGGGTTACCTCTACGGTGCTCCGGCCCAGCTGGTGGTGCGCGCCGACAGCGGCTTTAAGAGCGCCATGGACCTCAAGGGCAAGCGCGTGGCCGTGGGCAACGCCGGCTCCGGCGCCGCCGCCAGCGCCGAGCGCTTCTTCCGCCACATCGGCGTATGGGACAACTTCAAGCCCACCTTCCTGGGCTATTCCGCCGCGGCCAGCGCCTTCAAGGACAACAAGCTGGACGCCTTCTGGGTGCTGGTGGGCTACCCCAACCGCTCCATCATCGAGGCCTCGGTGCAGGTCAAGATCAACCTGATCAACGTGGACGTGGACGCGGTCAAGACCGGCTTCTACAAGGCCTACGCCTACAGCCCCACGACCATCGTCGCGGACACCTACTACAAGGGCATGCCCCCCTGCGAGTCCTTCCAGGACTCCTGCATCCTCACCACCAGCAAGGCCGTGCCCGAAGATCTGGTCTACAAGATCATGAAGACCCTGTGGTCCAGCAAGGGCATGGAGGCCATGGTGACCGCCAAAAAAACCTTCAAGGCCATGACCCTGCAGAACAACTTCCGGGGCGCTTCCGTACCGCTGCACAAGGGCGCCTACAAGTTCTGGACCGAGCAGGGCGTCAAGGTTCCCGACAACCTGAAGCCCATCGACTAAACGTTCCGCAGGATGCGAAAATAGGGGAGGGTCGGCCCGGCCCTCCCCTTTTTACCAATATGGCTCGATTGCCAAGAGGTTGGCCATGAACGACGAACCCAAAAAGCCCGCCATCGACCCTTATGACGAAGACGCCGCCCTGCAAGACGCGGCGGTGGACAAGGCGAAGCTAGAAGAAATCGTCCGCAAGGATGCCAAAAGTGGCCGAGCCATGAGCGGCCTCTGGGCCTGGTTTAGCGCGGCCCTGGGCGTGTTCATGGTCCTGTTCTATTTTTACAACGCGGGCATCCTGCCGGTGGACACCCAGTACTTCCTGGGCATCTACGTGCTCATGACCTATGTCCTGGTGTACATCAACTATCCGGCCACAATGAAGCGTCCTCAAGAAGCAGGATACTACGTGGACAACCTCGTATCCTTCGTCTGTGTGGGCATGTTTGTCTACCTGATGTTGGATCTCCTGTTCATGCAATCTGGCGACGGAGCAAAAATATCTTTCAGTTGGCTGCTGTTGATTCCCAGTGTCCTGATCCCAGCCGTATTCTTCCTGCCTATTAAGCATTGGGGATGGTCGGTGGAAGAAAACCCCATCGCCATGGACCTTTGCCTGGCGGCCATAGCCACCTTCGTGGTGGGGTACTACATAGTGGAGTACGCGGCCCTGAACTACCGCATGGGCAGCGAGACCGCCCTGGACACCGCAGTGAGCGTGGTGGGCATACTCGTTTCCCTGGAGGTGGCCCGCCGGGTGCTGGGCTGGTCCATGACCCTGGTGGGGCTGGCCTTTCTGCTCTACGCCTTTTGGGGCAACCTACTGGAATACATCCCGGTGTTGGACTCCTTCGCCCACACCGGCTTCGCCATGGACCGGGCGCTGAACCACATCTACCTGAAGCAGGAGGGCGTGTACGGCATCATGGCCTCGGTGCTGGTCACCTACGTCATCCTGTTCATTTTCTTCGGCAGCTTCCTCAAGGCCTCGGGCTGCTCACGCTTCTTCCTGGACCTGCCCATGGCCCTGGCCGGGCGCACCGTGGGCGGCCCGGCCAAGGTGGCGGTGATGGCCTCGGGCTTCTTCGGATCGGTGTCGGGCAGCGCCATTGCCAACACCGTCTCCACCGGCGCCTTCACCATCCCCCTGATGAAGAAGGCCGGTTTCAGGCCCCACGTGGCCGGGGCCATAGAGCCCGCCGCCTCCATCGGCGGCATGTTCATGCCTCCCATCATGGGGGCCGGCGGCTTTTTGATGGCCGAGTTCACCGAGATTCCCTACGTGACCATCATGAAAGTGGCTATTTTCCCGGCGGCCATCTACTTCCTCAGCGTGTTCGTGATGGTCCACTTCGAGGCCAAGCGCTACGGCCTGGTGGGCAAGCGGGACCCCAACGCCCCCACCGCATGGGACATCCTTAAAACCCAGTGGCTGCTTTCGGCCCCCCTGGTGGTAATCGTGGTGCTCATGCTGGTGGGCTACTCCCCGGGCATGGCCGCCTTCTGGGCCACCATCACCTGCGTGGTGGTCTCCTGGACCACCCCCAACAACAAGATGGGGTTCAAGGAGATCCTGACGGCCATGATCGAGGGGGCCCGCAACACCCTTATCATCGGGGCCACGGTGGGTGTCATCGGCATCATCGTGGGCACCATCGCCCTCACCGGCATCGGGCTCAAGTTCAGCCAGATCATCATCGAGTTGTCCAGCGGCTATTTGCCCATCGCCATCCTCCTCATAGGCCTGGCCTCCCTGGTGCTGGGCATGGGGGTGCCGGTTACCGCCGCCTACCTGATAACCGCAGTGCTGGCCGTGGGCGCGGTGAGCGAGATGATCTCCCAGTCCCACTTCGGCATGAGCTTCAAGGATCTGGAGATCAACCCCGACTTGGTGCGGGCGGGTTACGCCTCCTGGGCGTTGTTGGCCTCGCACATGATCGTCTATTGGTTCAGCCAGGACTCCAACATCACTCCACCGGTTTGCGTGGCGGCCTACGCCGGGGCGGCCATCGCCGGCTCCGACCCCTGGAAGACCGGCTGGACCTCCTTCAAGTTCGCCAAGATGCTCTATATCGGCCCCTTCCTGTTTGCCTTCGCGCCGGGCTTTTTGCTCACCGGCAGTTGGTACAACGTAATCATGGCCTACCTGACCATCACCTTGGGGACCATCGCCTTCGCCAGTTTGACCATGGGGTATTGGCTGTGCCCCACGGTTTGGTACGAGTGGATAATCTTCGCCGCGGCCACCGCCCTGCTGTTCTTCCCCGAACTGCTCAGTTCTTGGACTCCGGTGCCCAAGCTGGGAGCGGACTTCATCGGCATCGCCCTGGCGGGTGTGGTCTACCTGTCCCAGAGGATGCGCATCAAGAAGGACCCGACCCTCACCTTGCCCATACATGAGCGGCACAAGCTCAAGGAGGCAATGGCATGATCCCGCAAGCCATAAACAAGGTGCTGTGCTCCATCGACTTCTCGGACTTCTCGCCCGAGGTCCTGGCCCAGGCCATGGTCTTGGCCCGCAAGTACGAGGCCGAGCTTCTGGTGCTCAACGTGGTCAACGAGCGGGCCTACGAGGAGTTGGAGCGGGTGAGCGGCCGCCTGGCCATGCTCGACGGCGTGGCGGCCCAGGCCATCAACGCCATGGAGGAGCAGCGGGCCGAGATGATGCGCGAGCTTTTGGTCCAACTCAAGGAGGCCGGCCTACCCTTGGCTGAAGTAAAGCACAGCTCACGCATCGCCGTGGGCCTGCCCTATGAGCGCATCCTAGAGATCGCCGGGGAGTTCGCCGCCGACCTCATAATCATGGGGGCCAAGGGGCGCACCTCCTTCACCAAGGCCCTGCGCTTCGGCTCCACGGCGGAAAAGATCTTTCGCCGGGCCACCTGCAAGGTGATGTTCGTGCGCTAGCCGCGCGGCGCGATACAAGGAAAGGGGCTCTCCGCCAGGAGGGCCCCTTTTTTATTAAGGGGTTAGATTTGGAAAACTTGGCTGGGTTGGTCCTGGTCGGCGGCGGCCAGGCCGGGAGCGGCCTCGCCCGGTTCCAGGGCCTCTCTGGCCGCCTCCAAGGCAAGTTCAGGGCGATTGTTTTGCGCCGAGAGATGGGCCAGCACCACCTGCTTGAGCCCTTGATGGGCCAGTTCGGCCAAGAGCTGGGCCCCTTGCTCATTGGACAGATGCCCTTGGGCCGAGCGCACCCGCTGCTTTAGCCAAGGAGGATAGGAGCCCTCGGCCAGCATCCGGGCGTCGTGGTTGTGCTCCAGCACCAGGGCCTGGCAACCGGCCAGGTGGTGGCGCACCAGGCGGGTGGGCGCGCCCAGATCGGTGGCCACTCCCAGGCGCGCGCCCCCGGCGGTGAGCACCAGGCCCACCGGGTCGGCCGCGTCGTGGGGCACGGAAAAGGGGTGGACCTTGATCCCGGCCATCTCCAGGGCCTGACCGGCGGTCATGGGCACATGGCGCACCGCGTCGGTGTCCCGGGCGGAGGCCCAGGTGGCCCCGGTGGCCAGGGCGGGGACCCTCAGGCGCTTGGAAAGCACCCGCACCCCGCGCACGTGGTCGGTATGTTCGTGGGTGATTATGATGGCCTTGATGGCGTGCACCGGCAGGCCCTGGGCTTCAAGGCGACGCACCGTCTCACGGGCGGAGAGGCCGCAGTCGATGAGCAGGGCGCCCTCGCCGGCGGAAACGTAGATGCAGTTGCCCTTGGAGCCGCTGGCCAAGGTGCAAAAGGTGAGAGACAACGGGTTATTTACCGGTAGAGCCGAAGCCGCCGTGGCCCCGCTGGCTGGCGGGAAGCTCGTCCACCTCTTCCAGCCGGGCCTGGGTAACCGGGGCGATGACCAGTTGGGCCACCCTCTCGCCCCGGGCGACATCCACCGCCGCCGGCCCCAGGTTGATAAGCCCCACCATGACCTCGCCCCGGTAGTCGGCGTCGATGGTGCCCGGAGCGTTGACCACGGTAAGGCCTTTTTTGATGGCCAGTCCCGAGCGGGGCCGCACCTGGCCCTCGAATCCGGGGGGTATGGCCAAAGACAAGCCGGTGGGCACCATGACGATGCCCCCCGGCTGAATGCTGATGGTTTCCTGAACCGCGGCGGGCAGGTCCAGGCCGGCGGCCAGCTCGCTTTCGTAGGCGGGCAGCTTCAGGCCTTGGCCGTGGGCCAGGCGCTTTATCAGCACCTGGGGCCGGCTCATGCCCGCGTCCCCTTGGCCAGGCCCTCGGCGTCGGCCGGGCCCAAAACCGTGATGCCCAGTTTATCCGGGTCGAGGAATTGCGCGGCCACGCGGGTGAGGTCGCTCACCTGCACCGCTTCGATCTGGGCCACCACCTCTTCCAAGGTCACGTCGCGGCCAAAGTTGAACTCGTTGCGGGCCAGGCGGAACATGCGGCTGTCGGGGCTTTCGGCCCCCAACAGTATGGAGCCCTTGGTGTGCTCCTTGGCGTGCTCCAACTCCTCCTCACTCACCGGCTCCACGGCCAGCCGGGCCAACTCCGCCCGCACCACCCTGAGGGCCTCCGGGGAGCGGCCCGGGGCCACGCCCATGTAGACCCCAAAGAGGCCGGCGTCGCTGTAGGTGCTCAGGTAGCTGAACACCGCATAGGCCAGACCGCGCTTTTCGCGCACCTCCTGAAACAGGCGCGAGCTCATGTTGCCGCCCAGGATCACGTTGAGCAAGGCGGCGGCGAAACGGTCGGGGTGGGTGGCCGAGGGGCCCGGGGCTCCCATGGCCACGTGGACCTGTTCGCACTGGCGCGGCTGCACCACCAGGCCGGGTTTCCCCTCCGGAAGCTTGCGGGGCCGGCGGGGAGGCAGAATGGGCAGCTCGGCCAAGGCCGGGCCCACCAGATCCACAAACTCCTGGTGCTCCAACTGGCCCACCGCCGCCACCACCAGATTGGCCGGGGCGTAGCTCGCGGCCAGGTAATCCACCAGATCCTGGCGGCTGATGGCCCCCACGCTCTCGGTGCTGCCCAGAACCGGCCGGCCCAGGGGATTGTCGGGCCAGAAATTCAGCCCGAACAACACATGCACCAACTCGTCGGGGGTGTCTTCCACCGCGCAAATCTCTTGCAGGATCACCTGGCGCTCACGCTCCACCTCGGCGGGATCATAGGCCGGGTGCAGAAAGATATCGGTGAGCAGGTCGGTGATGGTGCCCAGATGCTCGGCCAGAGTGCGGGCATGGAAGCAGGTTGTTTCCCTGGAGGTGAAGGCGTTGGCCAATCCACCCAGGCGGTCCAACTCTCGGGCTATGGCCAGGGCGTCGCGCCGGGCGGTGCCCTTGAAGGCCATGTGCTCGATGAAGTGGCTGATGCCGCCCTGGGCCGGTTCCTCGTCGCGGGAGCCGACCTCCATCCATAAGCCCGCGGTCACCGAGTAAGCATTGGGCAGCTTCTCGGTGACCAGACGGACTCCGTTATCGAGTACGGTTTTGTTTACCACGTTGTATTAGTCACGCCGGGGACGGTCTCCGCCGCGCATGGGCGGACGTTGGTCGTCTTGGGGGCCACCCTCGGGCGGAGGCAACAGGGCCTTGCGGCTCAGGCGAATCTTGCCCCGGTCGTCCACTCCCAGGACCTTGACCTTGACCTTGTCGCCTTCCCTGAGCACGTCGGTGACCGAGCGCACCCGGGTGTGGTCCAGTTCGCTGATGTGCACCAGGCCGTCACGGCCGGGGATTATCTCCACGAACGCGCCGAAGTCCATGATCTTGACCACGGTGCCCTCGTAGACCGCGCCTTCCTCGACGTCCTGGGTCAGGTCTTTGATCATGGCCAGGGCCCGGGCGCCGGCCTCGCCGTCAACGGCGGCCACATGCACCGTGCCGTCGTCCTCCACGTCGATCTTGGCGCCGGTCTCCATCTGCATGCCGCGGATGATCTTGCCGCCGGGACCGATGATGTCCTTGATGCGCTCCACCGGGATTTTGATGGTGGTGATGCGCGGGGCCCAGTCGCTGATGGCGCCCCGGGGCTGGTTGATGGCCTCGGTCATCTTGGACAGGATGTGCAGGCGGCCGTCTCTGGCCTGGGCCAGGGCCTGGGCCATGATCTCCTTGTTGATGCCGGAGATCTTGATGTCCATCTGCACCGCGGCCACGCCCTGGGCGCTGCCGGTGACCTTGAAGTCCATGTCGCCCAGATGGTCCTCGTCGCCCACGATGTCGGTGAGCACCGCGGTCTTGTCGCCCTCTTTTATCAGGCCCATGGCCACGCCGGCCACCGCCTGGCTCACCGGCACGCCGGCGTCCATCATGGACAAGGAGCCGCCGCACACGCTGGCCATGGAAGAGGAGCCGTTGGACTCGGTGATGTCGCTGACCACCCGGATGGTGTAGGGGAACACATCCTTGGCCGGCAGGATCTTTTGCAGGCTGCGCCGGGCCAGGGCCCCGTGACCAATCTCCCGGCGGCCGGGGCCGCGCAGCATCTTGGCCTCGCCCACGCAGAAGGGCGGGAAGTTGTAGTGCAGCAGGAAGTCGCGGAAGCTGTCTTCCTTGGTGACCGACTCGATGCGCTGCTCGTCGCCACTGGTGCCCAGGGTGGTGGTGACGATGGCCTGGGTCTCGCCCCTGGTGAACAGGGCCGAGCCATGGGTGCGCGGCAGAATGCCCACCTCGCAGGAGATGGGGCGGACCGTGACGAAGTCGCGCCCGTCCACCCGGCGGCCTTGCTCCAGGATCATGGAGCGCATGCCGTCGGAGACCAGGTCCTCGACCATGTCCTTGACCTTGCCTTCGCGGCCGGCGGCCTCTTCGCCCATGGCGGCGACCACCTCTTTTTTCACCGCGCGCTTGACGCCGTAGCGCTCCAGCTTGGGCACGGTGGACAGCACCTTCTTGACGCCCTCGGCGGCCAGCTCGGCCACCTTGGCCTTGAGCTCGGTGTCCTCCACCGGCTTGGTGAACTCGCGCTTGGCTTTGCCCACCGCGGCCATCAGCTCCTCCTGGATGTCCAGCAGGGGCTGCATGGCCTTGTGGCCGAACCAGATGCCTTCCAGCACCACATCCTCGGGCAGCAGCTCGGAGCCGCCTTCCACCATGACCACCGCGTCGCGGCTGCCGGCCACGATGATGTCCAGGTCGCTGAGGGCTCGCTGGGCGGCGGTGGGGTTGACCACGAACTCGCCGTCAACCCTGCCTACCCGCACCCCGGCCATGGGGCCGTCGAAGGGCACGTCGCTGATGCACAGGGCGGCGGAAGCGCCGGTCACGGCCAGCACGTCGGGCTCGTTGACACGGTCGGCCGAGTAAACGTTGGCTATGATCTGGGTCTCATAGCTCCAGCCCTTGGGCACCCGGGGACGCACCGGCCGGTCGATTAGCCGGCTGGTCAGGGTCTCCTTCTCGCTGGGCCGGCCCATTTCGCGCCGGAAAAAGTTGCCGGGAATGCGGCCCGCGGCAAAGGACAGCTCCTGGTAGTCCACGGTGAGGGGCAAAAAATCGATGCCCTCGCGCATGTTGCTGTCCCCGGTGGCGGTCACCAGGACCACGGTTTCGCCGTAGGTCACCCATACCGCGCCGCCGGCCTGCTTGGCGATCTTGCCGGTCTCGATAGAGAACTCTAAACCGTTGATCGTCGTCGATACCTTTTTTATCATCTCTCTCTTCCCACTTCCTACACGGAGCAAGGCTTACTTACGGATGCCCAGCTCCTTGATAACCGCTCGATAACGCTCAATTTCCTTACGCTTAAGGTAGTTGAGCATACGGCGGCGTTGGCCTACCAACTTTAGCAGGCCACGTCTGCTATGATGGTCCTTCTTGTGGACCTTGAAATGCTCGGTCAGGTACTTGATGCGCTCGCTCAGAAGGGCGATCTGCACTTCCGGCGAGCCGGTGTCGCCCGGTTTACGCTGAAACTTCTCTACTATCGCGCCTTTGTCATCCGGGGTTAAAACCACTTTACCTATCCTCCTTGTTATATGGGCCTGTTTGCGGCCCCTCGTCTGCGGCCCAGGCGGGCGGGACCGTCCCGCTCCCCAAGCTATTCGGCCC
>JAHJPG010000145.1 GCA_018819925.1 Pseudomonadota bacterium
CGGCCTTCCTGGTCTCGTTCGGGATTCGACTGAAACCGGCCACCCTGGCGCGGCTGTGGTCCACGGGCGGCAATGGTCCCCCGTGCCGCCACATCCGGTCCAGGCCCTTCTATCCGCAAAACCTGTTGCGGGACTGGGCCCGGTCGCAGATTTCAGACATCCGCACCGCCGCGCCGCCCGCGGCAAGGGGGCGACGTCGTGGCTGACCGTTTGACCCGAGATGCCGCAGAAGCCCCTACGGTCACGGCACTGTTGGCGGACCCCGCCGCCAGTTTTGCGGTCAAGGCGGTGATCCGGCAATGGGCGAGGCGCGATTGCGTCGATGCCGCGATCGACGCCCGGGCGCTTTGCGAAGTCTTCGAAGCCGCTGCTGACCGGATGCTTGGAGGCGTATCATGACGTTCGAACCCGAAGGCGGACCGATCGAGACGGGCGGGCCGGAAGACCGGCTGTTGCCGTGGGATCGGGTAAGGGACGTCACCGGCCTCAGCCGGTCGACCGCATGGCGACTGCAACAGGTCGGGGATTTCCCCGAACCCGTGCGTATCTCTCCCAACCGGGTAGGTTGGTGGGAAAGCGAGCTGACCGCCTGGAAGGCGACCCGGACGGTCCGCGGCCTGCCGCACCCCAAACCGCTGGCCCGGCCCCGGCAGCCGAAGCTGATCCAGACCTCGCGTTCGCCGCGACGCAAGCCCGAGAAGGCGGCGGTCGTGGCGGTGGGCGGGGTCTCACCGCAGCCTGAAGCGCCGGCCGCGCCGGCGACGGCGCCCCGACGGCGCAAGCGACCGGCCTCCGCCGACCAGATCGATTTCGGGTTCTAGGCCGGGACACGCTCCGCGACCTGGAGGAAGGCTGCGCATGCGTCTTACGGCATCCGCGGATTGTGCTTTCGCCTAATCGCTTATGTGACCCGGGCGGACATTTTGCCTCACTGAGAGAGTTCTGCGGACATTTGACGCTGACCGGGCGGATTAGGAGACCTCTGCCAAGTGTCCCAGGCGGTTTCGTCCGCGGTGCTCGATCCGCCTCGCGTGGCGACCCCGCGAACCGTGGCCAGCAATTCCAGTCCGAACGGGGTCTCGAAACCGGGGACCAGATGCGCAAGACAATGGAGTTTAAGCGGGTGTTCTGGACAGCTTTTGGGTTTAAGGCCCCGTGCTGTTCGGCAGATGCAGACTGCCTGTCGCGCCGACCCGGTCCATAGATCAGGGTCTGGACATCGGTGAGTTCGGTCAGCGCCGCCTCGACGCGGGGCCGCATATCCGACCAGTTCAGCCCCCCGATTGCCGCTTCCCAAGGGAGGAATCGCGATCGACTGAATTCTGCGTCGCGAATGACCCGAACGAGATCGATCAGGCCCGCGTCGATGTCCTCTATCCAGCTCGCGTCTCGCCAGTGGCGCTTGGTTGGAAAGTTGATGATGAGGCGCGGGTTGTCGAGGCGGTGGCGGTCATAGACGAACATTCGGCCGGGCTGAACTGCCCGGCTTCGCAGGCCCGGGCATAGGCTTCCTAACTGTCCTGGAACGCAGTCTTGAACTGGAGGGCGAGGCCGCGACCCATGACCCCGGCGCAGTTGACCGTGTTGACCAGAGCTTCGGCCTCGGACCTCAGGAGGTCGCCATGGCAGAGGATGGTCATTCGGCCGCATCACGCTCGCTGGCGGGCAGGGCCTGACGAAAGCAGGTCGCGAACCGCGCCTGCAGATCGGGTCCGAGGCCTGCGGCCGTGAAAGCCTCGCGCCAGGCTCCATTTACGGTCGCGCGCAAGGTCTCGATGATCGCACCGGCCTCTTCGGTCGAGAGACCGAAGGCGGTGGCGTTGGACAGGGCGTTGTCGAGCGTCGCCGTCCGGCCCTCGAGCCCGACGCCGAGAACCAGGCGGCGGTCGAGGCCGACCTGAGGCTTGGGCACGACGTCATAGAGCGGCGACAGCCGCCAGCCCGCGCCGTCGTGGATGAAGCCGTGATTGCGTAGATGGTCGTCGTCGTTGAGGACCAGGATGTTGAACACCATGCGGCGGAACAATTCAGCCATGTCGAGGCGCGGCTGTGAGCCGTGGAGACGCAAGGCCTCCGCCAGATCCGAGTAGGCGTAGCGCGTACTCTCGCTCTCGTGCGCTCCAAGCAGGGTAAGCCCCGAGGCGAAGGGCAGGCGCAACGGCGAGACCGGGGTGCGGTCGAACCGCTCGATGTTCTCCGGCGTGAGGGCGTTCTTGGCCCACTTGGTGCTTTCCAAATAGCGTTTGATGAGGATGTTGCCCATCAAGGTGCCCTGCTTGTTCTTTTTCACGAAGGCGTTGATGGACTTCATGAGCTTGGGGCTGCCCTTGCGCACCGCCCAGGCGATCTTGCCCCCCTTGGCCAGGGCCAGCTTGTCATGGACCTTGATCTTTTTGAAGATATTGGACCAAAAGACGGCCAAGTGGCTGTCGGCAACGGTTATGGGCACCAGGCCGGCGTTGGCCATCTCCAGGATGTCCTCGGTTTCCAGGTTCTCGTCGGCCAACTCTATCTTCACCGGCTTGAGGCCCTTTTTCTTGAACTGCCGGTTGAGCTTGGTCAAATTCTCGAAATAGCTGCTGGAGCGCCGCACGTAGACCGTCTTGCCGGAGAGGTCGTCCAAGTTTTTAAGCACCGGGGCGCCGGGGCCGGTGACCACCACTTCGTTTACTTCATTGGAAAAGGGGGCGCAGAAATCCACCTGCTTCAGCCGCTTCGAAGTAACGGTCAAGTTGGCGGCGGCGATGTCTCCCTTGCCCTGCACCAGGTAGGAAAGCAGCTTGTCCCGGGCCACGGGAATGAGAATTATATGCACCTTGAGGTGCTTCTTTTTCTTGCCCTGCTTGGCCAACTGCTGGTTGAGAAACTTTTCGTACATGCGCATGGCCTCGTAGGTGAGGCCACGCTCGCGGGCGCCGTCCAGGAAATAGTGGGTTTTGTTGTAGGTGACCAGGGCGCGGATGGTCCGGCGCTTTTCCATGTCCGGCAGGTCGCCGGTCCATGGCTGTTTGATCTTCATGATGAACTTGTCCGGAGGGGTGTCGTCCACCGCGGCCATGGCCCCGCCAGCCAAGGCCAGCAAGCTCAAGAGGGTAATGAGCGTCACCGCCCAACGCGTCATGGTTTTGCCCCAAGTGCTCTGCATTCCGGCCGTCTCCCCAAAAAAAATATAATACTTCATTACGATAATGCCGGTTTCCGGGGCTCCTGCCAAGGTTCTTTATGCCAGACAGGACCGGCCTGGACCTCCCCGCCAGCCTAAAAGGCGTTTCACCAAGTGAAACAAAAGCCTCCTTGCGGCCTGAAGAGCTTTGGGTTACAAATGGCGATAACTGTGGTATTGTCACACGTTGCCTCGCCCGGAAGGCCGGGCGGGGTTTTATGGGTAAACATCTCCAGCCGCCCGGAGCCTTGGCATGAACGCCCTTAGAAGCCTCGCAGCCGGCATCGACACGATCAATGAATACGTGGGCCGTTTCGTCTCCTGGGTCACCGCCCTTTTGGTGGTGGTGGTCTTCGGGGACGTGGTCATGCGCTACGTTTTCCAAATAAGCTTTGTCTTCACCCAGGAGTTGGAATGGCACCTGTTCGCCTTCATCTTCCTGGTCGGGGCGGGCTACACCCTGCTGCACGACAGCCACGTGCGGGTGGACATCATCTATCAAAAACTTAGCACCAAGGCCCAGGCCTGGATCAACTTCATCGGTTGCCTGCTTTTCCTCTTCCCCGGCTGCTACCTGATCGTCATCACCTCCCTTGGCTTCGTGGAAAATTCCTTTGCCGTCCTGGAGGGCTCTCCCGACCCCGGAGGCATCCCTCTGCGCTTCATACTCAAGAGCATGATCCCCTTCGGGTTCGCCCTGGTCTGGCTGCAAGGTATCAGCCTGTTCATCAAAAGCCTCCTGATCATCACCGGCCATGATGCGCCGGACCGGGAGGCCGCCTGATGTTCGAGGAATACCTTGCGGGGTGGATGTTCCTGGCCCTGACCATCTGGCTCATGGCCGGCTTCCCGGTCACCTTCACCCTCATGGGCACCGCCCTGTGCTTCGGGCTCATCGGCTCGGGGTTCGACTTTTTCAACCTGTTGCCCATGCGCATCTGGGGGGTGATGAACAACGTGGTGCTGATCGCGGTGCCCTTGTTCATTTTCATGGGGGTGACCCTGGAGCGTAGCGGTCTGGCCGAGGAACTGCTTGACACCATGGGCCGGCTCTTCGGCCGCATGCGCGGCGGCCTGGCCATCAGCGTGGTGGTGGTGGGCGCCCTGCTGGGGGCCTCCACCGGCATCGTGGGGGCCACGGTGGTGACCATGGGTCTGTTGGCCGTGCCCACCATGCTCAGGCGCAACTACCAGAAGGAGCTGGCCTGCGGCACGGTGGCCGCCTCCGGCACCCTGGGCCAGATCATCCCCCCGTCCATCGTCCTGGTGCTTTTGGGCACCATCGTGCAGGTGCCGGTGGGCGATCTGTTCATGGCCGCCATCTTCCCGGGCCTGATCCTGGTGGCCCTGTACATCATCTACATCATCATCATCACCAACATAAGAAAAGACATT
Organism: Pseudomonadota bacterium; assembly: GCA_018819925.1. Taxonomy (GTDB): domain Bacteria; phylum Desulfobacterota; class Desulfarculia; order Desulfarculales; family Desulfarculaceae; genus Desulfoferula. The sequence continues at coordinate 4,559 of JAHJPG010000145.1, forward strand.
GCCCCGCCCATCCCCCGGGACGAAGCGCTGGACGCCCTGAGCCGCGTGCAGTTCTACCTGCGGGTGGCCCGGGCCCTTTTCCCCCCCCTGTTCCTCATCATGGCGGTGTTGGGCTCCATCTTCGCGGGCGTGGCCTCGCCCACCGAGGCGGCGGCGGTGGGCAGCATGGGGGCGGTGATTTTGGCCGTCTGGAACAAAAGGTTCAACATCACCGTGCTCCGGGAGGTGATGCAGGCCACCACCAAGCTCACCTGCATGGTCTTTATCATCCTGGTGGGGGCGGCCGCCTTCGGCCTGACCTTCCGCGAGCTTAACGGCGACGACCTGGTGCGCAACTTCTTGACCCACATGGCCCACCTTTACAGCCCGATGATGGTTCTGGTCATCGTCATGGCGGTGATCTTCCTGGTGGGCTTCGTGCTGGACTTTATCGAGATCACCTTCATCCACGTGCCGGTGCTGGTGCCCATCCTCATCGAGGAGTTCCACTTCGACCCTCTGTGGATCTGCGTGCTTCTGGCGGTCAACCTCCAGACCTCCTTCATGACCCCTCCATTCGGCTTCTCCCTGTTCTATCTAAAGGGCGTTACTCCGCCCGAGGTGAAGACCGGCCATATTTACCGGGGCATCATTCCCTTTGTGATCCTGCAATTGATCGGCCTTTTCATCGTGGCCTATTGGCAGGAGTTGGCCACTTGGCTGCCCAAGGTGGTCTACAGCAATTAAGCCGATCGGGCATGGCGGGGTTGTGTCCGGTGGGTCTTTTGTATTACACAATATGGATGTGTCTGTATGGGGCGCGGCCCCTGGGGAGTTCGCGCCACGCGCTAACCTGGTGGATGGGCCGCGGCCACGCGCGGCCTGGCGTTTAAACACGCAGGAGGAGAGCGAATGAAAAGACGCGACTTTTTGAAAAAGGCCGGCGTAGGCGCCGCGGCAGCCGCGGCTGCCACTGCGGTTTCGGCCCCGGCGGTGCTGGCCAAGAAGAAGATCAAGTGGAAAATGGTCACCACTTGGCCACCAAAGCTGCCCTATCTGCAAACCGGCGCGGAGCGCATGGCCAAACGCGTCAAGGAGATGTCCGGCGGCCAGTTCGAGATCAAGGTGTATGCCGCCGGCGAGTTGGTGCCCGCCTTCGGCTCCTTCGAGGCGGTGAGCAACGGCACGGTGCAGGCCGGCAGCGGCGCGGCCTATTACTGGGCCGGCAAGGCCCCCGCCTCCCAGTGGTTCGCGGCGGTGCCCTTCGGCCTCAACGCGGTGGGCATGGCCGCCTGGTTCTGGGGCGGCGACGGCCTGAAGCTGTGGGAAGAGACCTACGCTCCCTTCAACTTGGTCCCCCGCCCGGCCGGCAACACCGGCGTGCAGATGGGCGGCTGGTTCAACAAAAAGATCGACTCCATCGAGGACTTCAAGGGCCTGAAGATGCGCATCCCCGGCCTGGGCGGCAAGGTGCTGGCCAAGGCCGGCGGCACCGTGGTGCTCACCCCGGGCGGCGAGATCTTCACCAACCTGGAGCGCGGGGTCATCGACGCCACCGAATGGGTGGGCCCCTTGCACGACTACATCATGGGCTTCTACAAAGTGGCCAAGTACTACTACTATCCCGGCTGGCACGAGCCGGGAACCGTGCTGGAGAACTTCTTCAACAAGAAGGCCTTTGACGCGCTGCCCAAGGAATACCAGACCATGCTGGACATGGCCTGCGCCGAGACCTACAACTGGATGCTGGCCGGCTTCAACGCCGACAACGGCGCGGCCCTGGAGAAGCTGATCACCAAGCACCATGTGAACCTGGTGCGCTTCCCCGCCGATGTGCTGGCCAAGCTGCGCACCATGGCCTACGAGACCTTGGACGAGATCGCGGCCAAGGACAAGCAGGCAGGCAAGGTGCATGCCGCCTTCAAGAAGTTCCAGAAGCAGGTGGGCGTCTGGGGCGAGGTCTCCGAAAAGGCCTACTACGACGTCATCGCCGAGAAGTTCAGCCTTAAGGGCTAGAACCGGGCGCAACAACTAAAACAGCCGGAGGCCCCGCCAAGGGGTCTCCGGTTTTTTTGTGGCGCTCGCTCCCGGCTCAGGCCGGGTTCATCTTGGGGGTGCGGGCGATGAGCAGCAGAATGGCAAGGAGTATCAGGGCGGTGGAACCGGCGAGGCCCAGGTACACCGCGCTCAGGCCCCAGGATTCCTGCGCCAGGCCGGCCAGCTCCACGGCCAGGGCCCCGATGCCGAAGGCCAACACGAACTTCACCCCATAGGCGGTGTGCTGGAAGGCCGGGGGGCTAAGGCGGCTGACCAGGGTGTTCTCCATGGGCTGCATGCCGATGAGGAAAAAGGTGTAGACCATGGCCAACAGGGCCAGGGGCAGGTTGCTGGCCCAGGCCATGAACAGCACCGCCGGCAAGCTGATGGCGTGGAAGGTGAAGTAGCCCCAGCGGGGATCCACCCGCTCGCCCAGCCAGCCCCCGGCCAACTGGCCGAAGGCCCCGACGGTGAAGATGGCGCTGGTGACGATGGTGGCCATGAGGTTGCCAGAGATGCCGGCCCCGGCCACCGCCTGGAACCAGGCCAAGAGCTCCGGTCCCTGAAACTCCAGGTAGGCGGGCAGGGTCACGGTCATGCCCCGGTAGGTGAAACCGCCCAACATCATGGCCGCCAGCAGGATGACAAACGGCCCCACCAGGCCCTGGGCGCTGCGGGCCTGTTGGCCCTGGGCCCGGGCGGGCTCATCCACCTTGAGCAGCAGCATGGTTGCGCAGCCTATGAGGTTGAGCACCCCCATGGCCACGAAGGCGGCCCGTGGGCTCCACAGCCAGACCGCCAGGCCGGTGAACAGGGGGGCGGCCCCCAGGCCCAGGTTGCCGAAGATGCCGTTGTAGGCCATGCCCCGGGTGATGCGCTTTATGCCCCGGGCCACCAGGCCCAGGCCGGCGGGGTGGTAACAGCCCGAGAACAGGCCCACCCCGGCCAGGGCCAGGGTGAGCAGGAAGGGGTCGGTGATAACCAGGGCGGCGGCCAGGCCGCAGAGGCCGGCCCCCAGGAAGAACAGCACCAGCAGGGGCTTGGCCCCGAAGCGGTCGCAGGCCAGGCCCCAGGGCAGGGCGGTGATCCCGAACAGCAGGTATTGATACAGGCTAAGTTGCAGCACCGCGCCCAGGGGCAGGCCCAGCATGGCCGCCAATGGCACGGCCACCGAGGGGAAGACCAGCATGTTGTAGTGGGACAAAAAGTGGCCGAAGCAGGTCACCGCCAAAAGCCGCCGTTCTTCTGGATTCACGTGCGCCTCGGGAGAAAAGGTTCATGGCCGCAACTGGTTGCGGCCATACCTTACCTTTTGGCGGTGGTTGAGGCAAGGGGGGCAACCCGGCCCCCGGCCGTCCGGCGAATCCGGACTAATAAGCATACGGCTCCTGACGCCTGGCCTCGAACATATAGGGCACGGCCATGGGCTGGATGGGCGTCACCTTGTCGGCCTTGAACAAAAAGCGCTGGTTGATGGCGCTCACCCGGTTGGTGCGGCTGTCCAGCTGGGATTCGCTTTTCTCCGGCGCGCCCGGCCGGGGCCGCAGCTTGCCGTACACCGCCACCCAGGAGCCCATGGGCGGGAAGGCGGCCTCCGGGGGAGCGGTGAGGAAGCCCACCCACACCGCGTCGGCCAGGCAGCAGTACACGCTCAGGCGCACCACCGCGAACAGGCCTTGGGCCTTGAGTTTGGGGGTTTCCACCACCTGGGCCCGGAACACGTAGCGCTGGTTTAGTTTTTCCGGCGCGCCATTTTCAGCCAGTGTAAACAGCTCCGCCAGGTTGATCTTGATGTACTCATGGCCGTCCCGAGTCACCCGGGAGGCGATCTGCTGCTTTTGGGCCGAGGTGAAGGGCCCTGCTCCGGCTCCCGCGCCGGGCTGGGAAAAGGCCCCCCGGTCCCAGGCCAGGCACACCAGCAGCAGGGCGGCCAACACCAGCGGCTTAAGCGGCCCGGCCCGCCGCCCCGGGGCCAGGGCCGCGGCCAGGCCGCAGAGCACCAACAGGCCCCCGGCGCTGCCGGTGAGCCAGCGGAACTTGGGGTTCAAGAGCATCCAGTAGTCCTGGCTGAAGGACAAGACCAGCATGAACAGGCCCAGCCCGGCCAGGATCAGGCCCTCCAGGGAGGCGAAGAGGCGGTTGGGCTTTACTACCACCACAGCCACCCCCAGACCAAAGACAGGCCGAAGACCAGGACCGTGGGCAACGCGGCCAGCACCAGCACCACCCGCTTGCGGAAGGCGCCTCCGAACATGGCCAGCAGCTTGAGGTCCAGCATGGGCCCCAGGGCGATGAAGGAGAGCTGGGCCGCCGGGGGGAAGCCCAAAAAGGAGGCGGCCACGAAGGCGTCGGCCTCGGAGCACACCGAGAGCAGCACCGCCAGGCCCATCAAGGCGGCCACGGACAGCAAGAGGTTGTCCTGCACCACGGCCAGCACCGAAACCGGCAGGAAGGCCTTTACGGCCGCCGCGGCCAAGGCCCCGGCCAACAGGTACAGGGACATGTGCATGAACTCTTCGGCGGTGCGCACCAAGATGCGCACAATTCCCTTTTGCTGGGTGGCGTGGCCGTGGCCGCAGCCGCAGCGACAGCCCGCCTCGTGGGGTGGCTCGGCGGGGAGCATCACCCCCAGGGATTGAATCCGAGGCTGGGCCGGGAGCAGGGAGGACGGGCGCACGATGTCGCCTGTGGAGCGGCGGCTGAAGTAAAAGCCCACCGCCCCGGCGGTGATGGCCACCAGCATCACCCGGCCCAAGAGCATGGACCAGCGCCCCTGAAAGGCCACGTAGGTGGAGATGAGCACCACCGGGTTTATCACCGGGGCGGCCAGCATGTAGGTGAGGGCCGTGGAGGGGGGGACCCCCTTGTCCAGCAGGCGGCGCACCACCGGCACCACCCCGCACTCGCAGGTGGGCAAGATCATGCCCGCCCCCAGGCCCAGGAACACCGCCCCCACCCGGCCCTTGGGTAGGTGGCGGGCCAAGAGCTCCCGGCTCAGGTAGCACTCCACCACCGCCCCCACCAGCGAGCCCAGCAGCAGGAAGGGGGCCGCCTCCCAGAACAAGGCCAGCACCAGGGAAAAGAACAGATCGACTTGGGCGGGTTCGTTCATGCTCGGCCTGGCCCCCCAGGGAAGATTTGATTATTGCAGGCCCCGGGCTATCTTGGCGGCGAGGGTCCGCAGGTTGTCCATGTAATCATAGGCCAGGGGGTCCAGGCTTACCACCACCCCCCCGATGGCCCGGGCCACGGTGGCCGCGCTGGCCGGGTTGAACTGGGGCTGCACGAAGATCGCCTTGACGCCCTCGGCCCTGGCTTCGTCGATGAGCCCGGCCAGGCGGCGTGGGCCGGGGTCCTTGCCCTCCAACTCCACCGCTTCCTGCCTCAGGCCGTAGGCGTCGAGCAGATAGCCGTAGGCCGGATGAAACACCAGCACGGTGCGGCCCTTGAGGGGGGCCAGGGCGCGGGCCAGCTCGGCGTCCAATTCGGTGAGCTTGGCCTGCACTTGCGCGAGGTTGGCCCGGTAGGCGCCGGCGTGGGCCGGGTCTAGTTTAATAAGGGCCTGGGCGGTGTTGGCGGCCATTGTCCGGGCGAGGCGGGGGTTCAGCCACACATGGGGGTCCGGAGCTCCGGCCCCGTGGCCCGGCAACTCCTGGCCCTGGTGGCCATGGCCTCGGCCCTCCAGGCGGCGCGGGGTTATGCCCGCCTGCATGGGCACCACCTTCAGCCCGGGCAGCTTGGCCTTGAGCCGGGGCAGAAAGGCGCTCTCAAAGGGCACCCCCACGGCCAGGTAAAGCCTGGCTCCGCTGAGTTTGGCCAGTTGGCGGGGGCTGGGCTCGTAGGTGGCGGGGCTGGCCCCCGGGGGCAGCAAAACCAGCGGCTTGACGTACTCGCCGCCCACCTGCTTCACCAGCCAGGCCTGGGGCGGGATGGACACCCCCACAGTGAGGGGCTCGGCGGCCGCCGCCGGGACGGCCAGGCAGGCCAACAGGGCCAAAAGCATCAGCCAAACCCGCATCAGTTCCCCCGCGTCGGTATTGGTATTACACGATAATACCACAAAACGCGTTCGGGCAAACGCGGCTTCGCCAGGAAGCGCCATGCTGCGTTGTCGGCGGCTGGCGCAGCCGGGCTACGGCCCGGAGGGAAAAATAATTTTAAACGATGTCGGTGCGCAGGTTTATGCCGTAGTCCCGGATGCGCTTCCACACCGTGACCCGGCTGACCCCCAGCACCCGGGCGGCCTGGGACTGGTTTCCCCCGCACTGCCGGAGCACATCCACCAGGTGCTGGCGGTCCAAGGAGGGCCGCCCCCGGCGGTGGGCCGGCTGGGACTGGCCACCGGCGATCTTGGGGGGCAGGTGCTCGCCGGCGATGAGCCCGCCGGGGCAGAGCACGAAGGCGTACTCGATGGCGTTGATGAGCTCGCGCACGTTGCCCGGCCAGGAGTAGGCCAGCAGCCGCTCCATGGCCCCGGGGGTCACTCCGCTGATGGGCTTGCCGCTCTTTAGGGCTATGCGCCGGATCATGTCGTTGGCGATGAGCGGCACGTCCTCCAGGCGGCGGCGCAGGGGCGGCACGTTCAGGGGCACCACGTTGATGCGGTAGAAAAGATCCTCGCGGAACTCGCCTTGGGCGATGAGGCGCTCCAGATCCTGGTTGGTGGCGGTGATGATGCGCACGTTGACCTCGATGGGCTGGTGGTCGCCCACCCGCTCTATCTCCCGGTTCTCCAGCACCCTGAGCAGCTTGACCTGGGTGGCCAGGGGCACGTCGCCGATCTCGTCCAGGAAGATGTCGCCGCCGTGGGCCGCCTCGAAGCGCCCCACCCGGGTGCGCTCGGCCCCGGTGAAGGCCCCGCGCACGTGGCCGAACAACTCGCTCTCCAAAAGGCTCTGGTTCAAGGCGGCGCAGTTCACCTTGATGAAGGGCTCGTCCCGGCGGGGGCCCAGTTGGTGAATGGCCCGGGCCACCAGCTCCTTGCCGGTGCCGCTCTCGCCGTGGATTAGCACCGGGGCTTCGCTGGCGGCCACGTTCTCCACCAAGTCGAACAGGCGGCGCATGGCCTCGCTGCGCCCCAGGATGCCGTAGCGGCCGTCCTCCTGACCCCGCAGGGTGCGGCGCAGGTCGGTGATTTCCTGCTCTTTCTTGGCCAACTCGCTGATGTCGATGAGCGTCTCCACCGCGCCCAGGGCTTGGCCGTTTTCATCCTTGAGCACCGAGGCGCGCTTGATAACGTCCACCTGGCGGCCGTCCTTGTTGGTGATGGTGCAGCGCTTGGCCCTCACCGAACCATCCACGAACAACTGGCACCACTTGACCCCGGGCCCCTGGCCCACGATGGTGCAGCCGGTGCAGCCCAGCACCTTGCAGTTGCGGCCCACCAGCTCGTCTTGGGGGTAGCCGGTGAGGTCCTCGGCCGCCGGGTTCATGGCCACGATGGAGCCGAAGTCGTCCACCACCAGCAGGCCGTCCTGCATGGTGTCCATCACCGTTTTCCAATAGGGAGTAATATCCATTGAGCGCCGCCGGTGTTAATTAATAACCGTTAAGGTTACAGCTAACCGTTAACATGGTTTTGGGACAAACAACGCCGATAAAGTATGGTTTTGGGACAAACAACGCCGATAAAGTAATGATAAACAACGTGTTGCAATCGCTGTCCCCGCCGGGGGACTGATAGGGCCTTGCTGCCTGCCCCTGGTTTAAGCAAAACACCTGCCAACTGAGCGCCGCCACCATGGTTCGAGGGTGGCTTTTGCCTGGGGGGCTGGCCGGTCCTGGGGCCATATCCCTGCAAATTAAAAGCTGAAACCAGCTAGCAGCCTGGCCGGGCAGCCACGGGATGGGGCTTGCCGCGCCCTGTGGCAAACGTTCAGTATTCAGCCCAAACATTAGCACATGTTAAAAAACTTAACACAAAGTTCTTTTGTTCGGACAAATCCTGGGGGTGTGGCATCGGGTTAATCAACCGAAAAACAGCATGATAATTGATGCGGCCAATGCTGGCATGGGTGTTGCTGTTGCTTTATGGCGCCACCTCGTCTCTAGAGGGTGAGCAGATGTTAAGGCGCGATTTACAGGCCGGGCCGGAGATGGCAGCCGGTCCGGCGTGCTCCCAAGATCAAGCACGGAGGTAGATTTATGATTGCAAGAGCTCTTAGGCGCGTGGCCTGGCCCGCCCTGGCCCTGGCCGCCGGGGCGATGGCTGCCCTGGCCCCGGCCGGTCCAGCCTCGGCCGAGGTCATGGCCGACAAAAAGTGCCTGAAGTGCCATGCCGAGATCAACAAGATGGACAACGTGGTGGCCGGCGACTTCCAAAGCCGCTCGGGCAAGGCCAAGTCCATTTCGGTGATGGTGGCCCCGGGCAAAAACATCATTCTCAAGTTCACTCCCCAGACCACGGTGGAGAACGTTCCCGACCTCAAGGCCCTCAAGAAGCCCATCCCGGTTCGGGTGAGTTACGTCAAGCAGGGCTCGGACTTGGTGGCCACCGCCATCGTGGCCAAGCCCAAAATCAAGGTGCCGGACAGCCAAATGATGGAGGTCAAGGAACTGGCCGCCCTGGTGGCCAAGGGTCCGGACAAGGGCGGCTACACCCTGGTGGATTCGCGCCCGCCCATCCGCTTCAACGAGGGCAACATTCCCACCTCCATCAACATCCCCTTCCCCAAGATGCCCGACATGATGGGCAAACTGCCCAAGGACAAGAGCCAACTGGTGATCTTCTACTGCCAGGGCTTCAGATGAGTGCTCTCGCCCATGGCCGCCAGGTTGGCGGAAAAGAAGGGTTACACCAACGTCAAGGTCTTCCACGCCGGCATCCCTGCTTGGAAGAAGGCCGGTCACCCGGTCCTGACCACCTCTGATTTCGTTAAGAAACGCTTGGGATACATCGTGGTCATCGACACCCGTGGGGTCGAGGCCGCCAAGAAGGGCCACGTGCAGGGCGCGGTGGCCATTGCCAAGGATAAGATCATCGCCGAGCGCGAGCAGTTCCCTCTGGATCGCAAGGCCTACATCATCCTCTATTCCGGCGGCACCGATCTGGACAGCCTCAAGGATATCTCCAAGGCCGTCGGCTCCTGGGGATACCAGAACGTGGCCGTTCTCAAGGGCGGCTACGACGGTTGGGTGAAAAACAACGGCCCCATCCAGCGGGATATGGTGAGCACCAAGATCTTCTACCTGCCCCGGCCCCACCCGGGGGAGATCACCGGCGACGAGTTCATGAACATCGTGCGCAACCAGCCCAAGGGCAAGATTATCCTGGACGTGCGCACCCGGGCTGAAACCGCCGGGGGCACGGTGCCCGGGGCCAAGAACATCCCGGTGGACGAACTTAGCGCCCGCCTGGGCGAGCTGCCCAAGGACAAGGAGATCGTCACCCACTGCCGCACCGGCCTGAGGGCGGAGATGGGCTACAACATCCTGCGCAACGGCGGCTACAACTCCCGCTTTTTGAACGACAAGGTGGAGATTCTGCAAAGCAAGGTGTTCTGCTGCTATAAGTAGCCTGCCCCCTCGCACCTTGCGGTGGCGGCCTCCCGAGGGGGGCCGCCGTTTTTTTTGGTGCGGCTTCGCCAACTGCCCGTGGGCTGTGTTGCCGGCATCGCTTAAGGCTCGCTGTAGGCCTGGCTACAGCTGTGGCCCTCGTTAGCCTGCCGCCTTGTCCTGCGGCGGTTGGCTATGCGGGTTCTTTGCGTGGCCACGGGCCGATAAAGCAAGAACTTTTTCCTCAGGGATCGGCAAAGACACCTTTTCTTATCTTGCCTTCCGTTTTTTGGGCAAGATATGGGCAGAGACGCGGCGCTTGGTTGACGGAAGCAGGGGGGGGCAATTAATATGCCATGTAATATAGGTGATTAATTGCCTGCCTAGCCTTTGCCGCAAATTTGCCAACGACCTTAAGAGGAAGGCCATCCGGTGCTTTTGATAGAGTTCTTGATCCAACGCTTGAGCATCAGGATGTCAAATGACGGTGGGCGGCGGCGGCCGCATATTCTGGGTGAAAAGGAACGATCTGGCATTCGATGGCCAGAGCAGTGAGTAACAAGAAGGATGCGAGTAGGTGCGATTTTGGTGTTCATGGCGGGACTAGTGGTTTTCTTGGGTGGCGCGGGTTCGGCCCAGGCCTCTTGCGTTTACAACAAGGCCCATTCGCCGATCGAGGTTTTTTTCGTTTGCGGGAGTGGTTGCAAAAACGTCTGGGTCATCCACGTGGATGACCATAAATGCCGGCCTGGAAAGAGTGGCAGGGTTTCCGTGGGGGTTATGGATGCGGAGGCGACCGAGGTTAATTGGGGCCCCTGCCATGTAAAGGTGGACGAGCATGGCTGGGCGACGGTTTATCAGGACGGCAAGACGGTAACGGTCAAGAGCAAACACAAGGACGGCTCGGTGCGCGAAGA
>JAHJPG010000010.1 GCA_018819925.1 Pseudomonadota bacterium
AAATCCGGTATTTTCTGCCCCGCCACAAAACTGCACAGTTGACGGATGGCCCACTTGGCTGGCCTACGCATCAAAGGTATGACCACCTGGCTGCCTGTCCGGGCGCCCACCACCATGTCATGGTCTTGATCAACTGCGACATTGGTCAGGTGGGGGATTTGCTCATTGGGGTAGGTGCCATCGGCATCGGTAATGCAGATCCAGTCATATGCGGCCTTCCTAATGCCCGTCTTCAGGGCCGCGCCGTAGCCTTTGTTGCATTTGTGCCGCACAATTTTGACCCCTTCCACCTCGGCGGCCCGCTGGGCCGTGGCGTCTTGGGATCCGTCGTCCACCAGGATTATCTCGTAAGTTAGCCCCGAATCCTGCATGGTCCGGACCAATTCAGATAAAACATCCGCTACGGCGTTTTCTTCGTTATAGGCCGGAATGACTATGCTGACGGCTGTTTGATTGGTCATAAGCTCAAAATATCTGGGTTAAGGGGGCTTACACGCCCGTTAGTATTCGCACGATCTTTTCGCTTGCGTGGCCGTCGCCGAATTTGGTTGCGCGGCGGCTGTTTGCCGCCGGACGGCAATTGAGGATTGCTTGATGTATGCCGGAGCCATTTGATCCTAGCACAGTGTTCCAGCCATCCTCCAGGGTTTCCAGCCATTCGGTTTCAGGCCTGATGGTTAGGCAGGGCCTGCCTAAAAAATAGGCTTCTTTCTGAAGGCCGCCGGAATCGGTGAGGACCAGGCGGCTGCCTCTCACCAGGGCGAGCATATCCAAGTAACCCAAGGGCTCGGTGAGTATGAGGGAAGGCTGGCGCTTGGAATAATCCTGGCCCAGGGCCTCCAATCTGGCCCTCGTGCGGGGATGCACGGGGAACACGACAGGCAGGGGGGAAGTTCCTATGGCCTGAAGGATATCCCTGAATACTTCGGGGTCGTCAACGTTGTAGGGCCTGTGGAGGGTGCAGACCGCATAAGCCTCCGGCTCCAGCCCCAATCCGCTTGCAAGCCTCGATGCATCTCCAAGTTGCTCGACAAACGCCAGGACAGCGTCCAGCATGGTGTCCCCCACCAGGTGGACCCCTTCGGTGATGCCCTCGTTGGCAAGATTGTCCACGGCGGTGGGGGTGGGGCAGAAAAGCAGGTCAGCCGCATGGTCCGTTAGTACCCGGTTATGCTCTTCGGGCATGGATCGGTTGAAAGAACGAAGGCCAGCTTCCACATGGGCCAAGGGCAGTTGCATTTTCAAAGCGGCCAAACTGCCCGCGAGGGTCGAGTTGGTGTCGCCATAAACCAACACCAGGTCTGGTCGTTGCTCGGTCAAAACTTTTTCGAGACCGGTCAGCATTTGGCTTGTTTGCCAACCCGGCGGGCCGGAGCCGACGCCTAGGTTCAGGTCCGGTTCGGGAAGCTTCAATTCACTGAAGAAGACTTGGGACATGACCGCATCGTAGTGCTGGCCAGTATGAACCAGAAATTCCTCGATCCCCGTCTGGGCAAGAGCCTTGCAAACGGGAAAGGCCTTTATGAATTGGGGACGGGCGCCAACGACTGTAACGATCTTGGCTAACATTCAGGGGCCCGCTTCAATCATTTTCAGCCAGGCCGGACTCTGATTGCCGGTACCGTTTGGCACACGCGGGGCAGGACAGGTCCGGTTCCAGCTTCACCCCACAAGAGCAAATCCATCCAGACTGCCGCGCCGGATTGCCCATTACCAAGGCGTGGTCCTTAATGTCCTTGGTAACGACGGCCCCTGCCGCCACGAATGCGTAGCGTCCGATGGTGTTGCCGCACACAATGGTGCAGTTGGCGCCCAAACTGGCCCCTGTCTTGACCACGGTGGGCAGCAGTTCATCCATGCGTCTAATCCCGGCCCGCGGGTTGATGACATTGGTGAAAACCATTGATGGACCGCAAAAAACCTCGTCCTGGAGCGTCACACCTTTGTAGACGCTTACGTTATTTTGGACTTTGCAACCCCGGCCGATGGACACATCTGGTCCTATCACCACATTTTGGCCGATGTTGCAGTTTTCACCCAGACGTGATCCTTGCATCACGTGCGAAAAGTGCCAAAATTTACAACCTGCTCCTATTTGGCACCCTTCATCGATCACAGCGGAAGGATGGGCGAAATAATCGATTGGTTTGCCTTCCGGGCCAGGGGGAGTAAGGGCCTTATGGGGAGCTTGGTTCCTGCCTTCGTCCAGGAAGCGCTGGCTGGCCTTGAGGATCTCCAATACGGATAATCCTTCGGAGCCATCGGTAAGCGGCTGTTCGTTGTTGGCGATACAGCCCAAAAAGTGCTGGCACTCGTTTCGTAGCGGTTCGATTTGGGGCACTACCACTGTTTCGGGCTGACCTTGATTAGGAACCGGTTGGTGGTTCTGCCAGTTTATCTTGTGGGGATAAATTAGTAGTTTTTCACCCCAGGGCAGGGTGTCGTCGAAGACCGCCATCTTGGAGTCGCCGACGACCACCAGCTTTTGTTCCTTAAAGGGGTGCAGCCAGGATACGAAGATGTGAGCCTTGAGTCCCGATGGGAAGTCGAGATGGGTGGTGGTGACGTCGGCTATTTCCTGATGCAGGTAATAGCCGCCGGTGGCCATCACCTTGTTGGGCATTTCCCCGGCCAAAGTCAAAATCATTGAAATATCGTGAGGGGCAAAAGACCAAAGGATGTTTTCTTCCCGGCGGATTTTGCCGAAATTGAGACGGTGGGAGCAGATGTAATTGATGCGTCCAAGCTCCCCGGCTTGCGCCATTTCTTTTAGTTTAATGAAGGCGGGGTGGTACTGAAGCAGATGCCCCACCATCAGGACCAGTTCCCGTTGGCGGGCCAACTCAACCAGCTCGTTACCCTGGAATTGATCCAACACCAAAGGCTTTTCCACGAAAACATGTTTGCCCGCGTTCAAAGCAGCCTTGGCCAAATCATAATGCGATTCGGCCGGCGTGGCTATCACCACACCCGAGATGTCATCGCGAGCAAATGCCTGCATTGGGTTGTGTGAGGTCTCAATTTCAGGATATTGCTCTTTAACCTTTTCCAGCCGGCCGGCATCGCTGTCGCACACAAGCCTTAACGCGCCAAGTTCTTGGTAATTGCGTACTAGATTTTTACCCCAATAGCCGCAGCCAATAACGGCGATATTTCGATCAACCGGCGTTTGAGTGGACGACATTGGCCTTTACCAACTTTCCTACTGATGCCTCTTTAGCAGGCGAGGAGGACATCAATGATTCTTTCCTGATCAGGTTGCTTCAAGTATGGGGACATCGGAAGGCTAACTATGCGTTGACACCTCACTAACCGGTAAATCACCCGGCCGGTACCCCAGAGATGCGAATGCCTCCTGCCGGTGCAATTGCTTGGGAGAATACACTACGGTGGGCACCCCGGCGGAAGCCAGTTGTTTTCTTATGTGGTCACAAACGGCCAAATCCCCGGCCAAGAAGGAGTACGGGGCCCAGGCATAACGGTTATTACTGGGTGGAGCCGGGACTTCCACGAGGGGAATGGCCTCCATCACCTTATGTATGTTTATAAGCGATTTCCTGGCGCATGACAAGCTCATCCTCAAAAACTTGTAGCTTGGCCAATAGGATAGCCGCCTGAATTGTGTCGAGGCGGCCGTTGAGCACTATTCGAACGTTTTCATACTTGTCAATGCTCTTGCCGTGGACCCTGAGGGATCGCAGGGTGTAGTAATTTTCTGCCCCACGGCAACAAATAACCCTTCCGTATCCATAGCAGCCCATGGGTTTTGCTAGGGAAAAGATAGTTGCCGCCAAGGGGGCCAGCCGGCTGTTGAAAAAGTCTCGGATGCTGGCTGCTTCATATCAAAATCGGTTAAAGCGAGGAGGGCCGGATGCGCGGAGCCGATCAGAAACAGGGAAGCATGCTGTGTTTGTTGTCACCCGAGCAGGGGGCGCCCCAAAATCACCCTCTCGGTGGCATTCGGCAAGTTGCCGATGTGAATGATCTCCCCCCAGTAAACGGTACCAATCAAAATTATAAGATTCTGGAACATGGCCTGTTTCACGGAAACTGGTCCAAATCGGATGAGCTTTAATTGTGTTTGTCTGGCGCAAGCATTTTCAAATCGCCATCTGAGCTATATCGTGTGCCACTCTTTGCGAGGTATTGCCATCCCATAATTTTGGGCACGCGCCTGTATCCCAGTTTCCGTCTAATACTTTTTGGATGTCAATTTCAAGTTGATCGAAATTAGTCAGCTTGTTAGAGCCTTCTCTTACTGTGATTGGGCGTTCAGTGTTGTTTCGCATTGTAAGACAAGGGATCCCAAGAAAAGTGGTTTCCTCTTGCAGCCCTCCGGAGTCGGTGATGACCAAGCGACAGCCAAAGGCTAGACTCATGAACTCCATGTATGGCAATGGTTCCAAGAGAGTTATAAATTGGCATGAAGCTAATTTACCCCACAGGTTGAATTGCTTCAGGTGGTGCTTGGTTCGTGGGTGGACTGGGAATACAAGGGGAAGCATGTGCGCTGAACTTATCAGAATGTCAACAATGCGTTCCAGTCTGGTGAAATGGTCTACATTGGAAGGGCGGTGTAAAGTGAGCAATCCGTATCCCCGACATGACAAACCTAAGGTTTGCCAATGTTGCATATTTTCGATCTTGTCTTTGAGCATGACCACCGAATCGATCATAATGTTACCAACCCGACTGATTCGAGCGGGATCGATTCCTTCACGTATGAGATTATCATCCGCTTCCGGCGAATGTGTCCACAATAAATCTGATATTTGGTCAGTTAACAAACGATTAATTTCTTCAGGCATTGACCAGTCAAAACTTCTTAGACCTGCCTCTAAGTGAGCCACCTTGATATTAAGCTTTCGTGCAGCCAAGGCACAAGCCACCGTGGCGTTAACATCTCCCGCCACAACAACACAAGCAGGAGGGGCGGCTAGTAACACCTTTTCGTATTCGATTAGGCACTTGCCAGTCTGCGCTCCATGCGTGCCAGACCCTACGCCAAGATGCACATAAGGATCTGGTAATTTGAGATCATTTAGAAAGGATTGGGACATATTAAAATCATAGTGCTGCCCGGCATGTACAAAACGCACTTCAAAATTATCATGTTTGATCAGCTCGTGAAATAGCGGAGCTATCTTCATAAAATTAGGCCTTGCTGCAGCGACCAAATCAACTTTAATTTTATTCATGGAGTAGCGTTCCGTGGATTGGTGTACATTGGTTTGCCAAGAGGCAGTATATTAAAATTGGTCAAAAATACCAACAAATAATTATTATAATTTTACGTTAATGTGATTATAACTTATTAGTATTTATAGGCATCATTCTCGCAATCATGGAAAGGACCCAATGCCATATAGTAATAAATAATTATGCTTATATGCGCATCGCAACTCAATAAATGCCCAACTTATTTAAGGCAGCTTTAGCCTTTTTGTCATGTGGGTTCAAATCCAGGGCCCGCTGGATTTCCTGGACCGCTGCTTCATATTGTTTGTCCTTGGCATAGGCCAAACCCAAGTATACATGGTATTCAGGTAAATTTGGAGAGAGAGCCACGGCCTGTCCGTAAGCCCTGATGGCTTCCTTTGGTCGTCCAGCCCCTAGAAGGCAATCACCAAGATTGATGAAAGCATTGGGGGCGGTGGGGTCGGCTACAATGGCCGCCCTTAGGATCTCGAGAGCCATTTCAACCTGTCCCGCCTGACGGGCGGCCGAGGCCAGGAAAAGCATTTCCTCAGGAGAGAACCTGGCATGCATTTGGGCTTGGCTGATTACCGCTACTACCTCCAGTCCGGTGAAAATCTTTTTTTGCCTAAGCATGGTGCGCACCAGCTCCTGCCAAGCCTTGGGGTCCGAAGGGGAGATGGAGAGATATTCCCGCAGAACATCCTCGCTGGCCCTGGGCAAGTTGGCCAATTCCAAGCCACGGGCCAGGGCCTTGTATTTGTCCAAGCCTACGGCCTTTTCCTTAAGATCCCGTGAAATTAGCTTGGAGGCTGCCGTCCACCCCTCTGCTCCCAGATTTTTGAATAAGCCCAGGCCCATAAGCCGCCACTGCGTGTCCGTTTCTGGTTTAAGGAGGCGGGCCTGAGCATAGTCCGTAGCCAGGCCAAGGCATCTGGTATAGGCCTGGGCTTCGGCCTTTCGGTACCAGGAATTATACCGTAGGGTCGGGCGCATCAGATGGAGGGCCTGGCCGTATTGGCGGCACAAGCTTTCGATCTGTTCGATTTGGGCCAGGGGTGTCCTGGTGGCTTGATCATAAAGAAGATCTGCATAGCGGTAATGCGCGTAGCCATAGGTGGGATTTCTTTGCAAAACAGCTCGATAAAGTGGTTGGCAAGGTTCTGCCCCCCCTGCGAGGGGCGTGTTTTTTTGGCGGACAGCGCACTGATTGGCGAGGTTGAGCAGGGGCACCTCCCACGATGGAGCCAAGATGCTAGCCTGATACAGGCTCAATTCCACAACTCTATCGCGCCTCTCGGGAGAAAGAGTGGAGGCGGGAGCCAGGGCCAATCTAGCCCTTTGGTCCCAATAAAAGGCATTGGCGGGGTTGAGAAGCAAGGCGACGTTAAGCCGCCCCCATCGCTGGTGGAATTGCTGGGCTATGGACCCCGGTGCAGGGGGGCTTTTGGCTGCGAACAGCGACCCCCCAGACCAAGCGGCTGCCAGCAGGATGGCCAAGACCAGCAGTATGCCTAGCAGATGTCGCATGCTTTAAGAGCGGCGGCTTTTTTGCCCCTCCTCGTAATAGTCGTAGCGGTAATAATATTTATGCTTGTATCCGCCGTAATAATAATCCGAGCGGAGCTTTATGGTTTGGTTGAGCACCACGCCCAACAGGTTGATGTCGGATTTTTTGAGCTTGTCCACCGCTTGCTGCAAGGCGTGGAGGGGCAGTTTGGCCGCGGCCACCACCAGCACCATGCCATCGGCCAGGTTGCCCAGGATAACCGGGTCGGCCACCGGCAGGATGGGCGGTGAGTCTATGATGATCTGGGAATAGGCCTTGCCCAGGGCGGTGAGCAGTTGGGACATCAGCTCCGACTGGAAAAGCTCCGAAGGGCTGGGGGGCAGCGGGCCCGAGGTGATGATGTCGATGTTGGGGATAACCTCCCGATGCAGGGAGCTTTCAATGCCCGACTGGCCGCTCAACAAGGTGCTTAAACCAGTTTCATTGGAAAGGCCCCAGATGCGGTGCTGACGGGGCTTGCGCATGTCGCCGTCGATGATCAGGGTCTTTTTCCCGGCCTCGGCAAAGGCTATCGCCAAGAAAGAGGAAATGACGCTTTTGCCCTCCATGGGGGCGGTGCTGGAAACCACCAGGGATTTTGGCGGGGTGCCTGCCTTGGACAGGCTGATGGAGGCCCGGACCATGCGCAGGGGCTCTATGGTGACTGATTTGGGATTGGCGATCACCTCCAACAAGGAGTAGGCGCTGGCCTTTTTACGGCTTCCACGCTGGAACAGTGCCGAGTCGTAGGGAATGCTGCCCAATAGCGGCAGGCCCAACTGATCTTCCACCTGGCTGGGCAACTTGATGGTGTTGTCCATGTATTCCAAAATAAAGCCCCAAAAAAGGGCGACCAATATCCCGCCAACAATAGCCAGAAGAATATTAAGCTTAACCCGAGGGCGGGAAGGACCTCGCGGCACCTGAGATCCGTCTACCACCGTTACCATGCCCACATCGATCTCTTCCGCCACGCGGGCTTCTTTTACTTTGGTCAGCAGCATGTCATAAAGCTGTTGGTTGGTATCCACCTCGCGTTTTATGACGCTGAAGCCAATGCCCTTCTTGCGAATGTCCATGGCCTGTTGCCTTTGCTGGCCCAGGGCTTGCCTAATGGCGCTTTCGCGAGCCTTGGCTAAGGTTAGCTGGCTTTCCTGGGAGTTGATTATCTGGGCGATCTCTCCTCGCTTTTCGCGTTCGAGGGCTGCCTTCTCGGCCTTGAGAGCCAACATCTTGGGGTGACGGGCGCCGTATTTCTGGGAAAGCTCGGCCTCGCGCTTGGACAACTCCAGTTCACGCTCCCGTACCTTCTGGATGACCGGGCTATCCATGAATTCTTTGATGCTCTCAAATTGGGATTGGCCCTGTCTGGCCTTCAAGGCCAAGTTGTAATGGGCTTGGGCTTCTTTGCGTGCGGTCTCGGCATCCACCAATTGTTGGTTAAGGTCCGCCAGCTTTTGGGTGATTATGTTGTTGTAATTTTCTGATATGACCGTGGCCAGGCGGTTTTCCTCCATATATTTTTGTAGGGCCAACTGGGAGGCCTGCAGCTTGCGCCTTTGTTCCTCGATGCGGCGCGACAGGAACTTGACCGCCATTTGGCTGATGGCCAGTTTTCGGTCCAAAACGTAATCTATGTAAGCTTGGGCCGTGGCGTTGGCCACCTTGGCCGCCAGTTTAGGATCCTTGGAGGTGAAGGATATATCAGCCAAACGGCTTTGACGTATGGGAGCAACTTTTAGCTTTTTACCGAAGATATTAACCGCGGTGCGGATCGCCTCTTCCTCCGTGGGCGGCTTTTCGCCTTGATCCAGGTCGCTGGGCGCCACGGCGCCAAATTCGGGCAGCGTATAAAGTCTCAGGGACGTGACTACCTTCGTGGCGATGGTTCTACTTTCAATGAGGCGGTATTGGGTCTGGTAAAAGTCCATGGCCGAACTGTCCACGGCCAGGGCTTCCTGCAACGACAAAGAGCGTTGGGCGGTCTGTTCTATCAAAAGCTGAGTAGTGGCGGTGTAGTATCTCGTGGCTAGCATGGTATAGGTGGTCACCAAGGCCACGATCACAACAAATACGGAGAGTATGGGTAGGCGGCGCCTTTTGATCACATCAAGGTAATCGCGCAGGTGGATTGTTTTGGCTTCACCAGGAGATATCATGATTATCCTTTAGAAGAAGCTTTGGGGAACCACGATTACATCATTAGGCTGTACCAGTATGTCTTTGCTTTTATCGCCATCAAGAATGTCTTCCACCGGAATTTTGATGGTGGTTTCCTTGCCGTCCTTGTAGCGCACCAATCGGGTGCGATTGCCCGCCGAGATACGGGTGAAACCGCCGGCCATGGTGATGGCCTCGACTACGCTTATGGGTTTATCCTTGATCTTGTAATAACCGGGGCTCTTAACTTCACCAGTCACGAAGAAGCGCGCCGCCTCGGGGACGTAGATTACGTCACCGTCTAGCATGACCATGTTGTATTCCGGATGATCGCCCCTGGTAAGAGCATCCAGATCGATCTCCATGGAGATGCGCTGCTTGGGCTTGCCCGGCACATCAACCAACCGTAGTATGCTTATCTTGTTGGCGGCCACTTCGCCGTCGGCATCGAATTTTATTCCGCCCGCCTTGCCCAGCATTTCGGCTAGGCGCTCATTGCCTTCTTTGAAGTGGCTCCCCGGGGTGTTCACCGCGCCTAGGATCAAGACGCGCTGGCCCTTGAATTCCTTGATATGCACCGAAACCTGGGGATGTTTGAGGATATTTTCCTGCCGGTAACGGATTTGGATCAGCTGCTCAATTTTCCGCGGCGAAAGCCCGGTCACATTCAACTCACCCAAAAGAGGCAGGCTGATTGTGCCTTGAGAGGATACCCGCAAGTTTTCCCGGGAAAGCTCGGGTTCATCGAATAAAATGACGCTAATCACGTCCTTTGGACTTACTTTGTAGTCTTTTTTGGTGTCGGGTATTCCATATTGCCGGATGTACTCGCCCACCTCCATTTGCTTGGCTTGTTTGAACTCGTCGGCAATCTCCGGCGACAGGTCTTCTTTGGGCTTTGGCTTGGGTATTGCGATTTCCTTGGGAGCGGACCGACCTTGGGTTTGGGCAGAGGCATCGGGAACCGGTTTGGCCGGGGAGGGGGTAGCCTGGACCGCGCCGGGGGGGGGTTGGTCGAATAGGCTGCGTCTGTTGGGGTTGTCCAGCGCCAGAGCGGGGCAGATGGATAGCAAGGCAAAGGCAATTGCAATTGCTAGGGCTGCTTTGTATCTGGTGGCCTTCACTGAATCCTCATCCAAGGGAAACCCGATGGGCGTTATCGCAATCGTGGCTGCTAAACATCTTTGTTTTTAACATGATATCCATCACGCCCGTGGAAAGCAATAAATTGCGGGGTAGGTGTCGGCCTCCTACCCCGCAATTTAAACAAGCTTGATCGGGCGGGTTTTAAAAGCGTCCTCCCAGCCCTACGTAGAACACGTTGTCGGTGTAGCCCAGGTTGTCCTTGTTGGAGCTACGATAGTCGTACAGGTAGCTGCCGGTGAGGTAGAGGTACTTCAGGAAGGCGTACTCGATGCCGGCCTGGCCCTTGAAGACGTCATCCGAGCGGGAGTCGGCGTCGTCCAGGGAGTTGTAGTCGTTGAGGCCCGCCAGCACCATGCCGAACAGGGTCAGCTTGGGCATCAGGGAGAAACGGGCGCCCACGCTGGCGTTGGTGTCCACGTAGTAGTTGTTGGGGAAGGAAGTGCCCACCAGGCCCTGGGTGGACTGGCGGATGCCCCGCATCACTGAACCGGTGAGCACCAAGCGCGCGGTGGCCTGCCAGGAAAGGTTGACCTCGGCGATCCAGGTGTTCTTGTTTTCGTACTCTTGGCCCACGGTGTTGAACTGGTTGTCGTAGTTCATGATGCTGTAACCCACCTTGGCCTCGCCGGTGAGCTTGGAACTGCTGTCCCACGTCAGACCCACGAAGAAGTCATGGCGGTAGAAGTCCTCGGCGTTGCCCGTGGGCTGGTCCACATATTCGCGGGTCACATAGGTGTATTGGAACAGTCCCGAAGTCTTGGGCCAGAACTTGTAGAAGAACTTGCCGCCGTAGTTGAACTCACGCTGGTTTTGGTAGCGGTCGCGGTCGTCGTCGTATTCCAGGATGATGTAACGCGCGTAGACCTGGGCCTTGGTCTTTTCGCTGAAGGTCCACCCTGGAGAGACGTAGGTATTGTTCTGGGTGCGCGCGGTCTTGATGCCCAGGTTGTAGAGGTCCTGGCTGCCGAAGGGGTCGGAGGAACGCCAGAAGTCGTTGGACACCTCCACGAAAGGACCGGTCTTGCCCCCCAGGAAGAAGTCGAAGGGTACGTAGTGGGAGTCGTAGTCGTTCTTGGTGTTGTCCTGGTAGTAGGCGAAGACGCCCTGATACTCCAGCGCCCAAAAACTGGTGGAGGTGAAATCGTGGCGCACCGCGAGGGCCGGCTTGAACTCCATGATGCTGTCGGAGACGGTGTTGTCTTTGCTCAAGAAGATGTTGGAACGATTTTTCCAACCAACTTCCAGCCCACCTCTGACTTTAAGCGGCCCACGGCTCAACCAGGTGCCCAGGTTTTGGTCAGGGTCCGCAGGCAGACCCTCGCGGGAAAGTTGGGCGCCGGCAGGCGCGGGCATTCCAAGAACAAAAACACCCAAACCAGCTAAAAGCAGCGCAAGGGTGCTTGCTATCAGCTTTTTGTGATGACACTTCATTGGTATCCCACCCCTTTAATATAGAGTAAGATTACGATCCAACTTATCCCCCAATAAGCCCGCCATGAACAGGGCAGAAGGATTAAGCAGGCCGTATCTAAGAACTTTACGATCTATATTCGCAAAATTTGCCACCAAGATGCAAGAGAAAAATACCTCTAAAAAGTAAAATAATTAACGCCAGCCAACTTATTTCCTTGACATTTTGGGGGTAGGTCGGTTCATATTGGCTTATATATTAGGCATTCAATGGACTCTGCGAGGGCGGATATGCATATTCTACGCAATAAAGTAGTGGGTGGCGCGTCTGGGAAAGCGTTGACTTGCCTGGCGTGTATCTTTGTTTTTGGCTTGATGATCTTGTCTGCCGGCCCAGCTCTGGCCCAGCAGCAGGTTCCCCAGGCCATCCTGGATCAATTGGCGGCCAATCCCGCCAATGCGGCCCAGATAGCCGCCGACGCGGCCAGGGCCAATCCTGGGTTGGCGGCGGCCATCGCGGCTGCGGCGGCGCTGGTCAACCCCGACGCGGCGGGCGACATCGCCGTGGCGGTGGCCCAGGCGGTGCCTGACCAGTCTGCGGCCGACATCGCCCAGGCGGTAGTGGATGCGGTGCCTGACCAGGTCGATGCGGTCAACGCGGCCATGGCTGCGGCCTTTAGCGGCTGGACCTCGGTGACCGCCACCCAGCCCACCAGTAGCACGGCTACCGACACAACCGCGACCACTTCCACCAGCAGCACCACCAGCACCACCGAGAGCACCACCACTTCGGCCAGCCCCAGCAGCGAGCTGCTCAACCGGCTGGCCAGCGCCCGCAATCTATAGACCTAACCTCGTAGCTATTCCAAGCGCCCCGGGCCCCGCGCCCGGGGCGCTTTTTTGCGCGCGCGCGGGACGCGGCGGGCGGGGGCCCCAGGGGCCACGTAGCCAAAACCGCGAATCCGAGGCAAGCCTTTTGCCGGCTAGCCAACGATGGGGTCAACCGGCCGTGGGTGGCAGGCGCTTATTGATCTTTGGGTTTGCCGCCGCCCGCCGGGGCGTCCAACTCCTTCAGGCGGGCCTGAGCGTGCTTGGCGTAGGGGTGGCCGGGATAATCCTTGAGCACCCATTGCCAATGGGCCCTGGCCTGGTCCCGGCGGTCCCGCTTCATTTCGGCCAGGCCCAGGTGATAAAGGGTCTGGGGACGCAGGGCGGTTTCGGGCAGGCGGCGCAGCAACTCCCGCCACACCTCCTCGGCCTGGGAGTAACGCTTCTGCAAAAACAGGCTCAGGGCCTGGTGATTCAGGGTGTGGTCCAGGATCATGGACCGGGGGAAGCGCCTGGCCGCCTGGCCGAAAAGCTCCACCGCCCGGCCGTAGTCGCGGGCGTTGTAGGCGGCCAGGCCCCGGTTGAAGGCCACGGTGGCGTCGGCCTTGAGGCCCAGGGCGCAGTAGGCCCCCGCCCCGCCGGCCACCAACAAAAGCCCGGCCAGGGCCAGGGCCCCGGCGTGGCGCGAGCACCAGCCCAGGGGCCGGGAAAGGCCGCGCTCAAGCGCCCCGGCCAGAGACTCCAGAGGCCGGTTCACTCCTTGGCGCAAGGCCCGGGCCCAGGAAAGCCGGCGCACCCCGGGCAGGCAGAGCAAGGCGGTCAGCCAGGCCAGGAGGCTCAACGCCTGGCCAAGGTAATTGGGCCAGCTTTGGCCGAAGTAAAGGCGCACCGTGTTCTGGGTGGGGAAGATGAGCATGAACGAGGGCGAGGCCAAAAAGACCTTGGCCGCCCCTTCCACCTTCCAGTTGGGGTGGTAGGACATCTTGATCAACAAGGGGGTCAGGCGGTCGGTGGTTATGTTGATTTCCTGCCAGCCCACCCGGGAGCTCACCCGGGCCGGTGGCAAGGGCAGGCGGGGCAACTTCTCCGGGGGCGCTGGGCCCGCCGAGGCGAAGCGCTCAAGGTCCCCGGCCTCGGCGGCGCCGGCAAAGACCAGGGGCACCTCCAACTCCTCGCCACGGAACCAGTCAAAGGCGGCGTACTTCCACGGCTTGCCGGTGACCAAGACCGGCTTGTATCTGAGCGGCGTCACGTAGCCGCCCGAGCCGGCCAGGCCAAACACGGTGTAGGGCCCGAAGCTGGCCTTGGGGGTGAAGCCGGGATGGGCCCGGGCGGCCCGCTTCACCTCCGGGCTGGTGGCCACGAACTGGGAGACGTTGAAAAGCCTCAGCCGCTCCAAACCCTTGCTCAATTCCATGCCGGCGTAGTTGTAGCCGGTGATGGGCGTGCTGGGCCGCTGGCAGGTGAGCGACTGCAGATAGAAAATGAAAGGCGAGCTGGGCGAGGACTGGATGTAGAGGCCCTCCAGGGTGGAGCGGCCCGAGAACAGGGGCAGGCTCTCCAGGGCGCGCACCGACCCGGCCCGGCGGTGCAGGATGGAGTGTTCGTAGGACACCCTGGGATCGCCGGGGCCGCCCTTCAGGTAGCCGTTGAGGCGGCGGAAGTCTTCCCAGCCCGGCGCGGCGGCAAAGCCGCTGTAGTTCCAAGCGGCCCAGCGGGGGATGAAGCTGACGTTGTAGCCCACTCCCAAGAGCACCAGCACCAGGGCCAGGGCGGGGGCCAGCCAGGCGGCGGGCATGCGGCGCAGCCACTCGGCCAGGGCCCAGGCGGCCCAAAGGGTCAGGGCCAGCCAGGCGAAGGGCAAAAAGCGGATGTCGATGACGTTGATGTGGAAGGCCACCAGATAAAGCAGCGAGGCCAGCACCACCTGGCCCCCGAAAAAGGCCGCCGGCCCCAGGTCCCCCCGGCCCCGTAGGCGTCTTGCCAGCCGCCAGGCGAAATGCAGCAGGGCCAGGCCCATCAGCGGCAGCAGCAGGGGAGGCAGCGCCGTATCCCACGCGCTGATGATCCACACCATGTTGTGGGGGCTGTTGTAGGAGGCCAAGGCCAACAGCGGCACGATCCAAAAACCCAGGAAGGCGAAGGCCAGGGCGTAGACCTTGCCCAGGTACAGGGCCCGGGCCGCCGCCTGCCGGGAGAAGAGGAAACACCCCCCGGCCAGAACCCCGAACAACAGGGGCCCGCCGTGGCACAGCCCGGTGGCCGCCAAGAGCACAGCCGCCCGCAGGGGGTGACGGCGCTCACCCAGGTCCCCGGCCAGGGCCCCGAAAAACACCACCATCAGGGCCAGGCTGTAGGAATAGGTGAACTCCCCGGCCAAGAGGCTGGGCAGATTGCCCCCAAAGGTGGAGTTGGTCTGGTTGAACAGAAACAACAGGCTCAACACCGCCCCCAAGGACGGGGCCGGGAAAGGGGCCCGGGCCAGGCGCAGGCCCAGCCAGACGGCCAGGGGCAGCACCACCGCCCCGCCGGCGGTGACCAGCTTGAAGGCCACGCCCAGGGGCACGGCCGCCGACAGCAGGACCATGACCAGGAAGGGCAGGGGGAAGTAGAACTGGAACATGGGGTAGCCGGCCAGGTTGCCCGGGCACCAGCCCGCTATGCGCCCCGAGGGCAGGAGCACGTGCTTCAGATACCAGGCGCTGTAGTAGTGGCTGGCCGTGTCGCCGCCGGTGGTGATGCCTTCCTTGATGAGCAGGCCGGGGGCCAGATAGCTCAGGGTGTAGGCCGCGCAGACCAGGGCCAGGGACAACTCCAGCCAAAAGGCCCAACCCGGCGCACCAGCCGGGGCGGGGCCGCCGCGGCCCCGCAGCCAAAGCACCGCCATGATCGCGGCCAAGAGCCCGGCCAGGGCCCACAGCCAGGCGCGCCAGGCGGCCAGGGTGTCGGGCGGGGTGGAAACCTTGAGCAGGGCCACCGCCGCCACGGTGTGCTGCCGGCCGTCCTCCTGATAGCCCGCCAAGGCCACCACCGGGTAGAGGGAGTCATCCAGGGCCCCCCGGTTGGACAGCGCGGCCTCCACCCGCCGGCTCTGGCCCGGCCCCAGCAGCACCTCTTGGCGGGTAAGCCGGGGGGTC
Source organism: Pseudomonadota bacterium (assembly GCA_018819925.1). Lineage (GTDB taxonomy): Bacteria > Desulfobacterota > Desulfarculia > Desulfarculales > Desulfarculaceae > Desulfoferula. The sequence goes on from JAHJPG010000010.1 coordinate 15,427, forward strand.
ATCTCGCCCGGAGCCATGACGGCCAGGCTCACCCGGCGGGCGCCGGGGCCGGGGTTGTGCAGCACGAAGGCCGGCGGCTTGGCTGGCAGGGGGCCGCCGGCCTGGCCCTTGATGCTCAACCGGGAGGCGGCGGCCTTCTGGTGGGAGAAGATGCCCCAGGAAATCGCGCTGAGGGGGTAGCCGTTGGAGTCGGTGTAGTTGACCCTGACCAGCACCCCATAGGTGCCGGGCAGGGGCGGGGCGAAGGAGGTGCTTAACACCACGGTGGCGCTCTTGCCAGGGGCCAGGGTGGCCGGGCCCGAGGCCTGGGCCGAGGCGCCATGGGCCTGGATGGCAATCTCCAGGCCGTGGGCCGCCTCTTGGCCCTTGTTGCGCATCTCCACCTTCACCGCCAGGCGGCCATGCTGTAAGATGGGGGTCACAGCCACCCGCAGGCTGATGTTGCCGGCCAGGGCCGGACCGGCCCACAAGAGCAATATGGCCAGCAGGGCGCAGCATTTTAGGCTTTCTCGCCGCATGGAGGCTAGTCTGCCCCCAAACCACCGGCTGGGTCAATGCGGCTTGGCTACATAAATTTTAAATGCGCGGCCCGGGGCCAGGCGGCTATTGACTCCGCAACCGCCCGCCTGTATTGAATTAGTTCACGTAGCCGCCTGCCCGCCGCATGGGCTGGGTCCGCAAGGAGTTGTCTCTGAATGAATCAAGACGCGAACCAGGTTTCCATAAGCCCCGAGGGCGAGGCTTTTCCCCTTCCGGGCGAGGCTGAATACCAGGCCGAAAATAGCCGCTTGGCCGAACTGGTGGCCCAGCAGCGTCAAATGGGCCGCGAGATCGTGGTGGTCATGGGCGTGGGCTTCGTGGGGGCGGTGATGGCGGCGGTGGTGGCCGACAGCGTGGACCCGGACGGCCAGCCGGGCAAGTTCGTCATCGGCATGCAGCGCCCCAGCACCCGCAGCTTTTGGAAGATCCCCATGCTCAACCGGGGCCAATCACCGGTCAAGGCCGAGGACCCCGAGGTGGATCTGACCATCGCGCGCTGCGTAAACGACAAGAAGACCCTCACCGCCACCTTTTCCTACGAGGCCCTGACCCACGCCGACGTGGTGGTGGTGGACGTGCAGTGCGACTATTCCAAGCAGGCCCTGGCCGATGTGATCCAGGGCAGCGTGGAAATGGCCGCCCTTGAGGAAAGCCTCAAGATCATAAGCGAAAAGGTGCCGGCGCAGTGCCTGGTCTTGATAGAGACCACTGTGCCCCCGGGCACCACCGAATACGTGGCCCATCCCATCATGGCCAAGGCCTTCGCCCAGCGGGGCATAACCAGCGAGCCGCTTTTGGCCCACAGCTTCGAGCGGGTGATGCCCGGCCGCGAATACGTGAAGAGCATCCGCGACTTTTGGCGGGTGTGCGCCGGGATCAACCCCGAGAGCCGGGACCGGGTGGAGAAGTTCCTCTCCGAGGTGCTAAACGTGGCCGAGTTCCCGCTAACCGTGCTGGATAGGCCCATGGAGAGCGAAACCACCAAGATCGTGGAGAACAGCTTCCGGGCCTCCATCCTGGCCTTCATGGACGAATGGAGCACCTTCGCCGAGACTAACGGGGTGGATATAATCAAGGTGATAAACGCCATCCGCATGCGGCCCACCCACAACAACCTGATGTTTCCCGGCCCGGGCATCGGCGGCTATTGCCTGCCCAAGGACGGCGGCCTGGGGGTGTGGGCCTACCATCACCTCATGGGCTTCCAGCAGCCGCTTTTCAAGATCACCCCCATGGCCATCGACATCAACGACAGCCGCGCCCTGCGCGCCGCCGAATTGGTGCGCGACGCCCTGCGCAACATGGGCACCCTGGTGCCCAACAGCCGCATAGTGGTCTTGGGCGCGGCCTACCGCGAGGACGTGGGCGACACCCGCTACTCGGGCAGCGAGCTGGTGGTCAGGCGTTTGGCCGAGATGGGGGCCGACCTGGCGGTGCACGACCCCTACGTGCTCACCTGGTGGGAGTTCGCCAAGCAGGACGAGTACCCCGCCACCAGCGCCGGAAGGGCCCGCTTCTTCCGCAACCAGGAGGGGCTCAAGGACCTGGCGGTGAGCCAGGACCTTTCCGCCGTCCTGTCCGGGGCCGACGCGGTGGTGCTTTGCGTGCGCCACGCCCAATATTTGGAGCTGGACCCCGACTGGGTGGTGGAGGCCTGCGGCGGCCCGGTGGCCGTGGTGGACTGCTTCGCCCTGTTGGACGACGAGCGCATCCGCCGCTATATCGAGCTGGGCTGCGAGGTGAAGGGCCTGGGGCGCGGACATATTAAACGTATCAAGGACGAGGTGCGGGGCTAGGGCCTCACTCCGGCCGGTCGCGAAAGAAGGTAACATGGCTAAGGTGGACCGCAAGAAGCTGCTCAAAGAGCCCGACGAGTTCCTCACTCTCAGCAGCAGGGTAATCCGCTGGAGCAAGGTGAACCTCAACAAGGTGCTGTGGGGCGCCACCGCCGTGGCCCTGATCGTGGCCGCGGTGTTGGGGGCCAAGACCTACCTGGACTGGCAGGAGCAAAGGGCCGCCGCCGACCTGGCGCCGGTGATGTCCGCCTACGCCGCGGCGGTGGAAGGCAAGCTGGACAAGGCCAAGACCGCCAAGCTGGCCGATGATCTGGCCCTGGTCACCGAGAGCTATGGCTCCACCCCGGCGGGCTTGCAGGCCCGCCTGGCCCTGGGCGACCTGCGTTTGTCCCTGGGCCAGTGGGACCAGGCCAAGAAGGTCTTTGAAACCCTGACCCAGGAGAGCGCCCTGGGCGTGGAACTGGCCCCCCTGGCCTTCCACGGGCTGGGCCAGGCCTTGGAAGGGGCCAAGGAATACGCCAAGGCGGCCCAAGCCTATGAAAAGGCCATCGCGGCGGCGGGCCCCAACCTGGGCCAGATCTACAAGTTGGACCAGGCCCGGGTGTTGGCCGCCGCCGGCGACACCAAGGCCGCCGCCCAGCTTTACCGCGCCATTTTGGCCAAGCCGGCCGAGCAGGGGGTGCATGAGCGGGCCAACAACGCCCTGGCCGCCCTGGGCCTGGAGCCTCCGGCCGAGAGCTAGCTTTTACCAACGGGTTGTTTGGCGCGCCGGTTCCCTCGGGGGGCCGGCGCTCTGCTTTTGTTTTGTTAGTTTTATATCTTATAATTAAATTAGAAGGCAGTTTGTACTGGCCAGCCATGGGCGATGCCAATGAATAGCAAGCCAGGCAAGTTAAAAAACCTTTATGTTATGCTGTCGTGTCCACACCTCTCTGGAAGCGATCAGGTTCCCGATGGTCGTGATTGCGAGGTGAATCATGTGGTTTCAAAAAAGACGGTGTGCAAAAAATGAATCTGGCATGGGTGCTGGCAACAAAAGGCGGCTGGCGGGTGTCCTGGTTTGCCTGCTGCTGCTGTCTCTGGGGGGGTGCGCTACCGATCGCTGGTGCAACGAACTCAATGACTACACCACCCTAGAGGCCGATCTGGATCACTGCGAGCGCAAGGCCGGTTTTTGGGGCCAGGTTATACCCGGAAGGGTTGATAACTGCATGAAGTCCTTGGGCTGGCGGCCCTGCCAAGTCCATACCGGCGAAGACCAGGCTCCCTAGGGAATCCGGGGCGCTTCCTCACTCCAGAAGTTATCGTCCAAGACCAGCCGGGTTCGCTGCCCGGGCTGTCCCGGGTTGGCCAGGACCACCGCCGCCACCGGAGGCCCGGCCAGGGGCAGGCTAGGCCCCCAATTTCTTGGCCAGGCGGCCGGCGGTTAACTCGCTGATCTCGGCCAGGCTGGGGTGGATGTAGGGGATGGAGGCGATGTCCGCCGCCGTTCCTCCCAGCTTGATGGCCACGGCCATGTCGTGGATCATCAGCGCCGCCTCCGGGGCCACCAGCTCGGCCCCCACGATGCGCCCGGTGCCCTTTTCGGCCCGCATGCTCATGAAGCCGCGCACCTTCTCCGGGTAGGTCTTGGCCACCCCCATGCCGTCCAGCTCGTAGTCCGCCTCCAGGCAATCCAGGCCCGCCGCCCGGGCCTGCTCCCCGCTCAGGCCCACCCGGGCGAACTGGGGGTCGGTGAAGATGGCCGTGGGCAGCACCCGGTCGTTAACCTCCCTGGGCTCATGGTGGGTGGCGTTGTAGCCGGCGGCCTCGCCCTGGACCACGGCCAGGTTCACCACCATGGCTCCGCCGGTTACGTCGCCGGCGGCGAAGATGTGGGGTTGGCTGGTGCGCATGTGGCGGTCCGCCACGATCTCCCCCTTGGGGCCGGTGTCCACCCCGGCGGCCTCCAGGTTCAGACCTGCGGTGGCGGGCCGCCGCCCCAGGGAGAGCAGCAGGGCCTGGGCGCTGACGCTGACCTCCCGGCCCTGGTGGCTGAAAACGGCGGTGACTTGGCCGCCGCCGCGCCGCACCTGGTTGAGTTCGGTGCCGGTGTAGATCGTGGCCCCGTCCTCGCTCAGGGCCTGGGCCAGGATGCGCCCGAAGCGCGGGTCGAATTTGCTCGCCAGATGCCCGGAGCGCTGCACCACCGTGGTTTTCACCCCCAGGCGCGCTGCCACCTGGGCCAACTCCACCGCCTGGGCGCCCCCGCCCAGCACCAGCAGGGACTCGGGCAGCTCGGCCAGGCCCATGAAGCCCTCGGAGTCCAGATAGCCGCTCTCGGCCAGGCCGGGGACCGGCGGCGCCCCTTCCAGGCTGCCCGTGGCGATCACCAACTTGGCGGCGGTTATCCTTTGGCCGCCGATCTCCACGGTGTGGGGGTCCACAAAACGGGCCCTCCCCCGGTAGAGCTTCAGACCCTGTTTCTCCTTGGCCGCCACCGCCTGTTCGCGGCCTCCGGCCAGGTGCTCCACCACCGCCCGGGTGGACTGGTGCACCGCCGGATAGGCCGGCCGGCCGGAGACGCCCCGGGCCTTCACCTGGGCCGCGCCGTGCAAAAGGGTCTTGCTGGGCATGCACCCGGCCAGGATGCACAGGCCGCCCAGGCGGCCGGCCTCGGCCATGCCCACCTTGGCCCCGTATTTCATGGCCGTGGTGGCCGCGGTGAACCCACCGCTGCCGCCTCCGCCGATCACCATCAGGTCCAGGTCAAAGCCGCTCACGCTTCATCTTCCTCGCTGGCCTTGAGCATGACCCGGGCCCGGCGCCGGGCGGTTTCCTGCAGATCCACTTCTTGATCGGTTTCGTCCACTATCTCCGAGCCCACCAGGGATTCGATGACGTCCTCCAGAGTGACCAGGCCCATGACCCCGCCGTATTCGTCCACCACGATAACCAGGTGCTCCTTGCGGGACAGGAAGCTGGCCAACAGGCGCAGGGCATTGGCTCCCGGGGGCACGAAGCGCACCGGCTTGAGGAAGTCGAGCAGGGTCTTGTCCAGGTCGCGGCCTTCCAGGCGGATGATGTCGTCCTTATGCACGTAGCCCACCACTCCGTCGGGGCTGTCTTTCCACACCGGGACCCGGGTGTGGGCCCAATGGCGGGCCTCCAACTCCACCTCGTCCACGGTCAGTTGGCCGTTCAACGACATCATTATGGTGCGGGGAGTCATGATGTCGGCCGCGCTGATCTCCTCCAGGCCGATGATGTTGCCGATGAGTTCGGCCTCCATGCGGCTGATCTCCCCGCCGCTGGCCCCCAGGGAGGCGGCGGCCAGGATTTCGTCCTCGCTTACCGACGAGCCCTTCTTGCGGCTGCGGGTGATGAGCCCGGTCACCGCCTGGGTGAGCCAGATCAGCGGTTTGAGCACCAGGATCATGATGCGCAGGGGCAGGATGGAGCGGGCCCACAGGCTGCGCCAGTGAACCGCCCCCACCGTCTTGGGAATTATCTCGCTGAAGATGAGTATGGCCAGGGTGAAGAACACCGAGAACATCCACAGGGAGCCCGGCCCCCACACCTGCCCGGCGGCCCAGCCGGCCAGGGCCGCCCCGGCGGTGTTGGCCGCGGTGTTCAAGATGAGGATCGCCGCCAGGGGGCGGTCCACCTGGGACTTGAAGGCCCGCATGGCCAGGGCGTAGCGGTTGCCCGAGGCCGCCGCCGCCTCCAGGGTGATGACCCGGGTGGAGTAGAGCACCGACTCCAGCAGCGAGCACAAGGCCGATACGAATATCGAGGCGCTTACCGCGATAATGAGCGTAGTCATGGCATCTCCCGCCGGCTATGAAAAACGCCGGCTCCTGGCTCAAGAATACCATGATTGGCGCGGACCATTAACCGCTCGCGCCCCTATTTTAAACGCTCGAATTTTTCTAATAGACCACTCCGGGCAGCCAGGTGGCCAGGAAGGGGAAGGCGGTCATGAGCGCCGCGCCCAGGGCTAGGGCCGCCAGGAATGGCATGGCCCCCTTGAAGATGGCCGACAGGGAGGTGTGGCCGTCTATGCCGGCCACGATGTAGACGTTCACCCCCACGGGCGGGGTTATCACCCCCATCTGGGTCACCAGCACGATCATCACCCCGAACCAGATGGGGTCGTAGCCCAGGCCGGTGATGAGGGGATAGAAGATGGGTATGGTGAGCATTATCAAGGCCAGGGCGTCGATGAAACAGCCGCCGATCAGGTAGATGACCACCACGGCCATGATGACCGCCCAGGAGGGCCAGGCCAGCTCGGCCACGGTCTGGCCGATGATAAAGGGCAGACGGGTGACGGCCAGGAAATGCCCCAGCACCACCGCTCCGGCCACCAGCATCATGGTCATGGCCGAGGTCCACAGGGTGTCGTTTATGGCCTTCTTGAAGCCGGCCCAGGACAAGGAGCGGCGCAGCAATCCCACCAGGAGCATGCCTCCCGCGCCCACTCCCGCCGCCTCGGTGGGGGTGAAAAGCCCGGCGATGAGCCCGCCCATGACCAGCAGGAACACGGCTAGCACCTCGGCCAACTGGGCCAGGGAGGCGATCTTTTGGCGCCAGGGCACCTTCTCGCCGGGAGGGCCCAGATCCGGCCGCCACCAGCACACCAGAAACACCGCCAGCATGAACAGGGCGCAGATGACCAGGGCGGGGATGATGGCCGCCACGAAAAGCCGGCCGATGGATTGCTGGGTGAGCACGCCGTAGACGATGAGCACCACGCTGGGGGGCATGAGCATGCCCAGGCCCCCGCCGCTGGCCACGGTGCCCCCGGCCAGACCGGGATCGTAGCCAAAGCGCTTCATCTCCGGCAGGCCCACCGTGGCCATGGTGGCGGCGGTGGCGGTGGTGGAGCCGCACACCGCGCCGAAGCCGGTGCAGGCCAAAACCGTGGCCATGGCCAGGCCGCCCCGGGTGGCTCCGGACATGGCCCGGGCCGCGTCGTAGAGCCGTCGGCTCACCCCGGAGTGCAGGGCCAACTGTCCCATGAGGGTGAACAGGGGTATCACCACCAGGCCGTAGTTGGAAAAGGTGCCCACCAGGTCCCGGGCCAGCAGGCCCAGGCCCGCCTGGGGCGACACCAGATAGGAAAATCCCAGCCAGCCCACCAGGGCCATGGCATAGGCCACGGGCATGCCGCTCAGGAAGATCATTAACATCAGGGCCAGGGCCACCAGGCCCACCACGGTGGGGGTCATGGCCGCACCGCCTTTCGGGCCGTGGCGTATATCTGCACCAACAAAACCAGGCAGGTTACCCAAAGGCTCAAGGAGATTATTCGGGCCAGGATGTGCTGGGGCAGGCCCAGGGTCATGGATATTTCGTTGCTGGCCATGAGCTGGCCCCCGTAGACCCAGCTCTGCCAGGCGGCGGCTCCGCACAGGGTGAGCGAACCCAAGGCGGCCAGGGTCTGCAAGGCCGCCGAGGAGCGCCGGGGCAGGCGCTGCACCAGGGTGAGCAGACCCACGTGGCCGTGACGGGCCTGGGTCTGGGGCAGGGCCAGGGCCAGCACCAGGGCCCCCAGCCAGGCCACCAGCTCCACCGCGCCCTCCAGGGGGCTGCCGGTGGCGCGCATCACCACGTCAAGGCAGGTGAGGGCCATCATGGCCACCAGGCACGCGCCCCCACCCGCCTTGAGTCCGCTCACCAGCAGGCCGGTGAGACGATTAAAGGTTTCCATGGCCCGGCTTACTTCCCGCCGGCCTGGGCCAAGGATTCCTGGGCCGCCTTGACCACGGTCTTGCCGTCCAGGCCGCGCTGGCTGGCCGACTTCTCGTATTCAACCAGCACCGGCTGGGCCGCTTGGCGCCAACGCTGGCCCTCGGCCTGGTCCAACTGGATGATCTGGCGGCCGGGCTGGGCCAGGAAAAACTCGCGGCCCTTGAGGTCGGCCTGGTCCCAGGCCTGGCCGGTCTTGGCCACCCACTCCTTGTTGATCTGAACGATGGTCTTTTTCACGTCCTGGGGCAGGGCGTTCCAGCGGGCCTTGTTCATCACCACGAAGAAGCTGGTGGTGTAGGCCACCGGCAGGCACCAGGTGCCGAACTTCACGGTCTCGCCCAGCTTCCAGCCCAGGTTGGCCTCCACCGGGTAGAAGGAGCCGTCCACCACTCCCCGGGCCAGGGATTGGTAGGTGTCGGGCATGGGCAGGGTCACCGGCACGCCGCCCAGGGCCTTGACCAGTTTGGCCGAGGTGCCGTGGGAGCGTATCTTGAGGCCCTTGATGTCCTCCAGGGTCTTAACCGCCTTGTCCCGGGTGAACAACAGGCCTGGCCCATGGGCATGCACGTACATCACCACCACCTGGTCCAGTTCCTTGGGCCTGATCTTTTCCACGAACAGGTTGGCGGCTCGGGTGGCCTGGGTCCCGTTCTGGTAGCCCAGGGGCAGATCCAGGGCCTCCATGGCCGGGAAGCGGCCACGGGTGTAGGCAAAGCAGCCCATGGCCAGATCGGACAGGCCGTTGACCACGCCGTCATAGGCCTGGCGGGCCGGGGTGAGGGTCTGGCCGGGGAAGTACTGCACGCTCACCTTGCCGTTGGTGCGTTTTTTGACCTCGTCGCACCAGGCCTTGGCCAGCAGGCTCTGGGCGTGGGTGGGGGGGAAGAAGTTGCTGTAGGTCAATACGGTTTCGGCCGCGGCCGGGGGGGCGGTGAAGGCCAGGGTCAGAAGTAGGCTCAAAAGGGCTAACATGCTTCGCTGCAACATGATTTTCTCCACAACGTTGGGGTCCGGCGCTAGGCGGCAAGCCTGGGCGCGGGCATGGCTGTCTTAATGGGCTGGGGGTATGGGTGTTTATGTAGGGGTAGTTATCAGCCGCGGGGCGGCCGATAGTGATAGCAATAGACGTAAGCGTAGGCGCGGACGCTATGTGCTGCGTTGCTGGCCATGGTGTTGCTTGCGTCTCTCCTTGCCATCAAAAGGCCGGGCGGTGAGCCCGGAGCACGTGAAACCTAGCACAACGAAAAATCCTCCGCAAGGAAGTTTTAGGGGGTTGGCGTTGAAATATGGGGCGGGCTAAGATGGAGCCGTGAACCAAGGAGCGGCATGGACGCCGGGCGGAGCAAAAAGAGACGGGCCTGGGCCCTGGTGTGGGTGGGGGCCGGAGTATGTCTGGGGGCCTACGCCCTGGCCGCCTGGAGTCTGGCCGATTACACGGGAGGCTGGCAGATGGGCCTGGCCGCCCTGATTCTGTTGGCCGCCCCGCCCCTGGTGTGGTGGGCGCTGAAAAGAGGCTAACCCGCCTATCGCACGAAGATTTGGCGAGGGTGGGCCCCGGGTTGGTTTTTACGTGGTGTTTGTTAAAAAGTCTCTCGTTTTTGCGTGGTGTGGGGTTATCCGGGCCTGGCACAGCCATGCGCCGCAGGGCAAGGCGGCAGGCGAACGAGGGACGCGGGGGTAGGAAAACCTACCCCGAGGACCGAGTGACGCCGACAACCCAGCCATGCGGCGTATGGCGCAGCCGGAAAGCTAGCCCCACTCCATGAGCCGCCACGCCTCCAGGCCCCGGCGGGCGGAGTCCTGCTCGGCGTCTTTTTTGGAGCGGCCGCTGCCGGTGGCCACCCGGCGGCCATCGATGAGCAGGGCCACGGTGAATATCTTGGCGTGGTCGGGGCCCTCGGTGTGGATCAGCTCATAGCCCGGTGTGATGTGCAGCTGATCCTGCACCTCCTCTTGCAGGCGGGTCTTGTAGTCCTTTTTGGGGGCGCGCAACAGGGCGTTTTCCGCCGCCTCGGCCAACAGGGCGTTCAGCACCCGCCGGGCCTCGTCCAGGCCGCCGTCCAGGTAGATCGCCGCGGCCAGGGCCTCCACCACGTCGGCCAGGATGGAGGACTTTTCCCGGCCGCCTTGCATCTGTTCGCCCCGGCCCAAAAGGATGCAAGGGCCCAAATCCAGGGAACGGGCCACGGTGGCCAGGCGGTTTTCGTTGACCACCCCGGCCCGGGCCTTGCTGAGTTGACCCTCGCTGGCCTCGGGAAAGCGCCGGTACAAGAGTTCGGTTATCACCAATTCCAATACCGCGTCGCCCAGGAACTCCAGGCGCTCATAGCTCTCGCCCTCTTGCTCCGGGTGCTCGTGGATATAGGATGAGTGACGCACCGCCTGAGTCAGCAGGGCGGGGTCGCGAAAGGAATAACCCAAACGGGCGCAAAGTTGTTCCAAGCAAAGTTGCAATTCGTTGTCCACTGTGCTCCTCCGGGCCAAGTATCGGTCCGGATAGGGTAAAATGTCAACGCAACGATGAGGGCCACGCTTGACGCACACCGCCGGCTGCCGTAAGAAGGGCCAGATGAAACCTCTGGGCATTATACATTCAGAATGGTCCAACGGCTGGGGCGGCCAGGAGATACGCATCCTCACCGAATGCCAGGGCATGGCCTCCCGGGGCCACCGGGTGTCGATGGTGGGCTGCCCCGGCGGCAAGCTGCGCCAGGCGGCCCAGGCGGTGGGGCTGGTTTTTTACCCCCTGGAGATGCGCGGCCCCTGGGACCTGCCGGCCATAGTCAGACTGCGGGCCCTTTTGATAAGCCAAAAGGCCGACATTTTGCACACCCACTCCTCGGTGGACGGTTGGGTGGGGGGCATGGCCGCCCGCTGGGCCGGCGTGGCCAGTTTGCGCACCCGCCACCTTTCGGCCAAGGTGCCGGGCCATCCCTTCAACTTCGTCTACCGCCTGCCCCAGGCGGTCGTCACCACCGGCGAGAGCATCCGCCGCCACCTGATACAGGACTACGGCCTGGCCTCGGAGCGGGTGGTGTCCATTCCCACGGGCATCGACGTGGAGCGCTACGCCCCCCGGGAGGCCGAACCCGGCCTGGCCGAAGAACTGGGCCTTAAGCCCGGCTTGCCGGTGGTGGCCATCGTGGCCATCCTGCGCTCCTGGAAACGCCACGATCTTTTCCTGGCCATGGCCCGCGAGCTGGTGGACGCCGGCCGCCAGGTGCAGTTCCTCATCGTGGGCGGGGGCCCCAAGGAGGCCGAGGTGCGGGGCCTGGTGGAGAGCCTGGGCCTGGGCGACAGGGTGGTGATGACCGGCATGCGCCCGGACGTGGAGCGCATCCTGCCCCTGTGCGACGTGTGCGTGCTGGCCAGCGACAAGAACGAGGGCGTGCCCCAGGCGGTGTTGCAACAGATGGCCGCCCAGCGGCCGGTGGTGGCGGCCCGGGCCGGCGACGTGGGCCAGGTGGTCCTGGACGATGAGACCGGGATCTTGGTGGAGCCGGGGGAGGCCTCGGCCCTGGCCGCCGGGGTGGCCCGCATTCTGGACGATCCGGAGTTGGGCGCGGCCCTGGGGCAAAGGGGCCGGCGGATGGTGCTGGAGCGCTATTCCTCGGCGGCCATGCTGGACGCCACCGAGGATATCTATGGCCGGGTGCTGGCCGGGAGGAAGCCGTGATTTGGTGGTTGGCCGGGCTGGCCGGGCTGGGGGCCGCGGCCTTCAGCGCCCGCTACCATTGGTGGCGGCCCCGTCTGCCCGGCGCGCCGGTGCTCATGTACCACCAAATACGCCAAGACCTGGAAAACACGCCCCTTCCCAAGCTGCGCGTGCCGCCCCAGGCCCTGGCCCGGCAGTTGGAGGTGCTTGAGCGGCGGGGCTATCAGGTTATGAGCCTGGGCCGGGCCCTGGAGGCCGGGGATGGAGTCAAGGCGGCGGTCATGACCTTTGACGACGCCTTCAAGGACTTCGCCCAAAACGCCTGGCCGCTCATCAAGGCCCGGGGCATGGGGGCCACGGTGTTCGTGGTCACCAGCCAGATCGGGGGCCACAACGCCTGGGACGCAGGCAAGGGGATTCCCCGGGCCCCCCTGCTGGACGCGGCGGAAATCAAGGAGTTGGCCGCCCAGGGGGTGGAGTTCGGGGGCCACGGCCACGCCCACCGCGACCTGACCGCCATGACCCCCCAGGAGTTGGCCGAGGATTTGAGCGCCTGCCAACAGACCCTGACCGATCTTTTGGGCCAGCCCGCCCGCACCTTTTCCTACCCCTATGGCCTGTTCAACGGCGCGGTGAAAAAGGCGGTGGCAGAGGCGGGCTTCAGCGCCGCCTGCACCACCAGGCCGGGCATGTTGAGCGCGCGAACAGACCCCCTGGCCATCCCCCGCATCATGGTCAAACGCTCCGATGGGGCCCTGGACTTCGCCCTGAAGCTTTCCCGGGCCAGGAGCCGCTGGTAGGGGCCATGATCAAGCTTTCCGCCGCCATAATCGTGCGAAACGAGGAGGCCAACCTGCCCCGTTGGTTGGCGGCGGTGGGCCAGGTGGCCGACGAGATCGTGGCCGTGGATTCGGGCTCCAGCGACCGCACCGTGGAGATTTTGCGCCAAGCCGGGGCCAAGGTGGAGTTCCGCGCCTGGAGTGGCTACGCCGACCAGCGCAACCACGCGGCCGGTTTGTGCGGCGGCGATTGGATATTGATGCTGGACGCGGACGAGGTTTTGGCCCCGGAGAGCATCGCCAGCCTGCGCCGCTTCAAGCAGGGGCCCGAGCCGGACTACGACGTTTTTCTCATGCCCTCCCGGGTGTGGTTTTTTGGTCATTTTCTGCGCCATGGGGGCTTTTTTCCGGAGTGGAAGCCCCGCCTGTACCGCCGGGGGGCGGCCCGATGGGTGCGTCAGCAGGTGCACGAGCGCCTGGAGGCCAGGGGAAGCACCGGCCGCCTGCCCGGGCTCTACGATCATTACTCCTACGATACGATTGAGCAGTACCGGGCCCGGGCCCGGGGCTATGCCGAGGCCGGGGCCCAGCGCCTGCTGGCCGCGGGCAAGCGCCCCGACCCCCTCACCGGCCCCGCCCACGCCACCTGGGCTTTTTTGTATAGATATTTGATTAGGCTTGGCATATTAGACGGCAAGGCCGGGTGGTGGGCCGCCCGGCTGGAGGCGGGCTACACCTGGGAGAAATATGTCCGCCTGCGCCGCCTGCTCCGGGAGGCCCGGAGTGGACAGGAGGCCTAGGTTACAGATATACTTTAGGCTTGACACCGCAACGGGGTCTATTTAAGGTACCCAAGACTCGTGTAATACGCAGGGAAGGCAAGGCCGGGCCGGGGAGAGCGGCCGGGACCTGGCGGATAGGGCCTTTTGGGCCCCAAGTTTTTGCCCTGCAAAGTGATAAAAGGCACAAAGTGGACGCCATCCATAATGCCGGGCCGAATCCGGTCCGGTGGCGAAGGTAAAGAATAAATTACCCGCCCCGCGAGGCGGGCGCACCCAACGGGGGCGCGGGAACTAGCTTAAGGAGGCTTATACAAATGGCACTTATCGAACCTCATGGTGGTGGAAATCTAAAGCCGCTGTATGTGATGGATGATGCGCAGCGCGCCGACCTGGCCAAAGAGGCCATGAGTCTGCCCTCCATCGTGATCAGCTCTGCCGCGGCGGGCAACGCCGTGATGCTGGGTGGCGGTTACTTCACCCCGCTGGCTGGCTTCATGAGCAAGGCCGACGCCCTGGGCGTGGCCAAGGAAATGAAGACCGCCTCCGGCCTGTTCTGGCCCACCCCGGTGTTGAACATGGTCGAGGACGCCGGTTCCATCAAGGCCGGCGACCGCATCGCCCTGCGCGACCCCAACATGGCCGGCAAGCCGGTCCTGGCCATCCAGGACGTCGAGGCCGTGGAGACCTTTACCGACGAAGAGATGGCCATGATGACCGACAAGGTCTATCGCACCGACGACATGGCCCACCCCGGCGTCAAGGCCTTCAACACCGTGGGCAAGACCTGCATCTCCGGCCCCATCAAGGTGCTGAACTACTCCTATTTTGAGAAGGACTTCGGCGACACCTTCCGGACCGCCTACCAGATCCGCGAGGAAATGGAAAAGCTGGGCTGGTCCAAGGTCGTGGCCTTCCAGACCCGTAACCCCATGCACCGGGCCCACGAAGAGCTCTGCCGCATGGCCTACAATGACCTGAAGTGCGACGGCATCCTGATCCACATGCTGCTTGGCAAGCTCAAGGCCGGCGACATCCCGGCTGACGTGCGCGACGCCTGCATCCGCAAGATGGTGGAGCTGTACTTCGAGCCCAACACCGTGTTGGTGACCGGCTACGGTTTCGACATGCTCTACGCCGGCCCCCGCGAGGCCGTGCTGCACGCCGTGTTCCGTCAGAACACCGGCTGCACCCACTTGATCGTGGGCCGCGACCACGCCGGCGTGGGCGACTACTACGGCGGATTCGACGCCCAGACCATCTTCGCCGAAGAGGTCCCGGCCGGCTCCATGAAGATCGAGATCTACAATGCCGACCATACCGCCTTCTCCAAGAAGCTGGGCAAGGTCATCATGATGAAGGACGCCCCCGAGGGCCACACCCAGGAAGACTGGGTATTCCTGTCGGGCACCAAGGTGCGCGAGATGCTGGGCCGCGGCGAGGCTCCGCCCCCCGAGTTCTCCCGCCCCGAGGTGGCCAAGATCCTCATGAACTACTACCAGGCCATCGACAACAAGTAGGTTATTCCGGGCCGGCTCCGGCCGGCCCGGTCCCCTGAGTTAAAGCCCGCCTTCCGCGCGCCGGAAGGCGGGCTTGTCTTTTATTCCGCCGCCGAGAGGGGGCGGCGGGGTGGTGTTTCGCTTTTAAAGGAGGAATCGTATATGGGTTTGGTACTCCCCCATGGCGGAGGTGAACTCAAACCGTTGCTTTTGGAGGGCGAGGCCCGCCAGGAGAAGATAGGACAGGCGCGGGGCTACAAGACGCTGGAGATCACCAGCCGAGAGGCCCGCGACTGCTTCATGCTGGGCATCGGCGCCTTCACACCGCTGACGGGCTTCATGGGCCGGGCCGACTGGCACGGGGTCTGCTCGGAGATGAGGTTGGACAGCGGCCTGTTTTGGCCCATGCCCATCACCGTTAGCTGTGGCGATGCCGACGGCATCGAACCCGGCGACAAGGTGGCTCTGGTCAGCCCGGAATACGGCGGCTTGGTGGCCACCATGGACGTACGGGAAAAATACCAGATCGACAAGCAGTTGGAATGCCTGCACGTATTCTCCACCGACGAGGCGGTCCACCCCGGGGTGGCCAAGGTAATGGCCCAGAAGAAATGGAACCTGGCGGGCCCGGTGAGCGTGGTGAGCGAGGGCGGCTTCCCCGAGGAGTACGGCCAACTCTACGCCCGCCCGGCCCAGACCCGGGCCTTGTTCCAACAGATGGGCTGGTCCCGGGTGGCCGCCTTCCAGACCAACAACCCCATGCACCGCAGCCACGAGTACCTGGTCAAGATCGCGGTGGAGGTCATGGACGGGGTGCTCGTCCACCAGGAACTGGGCAGGCTCAAGGCGGGGGACATCCCCATCCAGGTGCGGGTCAGGGCCATCAACGCCCTGCTGGACAACTACTTCGTGCGGGGCACCGTGGTCTCCAAGGGCTATCCCATGGAGATGCGCCATGGCGGCCCCCGGGAGGCCTTGCTGCACGCCGTGTTCCGCCAGAACTTCGGCTGCTCCCACCTCATCGTGGGCCGGGACCACGCCGGGGTGGGCGACTACTACGGGCCCTTTGACGCCCAGAAGATCTTCCAAACCCTGCCCGAGGGCAGCTTGGAGCTGAGGCCCCTGACCATCGACTGGACCTTCTATTGCGACAAGTGCGAGGGCATGGCCTCCATGAAGACCTGTCCCCACGGCAAGGAGCACCGCCTGCTACTCAGCGGCACCATGGTGTGCAAGACCCTGTCCGAGGGCGGCGAGCCGCCCCGGGAGTTTTCCCGGCCGGAGGTGCTGGAGGTTCTGCGGGACTACTACCAGTCCCTGGACGGGAAGGTGGATATCTAGCTCCACGGCGCGCCCACTGTTAAGGAGAAAAAAATAGTTTTATAACAGGTTGTTACGGCGGCGGTCCCGGGCGGGGCCGCCGTCTTATATTTTCCATCCTTGCCCTGGCGCCCGCCAGGCCCGAGAATGAAGCAGCACCCCGCCGCGGAGGAATACGTGGAAAAGAACTTCCGGGAGCGCTACCTGCTCTACCGCCGCCTTAACCGCCGCCTGGCCGCGGTGTTGGAGGTGAACCACATCCTGGAGGCGGTTAGGGCCGAGGCCAAGCTGGTGGTGCCCACGGCCATGGAGGCCTGCATCCTGCTCTTGGACCCGGTGGCCACGGCCTACACCCGCCCCATGCAGTGCGATCTTTTCGCCACCCCGCGCAACTGCCTGAGCTGCAAGCGCAACCGTCCGGCGGTGCAAAAGGCCCTGGCCCAGCGCAAGGCGATTGTGCTCAACCAGCCCGGCACGGTGATCCGCCCCGACGGCGCCGTTGTGGCCACCGGCCCGGAGGCCGCCGTGCCCATTTTGGTCAAGGGCGAGGTTTTGGCCGTGGGCACGGTGCTGGCCCGGCCCGGGACCCGCTTCACCCGCCGCGAGTTCTTTTTGATGCGCGACTTGGCCGACATCGCCGGCAATCAGCTCTTGGGGGCCAAGCTGCACTGGCAGGTGACTCAGGAAAAGCTAAAGATAAGCCAGAACTTGCAGCAGCTCACCCCCTTCGTGCCCCGCGCGGTGGCCCGCCTGGCCCAGGAGGGGCCCCAGGGCCTGGCCCTGGGCAAGCAACGCCGCCAGGTGGCGGTGTTGTTCGTGGACATCGAGGGCTACTCGCGGCTTTTCTCCCGCATGGCCGAGGAGGAGGTCAACCAACTGGTGGAGCGCTACTTCTCCAGCTTCGTGGACCCCATACACCGATCCGGGGGCGACATAAACGAAACCGCCGGCGACGGACTGATGATCATCTTTCCCGACGAAGACCCCGCCGCCGGAGCCAAAAAGGCGGTGGAGGCGGCATTCGACATCCAGGCCACCGCCTCCATGAACAACCTGTCCCTGGGCCTGGAGTCCGACCCCCTGCGCCTGAACATGGGCATCAACCTGGGCCAAGCCCTGGTGGGCACCACCCACCTGGCCGGCAGCCTGGGCAGCCGCATGACCTACACCGCCAGCGGCCCGGTGACCAACCTGGCCGCTCGCCTGGCCGACATGGCCCAAGGCGGGGACATCCTGATAAGCGAGCCGGTGCGCGAGCAAATCAAGGGCCTGTGGCCCGCCTATTCCCGGGGCGAGGTGTGCTTCAAGGGCATCCAGGAGACGGTGAAGGTGTGGTCTCTGATGGGGGAGAGCTAGATTCGCCCGGATGGGGCGGATGGCTTCACCTTCCCCTGGCCGGCAGCTTGTTATCCTTGAAATAGCTCCAGTCAATAAATTGGGAACGGTCCTTGGGGCGGGGAAGATTGAAAAAAGCCTGGTATTGGGCCGACGACAGCAGTTTGCTGAATTGGTCCTGAGTTTCGAACAAATACTGGTTCATGCGCGCTTTAAAAACCGGGTCCACGCGCTTGGATTCCATCATCTTGCCCAGGAAATCCCTTAGCAGGGCGTTTTGCCGGTTATAGTTCGAACTCCAAAATTGTTCCACGGCGGGGGCCAGCCTGCCGGCTTCCTCTCTGCCAAGAGCAATATCCAGCCGGTTGCGCACCGAATCCCAAGAGTGATTCTTGTAAAGCCGGGCCCCTTCGGTGTCCAGGAGCATGGGGGGGATGCCCTTGATGGACTGCCGGAAATTGTCATATAAAACGATTTGCTCGTCAGGCTTTTGGCCGCTTTGGACCCGTTGACGGGGCGCGGCGGCCAGGCAGTCAACCATGTCGTAATTGTCGCTGAACCTGGTAAGGCGGCCGTAGACCCCGAAAAAGTAGTGAGACATGCCGTATCCGTTGGCCTTTTCCACCGTGGCGCCCACGCTGTATAGGCCGCGGTTGGCCAATTGGTGGCACACTCCGACTGCCCCGTACAGGACTTTGGGCCAGGCGCAAGGCGGCTGGCCGCACATGAACAAAATGCGCCCCAACAGGGAGGCGGGAACAAATTTTTTTGAGCCCGCCAACTCCTTGCCGCCGGCGTCGCCGCCTAGGCAGGGGCAGGTGTCTATTTTTCCTGCATTTTTTTGGGCCAACAAATAAGTGTGATGCACCGGGCTGAAGCTGACGAAGGCCGGGTACACCTCAATCCAAATGGCCGCATCCCCCTGCGCCCGGGCCAAGCTGGGCGGGCAAAAGCCAACCAGGGCGCAGGCGAGCAGGATCAACCAACAACAAAGGGCCTTTTTCATGACCGTTCTCCCTTGGGGCAGGAGCGGGTGGCCAAGGCCGGGGGCGGGGGTTTATTTGGTGCCGGTGGTGAATATGATCTGGTACGGCGCGCAGGGCGTGTCCGGATCGGCCTTAGAGCGGAAGTTGCCGTAACCCTCGGTATTTATGCCCACCGCGTAGGTGGTCCCCGGGCCCAGCTTCACCGGCAGGCGGCAGGTGCGCGGGTCCACGAAAATCGACTTGCCCGCCACCACCGGAAAGGCCCCCAGCTTGGGGTTGGTCACCCATGACCAGCGGCCGGTGAGCATGTCCTCATTGAAACGCACCTCGACGTAGGCCAGGCTTGGGTCCACCCCCTGGGCCCGGTTGGCGGGAGTGGTGGACGCCACCTGGCAGGGCTGGGCCAGGGCCGGGCCCACGGTTAGCAGCAGGCCGGCGGCCAGCAGCAGACAGGCAATGATTTTCAAAGGCTTAGGCCTCCTTGAACACCTCGTCGCCGGGACGGCAACGCTCGGGCACCTGGATGCCCACGGTTTGGCCCAGCCCGGCGGTCTCGATGCTGGCGTGATCCTCTTGCATGGAGCCCACCGTCGCCTCGAAGTCGGTGGTGAATCCGGCGAAGTGCAGCGTATCTCCCTTGGCCAGGGTGCCGGCGGTGATGCGGATGGCCGCCACCATGGGCTTGGCGAAGAATTTGATGACCTCGCCCACCTTGCTCTCGGACATGGCAATCCCCCTTTGGCTGTTATCTATCTAACATAGCCGCCTAGCACACCGCTTTGTCAAGGGCACGCCGCGCGGCCTTCCGCTCCTTGCCACAGGGGGAAAGCTTCCCCACATGCGGGCAAGGACGAGGGGCTGGCCGCCGGGTTGGGGCTAGATGACGATGGCCGGGCGGCCTTTCTGGGGAGGGGGGTCCGGGGCGGGGCGGCTCCCCTGGCCCATGCGCGCCAGGGCCTCGTTTACCTGCTGGTGCAGCTTGGGTATGGCCTTCAGGGCCTTGAGGGGAAGCACCGCCTGGCATACCGCCTCGGTGACCAAATCCTCGGCCCCGCGCCTCTCCTGGGCGCAGACGTAGCCGGCCAGGTCGAAAATCTCCTCCAGGGCCTTTTCGGCGTGTTGGGCGTGTTCCGGCTCCTGGGGGTCGAAATCATCCCAGTCAAAGGGCGGCTCCACCTGGGCCGTTCCGGCGGCCTTTTCCTCCTGGGAGAGCCCGCGATAATAGTTGCGGGCATCTTCGCCGTAAAGCTTTTCCAGAGGCAACTCCCCCAGGCTTTCGCCCAGCACCCGTTTAAACTGGGCGTCGATCCAGTCGGTGTACAGGGCGCCTTCAAAGTCGGCGTCGCGCCGGGCCAGGTTGAAAGGCCCCCAGCGCTCATCCACCCAGCGGGGGCAAAAGGAAGGGAAGGCGGGACCCAGCACACCCAGGCGCCGCCTGCGCACGCTGTCCCACTCCACGGTGAATTGAGTGGTCTTGTCCCACCAGGTCATGCCCCGGTAGGCCTCGTGGCAACGGTTCAAAAGCCGGTTTTCCAGGTGATGCTCCTCGGCGCCGATCTCGGGACGGGGCGGGGGATTGGCGCAGGGGTTCCATTTGGTCACCATGCCCTCATGGTGGCCGTGCGCCTCCGGCTGGGGCTCGGCCGGGCCAGAGGGGTCCAAGATTGGCCCCAAGGGCCCCAGGTCCTGCAAGGCATCGTTGGCCAGTTGGGGGCTCACCCGCTCCTGGCCCTGCTGGCTGGCCGCTTCCAGGCACTTGAGGCACAGGGCGTTGATGAGGCGCGGCACCCCGTGAGTGCCGGCATGGATCAGATCCACGGTCTCCGGGGGGAAGATGGCCGGGTCGCCGCCGGCGGCCAGCAGGCGCTGCTCCAGGTATTGGGCGGTTTCCTCCTTGGGCAGGGGGGTTAGCCGCCGCTGGCGGTGCAGGCGCTGGCTCAGGTCCTCCTCCTGGGCCTGTTGCAGCAGGTGCTTGATGAGCGGGCGGGAGGAGAGAAATACGTTGAGCACTCGTGGCTCGCCGGCGTCGGCGCTGGCCAGCAGGCGCAGCTCGGTGAGTTGATCCGGGGTCAGGGTGTGGGCGTCGTCGATGACCAGGAGCACCGTATCGCCCTGGGCCCGGCGCTGATCCAGCAGCCCGCGGAGATCATTGAAGAACATACCCTTGCGCTCGTAAGGCCCGGACATGCCCAGGGCCAGGGCGATCTGGTTGCAAAGATCCAAGATGTCCTGGGCGGGCCGGGCCACCACCCCGGCCACCACCGTTTGGCCCAACTGCATCATCAGGGCCTTGAGCAGGGTGGTCTTGCCCAGGCCCGCGTCACCATAGAGCAAGGCCCAGCCCTCCCGCTGATCCAGGGCGTAGACCAGGGTGGCCAGGGCCTCGCGGTGGGTGGGGGTGAGCACGATGAGCCGGGGGTCGGGCTCAGGGTCGAAGGGGGCGAAATCTAAATTGAAGAAAGTTTGATACATAACCTGGCTCACGGGGCGGGCCGCCCAAGGGCATGACCGCGTCTAATTAAGCCACAAATATTATCACCTAAAAAAAGTAATATATTCCTAGGGCGGTGGTCAATAATTAACTATCGAGGCTGATTGTATAAATCGGCCTGTTTCTTCTGCTTGGCCCGGCCAAGCGGCGGCACTATACTTACCCATGGCTTGCTTGCGCGCCCCCATATTGGCCCTGATCCTGCTGGTTTCGCTTTTATCCGGCGCGGCCCCGGCGGGCGAGCTTCGGCTCCCGGCGGTGATCGCCCAGGCCCAGGCCGACCTGGACGGCGACGGCCGGGCGGAGACCCTGGAGGTGGTGCTGCTAAAGGGGCGCCAGCACCATGACGCCGAGCCCTGGTGCGGCTCCGGGGACAAATGGGAGGGCTCCTTCGCCCTGCGGGCGCGCCGTGGGGACCGCCTGCTGGACCAGCGGGCTTGGGGCGAGCTGTTTTTTCCCCCCGGCCAGGCCGATGAGCCCGCCTTTTTCTGGAAGCCCCTGGAGTTGGTCCTGGCCGACTACAACGGCGACGGCCGCCTGGACTTTAACCTGGGGGCTTACGGCTCCTGCAACGCCAACCTCTACCGCCTGTTCACCCTGGGTCCGGACGGCCGCCTGTCCCGCCTGCCGGTGCAGGAGGGCCGGGCCCTGGCCGTTTCCGGAGCGGGCCGGCAAAACTCCACCAAGGCCATCCGGCTGGAAGGCGGCCTGCTCACCCACTCCTATTACGACAATACCCTGGGCCGGCTGGTAACCGCTCGATACCGCTGGCGGGAAGGGCGCTTCGCTCCCCTGGCCCCCAACCCCTGAGCCTGGTCGAAAATATGACTTGGCGCAGGCTTGGCCTCAACGGGACAATAGGCCGAGGTTTTTAAGGGCATGCACGATGAGGAAGCTCTTGAATTCGCGGTCGCAGCGCCCCCACCAGCCGTCATGGGCCTGGCCGGCGGCCAGGCCGGGTAGAAAGGGCTGGAGCAAGCCGGAGGCCCTCCGGCCGGGAATGTGGGCCAAGGCGTTGAAAATCTGATAAAAGGGCAGTCCCCTGGGCCAGGCCCCTTGCCCCGCCCCGGCTCCTTTCAGCCGCCGCAAAAAAGCGTCCACTCCCTCGCCCCGGCAAAACTTGGGATGCACCGCCAGAGTTCTGAGCAGGTTGTTGCATGCGGCCCAGCCCAAGCGCTGGTTGGAGGCCAGGCGGTCCTGGAGCCCGCTCAGGCCGCTAAATACGGCGGGGTCTTGTTCGCGCCCAAAGATGCAGGCCAAAAAAAGCACCGCCGCAGGCCAAAGGGCGTCCCCTCGGCTGGGGGTGAAAGGCAGGCAGTACAAATCGCGGGCCGAGGGGGTGTTGGGAGCCCCGCCGGGGGTCATGGCCCGGTCCCAAAGCCAGTCCAGGGCCCGCTCCACCGCCGGATCGGCGCGGCGTTGGGTGAGGTGCAGGCCAAAAAGGCGGCGCAGGGTGGCCAGAGGCGAAGCGCCCCAGGAACCGTCGGCCCGCTGCCCCTTCTTGAGGGTGGCCACGCAACGGTCCATGTCCCGCTTCAGGCGGGGATCGTCTCCCAGCCAGCGGGAGCGGGCATAGAGCCCTGCCGGGGTTCGGCTGGCCGCGAAGGGGGCCAGGGGATCATGGGTCAGCTTGAAAACGGCCTGCCTCCTGGTGGCTTGGGGTGGCGTCGGCTCGATTATCAGCAAAGCAAACCCCGAAAAATATGGCAAGTTCAAATAATCGGCAAAGGCTATGGATAATAATGCTTACAATAATAAATACTACACCGCGCTGGAAACTTTTGGGAGGACCCGACGTGGCGAGCCGTTGTCTCGCGCCCGCCGGCGAGGCGGGAGACGGCGAGGGATTGACTGGGTCGAGGTGGGCCTAACGGAGGTGAAGCAATGAAGACGAGCCGTTTGGTAATGGTTGCCGTGGTCATGGGGCTGGTGTTGGGTTTGACTCTGACAGCAGGTTTCGCGGTTGCTGCGAGTAAAAAAGATGTGGCCGAGGCGCGGGCGGAACTCCGCAAAATGGCTCAAGAAACCTTGGATCGTTTATACAAAATGCGGCCTTCGGCCAAAAATTTGATAGGCAAAGCGGACGGGTACGCGGTTTTCAGCAACTTCGGCACTAAGATCTTGCTGTTTGGCGGCGGTGCGGGCAAGGGGATCGTATTCGACAAAAAGGCCAAGCAGGAAATCTTCATGAAGATGGTCGAGGCCCAGGCGGGGTGGGGCTTTGGGGTGAAAAAGTTCCGCCTGGTCCTGGTGTTCGAGAAACAAAAGGACCTTAAGCGGTTTGTGGATACCGGCTGGGAGTTTGGCGGACAGGGCTCGGCGGCCATGAAGATGGGCGAGGAAGGCGGTGCCTACGCCGGGGCCATCTCGGTTTCTCCGGGGGTTTGGCTGTACCAGCTTACCGACAAGGGCCTGGCCATGGAGCTTACCGGCAAGGCCACCAAGTATTACAGGGACGATGATCTGAATTGATCATGATTTCCGGTGTGGCGGAATACCAACTGATCTCGGTGGATCAGGCCCGCAACATGGGCATCCTTCCCTTGGCGTTGGATTGAGCATAGGCGGGTGATGCCCGGCGGGCGCCGGGCGCGCGCAAATTTTGGGATCAGCCCCGGCCGGGGTCGCGGCCTCCGCCGCATGGCCCACAAATAATAAGGGGAGTCGGCCGGTTTGGCCAACTCCCCGTAGTTATTAAATTGGCGGAGAGAGAGGGATTCGAACCCTCGGTACACCTTTTGGGCGTACACACGATTTCCAGTCGTGCACCTTCGGCCAGCTCGGTCATCTCTCCGGAGGGCCTTTTGGCAAAGTAAAGGCAGAGATACCCGAAAGCCGGGTGGATGTCAACCTGAGCCGGGAAATGTTTTTAGATAATCAGGGGCGTACGCATGCCGGTCTGCACCGGAGTGGCGCAGGTGGTGGATGCCTTGGCGCTCTGCTGGCCCTGAGGCTGTGCGGTTTGCTGGCGAACAGGCGGCAAAAACTCCGGATGCTCCCGCTGCAACACCGCCAGCACCGCGGTGCGGTATTCCGGGCGCAGTTGCAGGGCGGCCAGGGGCAGGTTGCCCCGCCACACCGCCTCCACCAACAGGTTCACCGGGCCCACCGGGTCGTCGCCGTACACCCGCTGGGCCAAGTGGGCCAACTGGTCCAGCAAATTCTCGGCATAGGCCACATGGGCGGGGTCGTTGATGTCGAAGGTTTCCAGGCCATAGGGCGGCTCGCCCACCAGGGTGGGGCTGGCTTGCTCCTGGGCCGGGCGGCTCTGTTGGTGGGCCCGGATGGCCTTTTCGCCGTGCAGTTGGCGGGGGGCCACGTCGTCGCGGTCCCCTTCCTGGGCCAGGTCGTACTGAGCCTTCACCCATTCGCCATAGTCGGCTCCCCGGGCGTCGGCCTGGCGGCGGGCCAGGTTGAAATCCTCCCACCCGGGGTCTTCCCAGCGGGGCCTGAAGGAAGTGAAGTAGGTGGTCAACAGGCCCAGGTGGCGGCGGCGGGCCCGATCCCATATTTCGCTCAGATCGCGGGTGCGTTGCCACCAGATGATGTTGCGGTATTCGGCGCGGGCGGTGAGGAGGAGCTTTTCCTCCAGGGTGGCTTCGGCCGGACTAAGCTGGGGAGGCTGGGCCTGGGCCAGTGGCTCGGGCTCCTCCACGGGTTCGGGCTGGGGCTCGGCAACCTGCTCCTGGGCCAGGCCGAAGTCGAGGTCGTCCACCGGCTCCGGAGCCGGAGAGGCTGCCTGGGCCAGGGCTTGGGGGCTGACCCCCAGATCCCGCAGGGTGCGGCTTAATAGCTCCACGGTCTGGCCGCGGTCCAGATCCAGCAGGTGCTTTTCCAACTGCTGGTAGAGGCGGCGGGCCAAGGCGCCCACGCTGTCGGGCTCGGCCTGGGGCTGCGGCTGTTCTTGGGGCTCTTCCCAGGAAGGCTCCTCTGGGGCCGGGCGGCTTTGCGCCTGGCCCAGCAGACGCAGACCGGTGGAAGTGGGCCTGACGTTCAGGGGCAAGCCCGGTCCCGGCTTTACGATGCGGATCAAACCATCGGATTCCAGGCCCCGGAGGTGGCGGTTCAAAAGTTGTTGGCTCATGTCGGCGTGCTCCCGCACCTCGCTGCTGGTGGCCCACTCCCCATCACGGCATAGGGAGGCCACCGCCTTGAGCACCATGCGCCGCGTGGGATGCAGGCGCGGGTGCTTGGAGGCCACCCAAGCGTCCAAACGGACCGGCTCACCGCCGCCGTTGGAGCCGTTCTTGGAGAAGTTGACCATGGATTCCGTTCGCTCCCGGTTATTATCCGTAGATTATTAAAGCAAAAGCAGTGCCAACTGCCTTAATCCGCCCGGGATGCCGAAAAACCTCCCCGTGGTTGCGCCAGCCAAGCCTCGAACTCGCCGCCAGCTAGATTACTATAACTTATAGTCTGGTTATGATTGACCAATTTGTCAATAACAAAGGCGCCGGTTCGGATTGTTTCCGCGCGTCCGCAATATGTTGGGTGGTCATTCGTTGAGTACCACCAGTAGTGGGGCTGCTTCCTGAATCTAAATATCGGGTGCGCTCGGCGTCTTAGACTCGTTTCGGCTAAAAAAGCACCCGGCATGGCGCGGCCGCAGTCAAAATGAAGCCGCTTCAGTGGCTGTTTTGGGTGGGTTGTGGGACCGGTTTATACTCAAGCCGCCGTAATGCTTGGGCCACCGCCGGAGGGCATCTAATCGTCAAAAAAATGGCACGTTGGTGGGTATACGGCAACATATTGACTATTGTTTGGGTCGGCCCCTGCCCCGGCGGCGCCAGCGGGCCACACCCAGGCTGCCCAGCAGGGCCGACCCGGTCAGCAGCAGGGTGGCCTGGCTGGGGTCGGCGCTGAAGTTGACGGTGGGGCCGCCGTCCAGTTCGGCATAGCCACGCTCAAGATACCAATGGCCCTTGTCGTCCCGCTCCTTGTACAGGTCGTACAGGGTGAAGGAAACCAGTGTCACCGGCTGGCTGAAGGTCACGCTCAGGCGTTCGGGGTCGTTGATCTCGTCGTTCAGGTTGATATCGGCACCCCACGCCGGCAAGGCGATCAGGCCGATGGCTAGCGCCAAGGCGATTATTTTTAGCTTGTGCTTGCCCATTGGACCCCTCCATCCAATTCCCTCCAAGTATAATTTAAGTCCTCACGGGGGGTTGGGCAAGGAGGGGGATGGGGAGCCGCATCCGGGCTCCGGATGGGGTCAGCCCGCCAGCTTTCGCAATCCAGCCGCCGCCTTCTCCAGGGTTTCCCGGGTCTTGCAGAAGCAGAAACGCACCTGGGTTCGGCCCAACTCGGGCCGGGAGTAAAAGCTGGAGCCGGGCACCGTGGCCACGCCGGTAAGCTCGATGAGCTTCAGGGCCATATTCGTGTCGTCGGCGCAGCCGTAACGCTCCATGAGGTGGGCCACCTCGGTGATGATGTAATAGGCCCCCTTGGGCAGGTTGGGGTTGAAGCCCAATTCGTCCAGCACGCCGTAGAGTTGGTCCCGCCGGTCGGCGTAGAGCCCCTTGAGGCCCTGGTAATAGGACTCGGGCAGCCTGAGGCCGGCGGCGCAGGCCTCTTGCAGGGGATGGGCCGCGCCCACGGTGAGGAAGTCGTGCACCTTGCGCACCGCCGCGGTCACCTCGGGCGGGGCGATGACCCAGCCCACCCGCCAGCCGGTGGCCGAGAAGGTCTTGGACATGGAGTTGACGGTGATGCCCAGGTCCTCCATTCCCGGCAGGGCCGCCGGGGAGATGTGCTCCTCGCCGTCATAAAGTATGTACTCGTAGATCTCGTCGTTGATCAGGTAGGCGTCCCAGCGCCGGCAAAGCTCGGCGATGCTGTTGAGCTCCTGGCGGGAAAATACCTTGCCGGTGGGGTTGTTGGGGGTGTTGACCACGATGGCCTTGGTCTTGGGGCCGAAGGCGGCGGCCAGCTCGTCCGGGTCGAAGCTCCAGTTGGGGGGGCGCAGGGTCACGGAGCGGGGGGTGGCCCCGGAGAGCAGGGTGTCCGGGCCGTAGTTTTCGTAAAAGGGCTCGAAGATTACGATCTCGTCGCCGGGGTTGATGATGGCCTTGAGCGCGGCGATCATGCCCTCGGTGGCCCCGCAGGTCACGGTGATCATGCTGTCGGGGTCGCAGGGCATATGGTTGTAGATTTCGGCCCGCTGGGCGATGGCGTCGCGCAGGTTGGGGGTGCCCCAGGTGACGGCGTACTGGTTGAAGCCGTCGCGGATGGCCTTGATGGCCGCCTCCTTCACCTCCTCGGGGGTGTCCCAGTCCGGGAAGCCCTGGGCCAGGTTGATGCCCCCGTGGGCCGCGCAGACCCGGCTCATTCCCCGGATCACCGATTCGCCGAAACGCAAGGTAAGTTCGTTGACTGGCTTCAAGGCTCGCTACTCCCCGGCTGGGCTGGGCCGCCCCGCTCCGGCAAGGCGGCGATTTTAAGATACCGCAAGGCTATCTCAAAGACGGCTCCCGGGCAAAGGCAATCAATCCTCGCCGTGCAGGCGGGGGCAACACTCGGCCACTTGGCCCAGGGCGGCCACCACCCCCCGCAGCAGGCCCAGCACCTCCGCTCCGGGCAACACCCCTTGTTCGCTCAACAATTGGGACGCTTGCTCCACCTGGCGCTCCAGGCTTTTCACGGTCAGGCGCAGGTCTTCCATGCTCACTCCTTTGCAGTTAGCCCGCATATTTCATGTGGGCCGCGCGTCCGGCTTCTCCAGACTCCGCATGACTGCTTTGTCGGCGTCACTCGGTCCTCGGGGTAGGATTACTACCCCTGCTCCCTCGTTCGCCTGCCGCCTTGTCCCGCGGCGTCTGGCTGCGCCGGGCCCAGGTACCAATCGTGCCCCCGCAAGGATAAGTTTTTTAAAAAAGGACCGCATCAACACCAATTCGTTTTTCGCCGCCGCCCGGCCTTCATGAAATATCCGGGCTCCGCCAGGCGGGCAGGGCGTCCAGGCGGGGGGCGAGGGTTCGCCATCGCCAGGCGAACTCGGCTCCCAGGTCGGGCTCGATCACCAGACGGGCCGGGCGGTTGCCCGGGGCCTTCAGCTCCAGCTCCAAAAACACCGGGCCTTGTTTGACTTCGAGGCTCAACTCCACCCGGCGGCGTCCCGCCTCCAGGGGCGTCTCGGCCAGGGTGGCGGCGTGGTCCCAGCCGCTGGAGCGCACCACCAGGCGCGCCGGGGCGCTCAAGGGAGCGGCCAGCTCCAGGCTCAGGCGCAGCAGGCCGGGCAAAAAGGGCTGGGACAGCTTGAGGCGCGCCCCGCCGGGGCCGGTTTCCAACTGGGCCGGAGGCCAGCTTCCCGCCCCGGCGTCATCGGCCGGCGGGGTGGGCCACACCAGACGCTCCCAGTAGAGCAAAGGGGCCGGGGCGCTGGTCAGCCGGGCCAAGGCCCGGTCCAGGGCCGGGCCGCCGCCGGCGTTGGCTAGTTCCCGGTAACTGGCCAAGAAATCGGGATGATCCCGTCGCAGCTTGGCCAGGGCCTGGCCGGCCCCGGCGCGGTCGCCCGCCTCCAGGCGGGCGGCCACGGCTATCAGCCGGGCCTCGGCCGGGGCGTCGGGCCCCAGGCGGGCGGCCAGTTGGGCCATGGCCTTCCACTGGCCTTGGCGCAAGAGCAGGGGCAGGGCCGTCTCCGGCCGGGGGAAGAGCCCCACCCACGCGAAGGCCCCCTCGGGGTGAGCCCGGCCCTCCAGCTTGTAGGCCCGGGGCCTAAGTGGAACCAGGCTCCGCCAGGGGCAAACCTGGCCGCTCAGGGTGCGGCCCCAGTCCAGGTCAAGGGGCCGGCCCAGCTCCGGGGCCCAGAACAGACGGGCCCGGCCCCGGCCCAGGGCGGCGAAGGTCACCACCCCCGGCGGCGAGGGGCTGATGAGCCATTGGTCCTCATCAAAGCCCAGGCGGCCGGAAAAACGGCGGCCCACCAGGAGGTCCCGGGGCCGGGAGCGGGCCCAGGGGGTGGTGAGGTAGGCCGGCAGGGGCAGGGTGACCCGTACGTGGGGCAGGATGATCTGGCTCCTATAGTCGGGCATGTTTGGCAGGTACAGGCCTATGTCCGGGTTTTCCCAGCAGTAGTTGCGGCTGGCGAAAATCTGGGCCGGCCGCAGCCAGTTCTGGGGCAGGGGCGGCTGCCACCAGAAGCGCTCCAGGGCCAGAACCCCCTGCCCGGCCAGGTCGGGGCGGCCCCGCCTTGCCAGGTCATCGCGCATTAGCCACTTGTGGGAGCGCTGGTATGCCTCCGGCGGCAGCCAGCGGCCCTTGCTCACCGGGTACTCACCTGCCATGAGCTGCTCCGGTCCCAGCACCTTGGACACCCAGCGCCCGGCCATCTGTCCGGTGGCGGGCATGCGCGCCAGCCAGGCGTCGTTCAGCGCGATGATCCCCTGCCAGGACAAAAACAGGCAGGCCAGCCCCAGGGCCAGTCCCTTGCGGGCGCGCCCCCAACGGGCCTCCAGGGCCGCCGCCAACATGGCGGCCAGGGGCAGGCTCAGGAAGGGAGTGAGGTTCACCATGTCCCACTCGCGCAGGGAGCGCAGGCGAATCACTATAAGGACGATAGCCAGCAAGGCGCCCAAAAGGGCCAGCAAGTCGGCCTTCTTGTGGCGCAGGGCCAGAAACATCAGGCCCGCCCCGGCCAGGAGCATCCAGGCCAGGCCGAAGCGCCGCACCAGGGCCTCCCAGGCGTAGACCAGGGCCAGCAGGGGGTCGTTGCTCTGCACGGCGGGGCTCTGGATGGCCACGATATTCAGTAGGTCCTGGCACCAGCGGGCCGGGTCCACCCAAAACAGGGGCGACAGCAGCAGGCAGCCCAGCGCCAGGCCCACAACCATGGTGAGCAGGGGGGGCCAGCCCGCCCAGGGACGCCGCAGCCCCCAGGCGGCCAGGGCCAGGACGATGACGTAGCCGCCGTAGACCTTGGCCGCCACCGCCGCCCCGGCGGCCAGCCCGGCGGCCAGGTAGTCCCACCAACGCCCTTGCCGCAACACCCGCGCCGCGAAGAAAAAGGACAGCCACACCGCCAGGGCCTGGGGGACATCGCCCATGAGCTGGCGGGAGTAGGTGAGGTGCAAGGGGTCCAGGGCCAAGAGCAGCCCGGCCAAGAGCCCGGCGGCCACGCCCCACAGGCGGCGGGCGGCCAAAAAGGCCAGCAGGGGCAGCAGGGCTCCCAGGCTGGCCTGGAGGCAGCGGGCGAAGAGCACGTAGGCGCTCCAGCCCTCGTGGCCCACGGTCCAGACGTGCCAGGGCGAACCGGGGGTGAACACCCAGCCCGCCAGGCGGCCCAGGGCGGCGTAAAGGTAAACGTGGCCAAAGGGATAGCTGGTCGGCGGGGTGAGTTCGCCGCGCAAAAAGGCGGGCAGCAGCACCAGTTGTTTGGGAGTGTCCACGTGGGAGATGAACTCGGGCCAGCCGTGGGCCACTCCGGCCAGCCTGAGGCCCAGGCCCAGGGCCAAAATGCCCGCCAGGGCCAAGCCGGTCCAGGGCATGGCCGGGCGCGCGGGCTTCGGCTCCAGGGCCAGGCGCCGGGCCAGGGCCAGGAAATACAAGGCGCCCAGGGCGGCTGTGGGCAAGAGCCAGGCCGGCGGGCCGGTCCCCAGGACCCCCCACACCAGCAGCCAGGCCGGGGACAGGCCGGCCAAGGCCCAACCGGTGGCCCACAGCACCAGGGGGCGGGCCAGCATCAGGGCCAGCATCACTGCGGGCAGCAGCCAGAGCAGAGGGTGGCGGGCCAGTGTCTCCCAGGCCAGCCAGGCCAGGGGAATTAGCCCCAGCAGGGACCAGGCAAGGCGGGGCAGGGCTTGCGGTTCCCGGCGGGCCAGGATATGAACCAGCCCCCAGGCCAAGAGCCCCCCGGCCAGGGCCCCGGCGGCCAAGCCTCCGGGCAGGCGCAGCCAAGCCCCTTGCCAACCATCCCAGCTAAGGAAATAGAGCTGGCTCTTGAGGCCCATCAGGGCGCCGGCCACCCAGGCGGGTCCCAGGGCGGCCAACGGCGGGCGAGGCAAGGCTTTTGGCCAAGAGAGCTTCATGGGCCTTTTGTAGCACAACCAGCCCGGGCTTGTCCCCGGGTTGGACAAGCGGAAGCCGGGTGCATTAAAAAACAAGGGCCTCCCACCAGGGGAGACCCTTGCCTTTTTAGGGCGTTTTGCCGGTTCGGGGGAGAACTGGCCAGCTTCAGCGGCCCTTAGCGGGAACTAAGCATTGTGCCAATCACGTTGTGCACCCGGCCTTCGGCTCGGGGATAGGAGGCTAAAAGAACCCGGTTGGCCTGTTCGCCGGGGAAGCGGCCCAGGGCCGAGGCGGCGACGCAACGGACCATCACCCGCTCGTTGGGGTTGTTGAGCATGTAGGCCAGCGGGTAAACCGCCCGGGGATCGTTGATCTTGCCCAGGGCGTGGGCGGCCATGCGCCGCAGGTTGGGGTCCTGATCCTCAAGCACGGCGATAAGCGGCTCCACCGCCCGGCGCTCGCGGATGTCGCCCAGGGTGTAGATGGCGATGCCGCGAACCTTTTGGCTGCGCGCCTTCAGAAGCACCAGCAAGGTGTCGGAATCAACCTTTTCAACCGGTTCCATGAGGCCCTCGACAGCCGCCTGCTGGCAGACCGCCATGACCTTGACTTGCAGATATTGGGGCACTGATCGCCCATTGTCCGCCCACACCGAGGCGGGAATTAGGCATAACAGGGCCGCCAGCAATCCGCTTCTTAATATGAAGCTTCTCATGTCGTCCATCCCTTTCGAAGGATTTGCTTTGCGTTCGTTCTGGCTCTCCCGCCCTTCACGGTGCGGGAGGACAGGCCCTTTGTATGGAAAACTAACGCTCTTGGCGTGGACCGTAAATGAGGGATAGACCTCATCAGGCCCCCGGGAATGGCCCGAAGATGGGGGGGCGATCACCCCACTGGATAAAAATAATAAATTAATCAGTCTGTTGGATGTGCTGGCGGTTATGGGGCGAGGATGATAGATTGAAGGCAAAAGCCATGGAGCGGCGAAAATGACCGGCCCCGGCCCCCTGAAAAAGTGGTGTTTAATCCTGCCGGCCCTTGTGGGGGCGGCTTTTTTTTGCGCCGCCGGCCCGGCCTGGGCCCTCAGCGGGGACGAGAACAGCAGCCCCCAGGGCATCGAAAAGCGCATTCAAGAATTGCGGGTGATTTACAAGGACGACCACCCGGAGATACAGCGCTACCTGCGGGCCCTGGAAAAGGCCCGAGAGGGCGAGGCCAGGCGCCAGACTGAGAAGATGATGAAACAGCGGCAGGAGCAGCAGGAGGGCGCCCCGGCTCCGACACCAGCCCCCGGCCCCAGCCCCAGCCCCGGAGAAGAAGAGCAATAATAAGGTTGACCGAGGCCTTGGCCCGTGCGGCATGAAAAAGGGGAGCCCGGATGGGCTCCCCTGTGCGTTTACGGGCGCAATTTGGCCACAGCCGTCCGGTTGTTGCTTCCCGCGCCCCTGCCCGCGAAGGCCCCAAAATCCCGCCCCCATACCCCCGGTGCATGTTCCGGGGCCAACCCGGGGGTTGCAAGCATCGGCTTTTGGAGATATGATTTAAATGTATACAGACTCATGATAACGCGGCGGATGAAACATGAACCACCAGCGGGGACAATTTAAGAGCCAGGATGCCACGGCCGGCGTGCTCCCCCGCAGCGCCGCGTTTTTCTATTTTTATTATTACGCCCCCGCCACCGAGACGGTGAGCTTGCCAGGAGTGCGTAAGGTCTAGCATCTAAAACTCTCCCAAAGCACCACAGCCCACCGTCTTCGGACGGTGGGCTTTTTTGTTTGGCTGAAAACAGCCGGGCCCCAGGCGGCCATGAACAAGGAAATGGAAAATGATCATTCAACTGAAGGCGAGCGCGGGAAAAAGCGGATTGGAAAAGGTCGTGTCCCATCTGGCCAAGGACGGGGTGCCCCGCCAGCGGCTGGACATTTTTTCCGGCGACACCTACAACCTGGTGGGCATCAAGGGCGACGCCAGCAAGCTGGATCTGGGCAAGTACCAGGCCCTGGACTACGTGTTCACGGTGCATCGCATCTCCGATCCCTTCAAGGAGCTATCGCGCCAGTTCCATCCCGACGACACCCTGGTTGAACTGCGTAACGGGCATTGCGTGGGCCGGGACCTGAGCATCATCGCCGGGCCCTGCGCCATCGAGAGCCGGGAGCAGTTGTTCAAGACCGCCGAAATGGTGGCCAGAGCCGGAGCCAACATCCTCCGGGGCGGTGCCTTCAAGCCCCGCACCATCCATCGCAGCTTTCAGGGCCTGGGCGAGGATGGCCTAAAGCTGCTGGCCGAGGTGCGCGAGGCGGTCGGCCTGCCCGTGGTCTCCGAGATAATGGACGCCCGCGACATCCCCCTGTTCGTGGACTACGACATCGACATATGGCAGGTGGGGGCGCGCAACTGCCTCAACTACACTTTCCTCGACGCTCTGAGCCAGGTGCCCAACCCCAAGCCGATCCTGCTCAAGCGCGGCGACCACGTGTCGGTCAGCGAGCTGCTGGGCGCGGCGTTGAGGCTCTACGAGGGCAACCAGCAGGTGATCCTCTGCGAGCGGGGCGACAAGACCGCGGACAAGGTGCACCGCAACGTGCTCAACCTGAACAACGTCTCCTACCTTAAGCACCACTACCACCTGCCGGTGATCGTGGACCCCAGCCACGGCACCGGCGTCCGGGAGCTGGTGGTGGATCTGGGCATGGCCGGCCTGGCCGCCGGCGCGGACGGCTTGATGGTGGAGGTCCACTACCAGCCGGAACATGCCCTGTGCGATGGGGCTCAGAGCCTTAACCATGAGTTCGGCTCCATGGTGCCCCTGGCCTCCACCATCTTCCAGGCGCGTAGCGGGCTGGGCGCGGCCCAGGCGGCCGAGTGCAGCGTATTGGCGGCCACGGCTCGTTAGAGGCTCAAAAACAAAAAAAGAGGCTCTGCCGGGAAACCGCGCAGAGCCTCTAACTATTTAAAGTGGCGGAGAGGGTGTGATTCGAACCCACGTAGCGGTTATTAGCCGCTAACCCGATTTCGAGTCGGGCCCGTTACGACCGTACTTCGGTACCTCTCCGCGAAGATCGACAAGTATTATAATGGCGGCCCTAGCGCCGCGCCGCGAAAAACTCTCTTAAGATCTCCGCCGCCTCCTCGGCCAGCAACCCGCCCTGCACCAGGGGCTGGTGGTTCAGGCTGGCCACCGCGCCCAGGTCCAGGGCCGAGCCGTAGGCCCCGGCCTTGGGGTCGTGGGCGGCGAAAACCACCCGCTCCAACCGGGCCCACACCACCGCCCCGGCGCACATGGCGCATGGCTCCAGGCTCACGTACAGGGTGCAGCCGCCCAAGCGGTAGTTGCCCAGCACCCGCGCCCCCTGGCGCAGGCAGAGCATCTCGGCGTGGGCGGTGGGGTCGCCCTGGGCGATGGTGGCGTTGCCCGCCTGGGCGATCATCTCGCCTCCGGCGTCCACCAGCACCGCGCCCACCGGCACCTCGCCAGCGGCGGCGGCCCCACGGGCCAACTCCAGGGCCCGGGCCATGAACTCCCGGTCCGCCTGGCTGAACCCCGGCTGAATCATGGGGAAGCTACCATAGGCGCCAAGGCCCCGCAAGCCTCAGGACAGTTCAACGGGGCGCACCCCGCCGGGCCTGGGTTGGCCGTCCAAGGTGGCCACGCCGTCGTCGGTCAGGCCCAGCCGCCCCTGGGCGATAAGCTCCAGGGTAGCCGGGAACACCACCCAATCGCCGGCCTGCTTGAGCCTCTCCTGGTGCTCGTCGGCCACTTGGCGAAGGCGCTCGGTGTCGGCCTTGAGTTCCTCCAGGGGGGCGGGCAAGTTTATGGGGACGGGGTCGCTGACCATGAGCAGGGGGCCCGAATCCACCCCCAGGTCGGTGAACAGGGTGGAGGAGCGCAGCTCCTGCTGGCCGGCCAGAATGGCGTCCATCACCGCGTCGTCGCCCACGAAACGGCGTTTGCCGTCAGGCGCCGCCAGGCTCAGGTCGGCCGGGTGCACGTTGATGGCCCCGGTGAGAGTGAGAAAGCTCATGTACCCTCCCAAGGCGATCACGTCGATGCCGAAGGCGTCCACCAGGCGGGCGGCCACCTGGTCGTAGGCGCGGCGGGCCTCCAGCCCCTGCATGGTGCGCACGCTGCGCTTGAGGCCGCGCAGCTCATGGAAGCGGCGCACGTCGTGGGCGAAGTAGGGCAGGCCGAAGCGGCGGGCGATCTCCTGGCCCCGGCACTTGCCGCCGGCCGTGTCGCTGAAGATGAAGACCACCTCGTAGGAGGGCGCGGGGGCCTCCAGGAGCTTGACCACGTTGGTGCCCGAGCCGGACATGAAGGCGGCCACCCTCAGGGGCCGGCCGAAGCGCACGGGGTCGAAAATAAGTTTACCGGCCATGGGGCCTCCTAGGGGGTTGGCGTTGTCACCCCTAGTCTATAGGACGCTAAACGGATTGGGTCAAGGGCGGGCGCGGGGTTAGGTCTGAGGCGCGCTGGTTCCGGGCGTTTCCTGGCCGTAGTGCTCGCGCACGCAGTGGGGGCAGATGCCGTGAGAGACCTCCACCGCAAGGGCTTTTTCCAGATATTGGTCCACCGGCAGCCAGCCCTGTTGAGAGCGGCCCTGGTCCGGGTCGGGGTTCACTCCGTGGCAGTGCATGCACACGCGCAACCAGGCGGGATTGGCCTCCCGGCTAAAGGGTAGCAGGCGGACAAGCAGGAGGCCGGACAAAGCGCCGAGCATGGCGGGCGGCAGCAACGGCACCCAATTGCCCGGGCCGCCGTCTATCAAGGCCAGCCATAGCAGCGAAAGCCCCGCGGCCAAGGCACAACCGGCTGCGGCGCCCGCCAAAAGAATGCAAGAACGGATACCGCCCGTGGCGGCAGTGGTAGGCCCTTGAAACATAACTCCACTGTTGGTTGAAAAATCATGAAGGGAAATCGATCATCCACCATTACTCCATGGCCGGATGGGATGTCAACTATATTTAATTAAATAAACATGTTATTGATAATCAATATGGTTCGTCCCCTGCTTCGCACACGGGCCTCCCCCTCTGCGCGCCGGCAGGTCCCGGCCTTTCTTGACAAGCCCTCCCGGCCTGGACATAATCATTTTCTCAGGAGGCAACATGGATCTGGACGCCATAGACCGCAAGATCATCGCCCGTTTGCAGGGCGACTTGCCCCTGATTTCTCGGCCCTTCGCCGGCCTGGCCCAAGATTTGGGCTTGGAAGAGGACGAGGTGGTGCGGCGCATCCAGGCCCTGGCCGCTGGCCGGGTGATGCGCCGCTTCGGAGCCACCTTGCGCCACCAGCGTTCGGGCTTTGCCAGCAACGTGATGGTGGCCTGGCGGGTTCCGGCCCAGCGGGCCCGGGAAGTGGGGGCGCGCCTGGCCGCCTTCCGCAACGTCAGCCACTGCTACTGGCGCGAGCCCTGCGAGGGTTTTTCCTATAATCTGTTCTCCATGGTCCACGGCCGCGACGACGCCGAGTGCCGCTCCCTGGTGGAGGTGATGGCCCTTCAGGCCCAGGCCGAGGAGTTTGAGTTGCTTTTCTCCGTGGAGGAGCTTAAAAAGACCTCCATGCGCTACTTTGATCAAGAAGGTGAAATCCATGAAGGATGATAGGTCCCGGGAACTGTGGCAGCGGGCACAGAAGGTTATCCCCGGCGGAGTCAACAGCCCGGCCCGGGCCATGCTGGCGGTGGGGCGCGAGCCCCTTTTCATTCGCTCGGCCCGCGGCTGTTACATAGAGGACGTGGACGGCAACCGCTATATCGACTACGTGGGCTCCTGGGGCCCGCTGATCCTGGGTCACGCCGACCCGGACGTGGTGGGGGCGGTGAAAAAGGCGGCGGAAAAGGGCACCAGCTTTGGGGCGCCCACCGAGGCCGAGGTGAACTTCGCGGAGATACTCACCCGCCTGATCCCTTCCATGGAGCAGGTGCGCCTGGTCTCTAGCGGCACCGAGGCCACCATGAGCGCATTGCGCCTGGCCCGGGGCTACACCGGCCGCGACGTCATCGTGAAGTTCGACGGCTGCTACCACGGCCACAGCGACGGCCTTTTGGTGGCCTCGGGCAGCGGCCTGGCCACCCTGGGCATCCCCTCCTGCCCCGGGGTGCCCGAAGACGTGGCGGGCCTGTCGGTGAGCATCCCCTACAACGACCTGGCCGCCCTGGAAAGACTGTTCCACGACAAGGGCCAGAAGATCGCGGCGGTGATCGTCGAGCCGGTGGCCGGCAACATGGGGGTGGTGCCCCCGGCCCCGGGCTATCTGCAAGGGGTGCGCGAGATATGCGATGAATACGGTGCCCTGTTGATCTTCGACGAGGTGATAACCGGCTTCAGGGTGGCCCTGGGCGGAGCCCAGGCGC
Organism: Pseudomonadota bacterium; assembly: GCA_018819925.1. Lineage (GTDB taxonomy): Bacteria > Desulfobacterota > Desulfarculia > Desulfarculales > Desulfarculaceae > Desulfoferula. The sequence continues at coordinate 52,704 of JAHJPG010000010.1, forward strand.
TGTGCGGCGTCACCCCGGATTTGACCACCCTGGGCAAGATAATCGGCGCGGGCCTGCCCCTGGGGGCCTATGGCGGCAAGGCCGAGATAATGCAAAAGATTGCCCCCTGCGGACCGGTGTACCAGGCCGGCACCCTCTCGGGCAACCCCTTGGCCACGGCGGCCGGGCTTCGGGCCCTGGACATGCTGGACGTGGCCGGGGTCTACGAGCGCCTGGAGGAAAGCTCCGCCCGGCTATATAACGGCCTGGGGGAGATTTTCGCCCAGGCCGGGCTGCCCCACTGCGGCAACCGGGTGGGCTCCATGTTCTCCTATTTCTTCCAGGCCGGGCCGGTCACCGACTGGACCAGCGCCAGCAAGAGCGACACCGATACCTTTGCCCGCTGGTACCGGGCCATGCTGAATCGGGGCATCTACCTGGCCCCCAGCCAGTTCGAGTGCACCTTCGTGAGCCTGGCCCACGACGCCGACGCCATAGACCAGACGCTGTCCGCCGCCGGGGAGGCGGTCAAGGAGATCTAGGGAGGTTCGTTTCCCAACCAGTGCCCGCGACTGCCGGTGAAAACCGGCGGCGGGCATCCACGGCCTCGGGGGGGAAGGCATGGCTGAAAACAAGCTGTACTACGGCGACAACCTGGATATTCTGCGCAGGTACCTCGACAGCGAGTCGGTGGACCTGATCTATCTCGACCCGCCCTTTAATAGCAACCAAGACTACAACGTGCTCTTCGCCGAGCAGGACGGCACCCGCTCCGCCGCCCAGATCAGCGCCTTTCAGGACACCTGGCGCTGGGACGCGGGGGCGGTGGCCGCCTTTGACGAGGCGGTGCGCTCCGATGGCCGGGTGGCCGCCACCATGCAGGCCTTTTACACCATGCTGGGGGCCAGCAACATGCTGGCTTACTTGTCCATGATGGCCCCGAGGCTGGTCGAGTTAAGAAGGGTGTTGAAGGAAACAGGAAGCATTTACCTCCACTGCGATCCTACGGCCAGCCACTACTTGAAACTGCTGATGGACTCTGTTTTTGGGCCGGAAAACTTTAAGAATGAGATTGTTTGGAAAAGAACTACAGCACATAACGATCCAAAAAAATACGGCAATATTCATGATGTTATTTTGTTTTACTCTAAGTCGAACAAGAACTTCTGGAAGAAATTATATACTCCATACACCCCTGAATATATAAAATCAGAATGGAATGAATTACCAAGTGGTAGGTTTTACAAGTGTGAAAATATGCTTGACCCCAGGGGTAAGATGAAGGAGTTCGTTTTTAAAGGAACTAAAGCAAGGTGGAGAACAAATGAAGAGGGAATGTTAAAATTTTGGAATGAGCCTCAAACAGAAGTGCCAAATAGCCATGGAAAAATAAAATTAGGAAAAAATGGGAAGCCAACCAAAAGGTGCCGGATAATATTTTTAGATGAAATGCCTGGCGTGCCCCTTCAGACAATCTGGAATGACATTTTTTCTTTGAAAGGTGGCGCTGCTGAACGCCTCGGCTATCCTACTCAAAAACCTCTTGCTCTTCTAGAGCGAATCATCAGCGCCAGCAGCAACGAGGGTGATGTCGTCCTCGACCCCTTCTGCGGCTGCGGCACGGCCATCGACGCGGCCCAAAAGCTGGGCCGCCGCTGGATAGGCATAGACGTAACCCACCTGGCCATAACCCTAATCAAGCACCGCCTCCACAGCACCTACGGCAAAACCCTGGAGTTCGACATCATCGGCGAGCCCAAGGACGACGCCGGGGCCAAGGAACTGGCCCAGGCCGACCCCTGGCAGTTCCAGTGGTGGTCCCTGGGCCTGGTGGACGCCCGGCCGGTGGAGCAGAAAAAGGGCGCGGACAAGGGGGTGGACGGCCGCTTGTTCTTCCGCGACGAGTCCAAGGGTGCCCTCAAGCAGATCGTTATATCGGTGAAGGCGGGCACCACCGGCCCGGCACACGTGCGCGAACTGCGCGGGGTCATCGAGAGGGAAAAGGCGGCCATCGGCCTTTTGATAACCATGCAGGAGCCCACCAAGAAGATGCGCGAGGAGGCGGTGGACGCGGGCCTGTACCAGTCGCCCGGCGGCACCAAGCACCCGCGCCTGCAACTGCGCACCGTGGCCGAGCTTATGGAAGGCAAGGCCCTGGACTACCCCCGCTATGCCGAGAACGTCACCTTCAAAAAGGCCCCCAAATCCCAGGCGGGCGGACACCAACAGAGCAATCTACTTTAGACCAAAGCGAATAATTAAAGGCGGAGCCGCATCCGTGGCTCCGCCTTTCTTTATTGGGCCCCCGCATCCAAGACCGGCACAGCCAGGCGGCGGCAGACAAGGCGTCCGGCGAGCACGGGCCGGAGGCGTAGCAACGCTACGTCGAGGACCGAGCGCAGCCGGCAACGCGGTATGCCGGTGTCTGGCGCAGCCGGCGGGTGACCAAGCTAACTTAGCTTGCGCCTGTCCTGCACCCGCTCCGCCTTGCCCTGGGCCACGGGCAGCGCGCCCGGATCGCAGATCTCCACCGCCGGGGTGAGCAGCAGCTCGTCGCGCAGGTCCTTGGCCAGGGACCGGGCCAGGCCGGAGCGCTCCTCGGGCGACAGGCCCGCCGCCTCGGGGCGAAGCTCGGCCCGCACGATCATGGCGTCGCCGCTTTCCCGGCTCTCCAAGACGATGAGGTAGTTGCCCCCCACCGGCTTGTGGCCCATGAGCACCGCCTCCACCTGCATGGGATAGACGTTCACTCCCTTGACGATGAACATGTCGTCGCTGCGCCCCACGATGCGGCTCAGGCGGCGGTGGGGACGGCCGCAGGGGCAATCGCCGGGCAGCAGGGCGGCCAGGTCGCGGGTGCGGTAGCGGATCAGGGGCATGGCCCGCCGGTTGAGGGTGGTCAGCACCACCTCGCCCACCTGGCCCGGGGCCACCGGCTCCAGGGTGGTGGGGTCCAACACCTCCACCAAAAAGGCGTCCTCCCAAAGGTGCAGGCCGTTCTGCTCGGCGCACTCGAAGGCCACCCCCGGGCCGTTCAGCTCGCTCAGGCCGTAGTTGTTGTAGGCCTTCACCCCGAACATCTCCTCGATGCGCCGCCGGGCCTGCTCGGTGTGGGGCTCGGCCCCGATGATGGCGATCTTGAGCGAGGTGTCGGCGCGGGGGTCCAGGCCCTGCTCGGCAAAGGCGGCGGCCAGGCGGTGGGCGTAGCTGGGGATCATGTGCATCACCGTGGTGCCCATCTGGCGCATCAGCGAAATCTGGCGGCGGCTGTTGCCCGCCCCGGCGGGAATTACCAGGGCGCCCAGGCGCTCGGCTCCGTAGTGCATGCCCAGGCCGCCGGAAAACAGGCCGTAACCGGCCAGGTTCTGGAACACGTCGCTGGGGCGCACCCCCACCATGTACAGGCCCCGGGCCACCAGATCGGCCCAGGCCTTTAGGTCGGCCTTGCCGTGGAAGATGGCGGTGGGGGTGCCGGTGGTGCCGCTGGAGGCGTGAAGGCGCACCACCTGGCTGCGGGGCACGGCCAAAAACCCGAAGGGGAAGTAGTCGCGCAGGTCCTGCTTCACGGTTAATGGCAGGTGGCGGGCGTCATCGGGGGTGGTGATGCCGTCGGGGTCCATCCCGGCCAGGGCCTTGGCGTAAAAAGGCGATTTCTTGGCCATCTCCACGGTGCGGCGCAGGCGTTGGGCCTGCAAGCCGCGCAGTTGGTCCGGGGGCATCAACTCCAGGTCTTTTTGCCAAAACATGCTGAACATCTCCGCTGCGGGCTGTGAAGGCAAAACAATACCCCTCACCGCCCTTGGCAACAACCCGCCGCCCCTTGCCCCGGCCGGGGTCCTTGGGCAAGAATGAAGGCTGGAATCTAAAACCAGCCGAGGAGCCGGTCAAAAAATGCCCGACGCAATCCCAACCAAACGGGTGCCCCACAAGATTCTCTACGACCAGAGACCCAACTACACCCGCCCGGCCCTGGAGTTGAGCGAACAGGTGCGCCGGGATCTTTTGGGGCATCTCGCTTTCCTCTACGGACAAGAAAAAGCCCAGGCCTGTATGCCGGAGATGGAGCGCATCCTCAAGGTGCACCACGCCTTCAAGTCCCAAGAGCTGCGCGAGCTGCTCGAGCGCCGCGACCCCGAGCATCTGTTCAGCGAAAAGGACATGATCATGATCACCTACGGCGACATGATCGGCGGCGGCGGCGGCACTCCCCTGGCGGTGCTGGCCCGGGCCTGCGACGAGCACATGATCGCACCGGACATCCTGCATATTTTGCCCTTTTTCCCCTACTCCTCGGACCGGGGCTTTTCGGTGGTTGACTTCCGCAGGGTGGACCCGCGCCTGGGCACCTGGGAGGACATCCACCGCCTGGCCGGCCGCTACCGCCTGATGTTCGACGGGGTACTCAACCACATTTCGGCCCACAGCGACGCTTTTCATCAGTTCCTGGACGGCGACCCGGAACTGCAGGATTTTTTCATCGCCTACGAATCCCCGGACGATCTGACCCAGGACCAGCGCTCCAAGATATTCCGCCCCAGGGTCAGCGACATCCTCACCCCCTTCATGACCATAAACGGGGTTCGCTATCTGTGGACCACCTTCAGCCCCGACCAGATCGATCTGAACTACCGCAACCCCAAGGTGCTGCTTTCGGTGGTGGAGGCGCTTTTGTTCTACATACGCCAGGGGGCGGACCTGTTGCGCCTGGACGCGGTGACCTACATCTGGGCCGAGCCGGGCACCGAATGCGTCCACCTGGAACAGACCCACGAGATCGTCAAGCTGCTGCGCACCGTGGTGGAGGCTGTGGCGCCGGGGGCGGCCTTGGTAACCGAGACCAACGTGCCCCACGCGGACAACGTGAGCTATTTCGGCAATGGCCGCGACGAAGCCCACATGGTCTACAACTTCGCCCTGCCGCCCCTGGTGCTGCACGCCATCTACCGCCAGGACGCAAGCCGTCTGGCCGCCTGGGCCGCCGAGCTGGAGCCGCCCAGCGACGCCACCGCCTTTTTCAACATCCTGGACACCCACGACGGCGTCGGGCTCATGGGGGTCAGGGACCTGTTGCCCCCCGAAGAGGTGAATTTCATCGTGGACCGGGCCAGGGCCAACGGCGCCCTGGTGTCCATGAAGACCATGGAGGGCGGCGGCGAGGAGCCCTATGAGATCAACAGCACCTGGTGGAGCGCCTTGAACCACCACGGCGGCGAGGACCAGGACCTGCAAGTGGACCGTTACCTGGCCAGCCGGTCGGTGGCCCTGGCCCTAAAAGGGGTGCCGGGGGTGTATCTGCACGGCGCCCTGGGCAGTTCCTCGGACCTGGAGGCCTACCGCCAAACCGGCCACAACCGGGACGTGAACCGAGGCACGGTGGATTTGAAAGTGCTGGCGGCCCAGGCTAGCGATCCTTACTCCCGGCTTGGCCGTCTGGCCCCGCGCTTAAGCCATCTGCAAGTGACCCGGGTGTCCCAAAAGGCCTTTGACCCCCACGGCAAGCAGCTAGTGCTGCGAGCCCCCGCCCCGGTGCTGGCCCTGCTGCGCGTCTCCCCGGACGGCGGCCAGCGCCTCCTGGCCCTTACCAACGTCAGCGCCCGGAAGGTGGCTTTCACCCTGGAGCTTCCTCCCGAGGCCCGGGGAGCCGGAACCTGGCTGGACTTGGTGGGAGCGGCGGATTTGGAGGAGAAAAACGGGGCCTTGGCCCTGGAACTGAGGCCCTACCAGGTGATGTGGCTGCGGCCCCGGGGTGAAGCCGGGGCGCCGAACTAGCTTTGGGCTGGGCTTGTCAAACCCGTCCCCGGGCAAGGAATGGGGTTGGGCGGCACAGCCCGGGCCGTGCGGATCTTCAGTTAACCAGCCGGTTCCACAAGGTCAAATCCGGGCGTGGGGGGCTTGATTTGAATGGGGGCGGCCCCTCGCCGGTATGGGATTGTTGTGTTAGCCTTGGCACAATGTTTGTGCCAGCGTAACTTACAGCGAGAGTGACCACACCATGCCTGAACAACGAATACGCTATGCACCTCTGCGGGACAAGATTACCAGCGCCGCAGAGGCGGCCAGCCACATCACCGACGGAACCAGCTTGTTCATAAGCGGGTTCACCGCCGGCTATCCCAAGCTCATCCCCGCCGAACTGGTCAAAAGGGCCGAGGCCGGCGAGAAGATGAAGATAAACATCTACGCCGGCGCCTCCACCGGTGACGCGGTGGACGGGGTCTTGGCCCGGGCCGGGCTGATCAAGTGGCGCCGCCCCTACATGAGCGACCGGGGCATGCGCGCGGCCATCAACCGCGAGGAAATCCTGTTCAAGGACGACCACCTCTCCGGGCTCTCGGCCGCAGTGCGGGCCGGGGAGTGGGGCCCGGTGGATGTGGCCGTGGTGGAGGTGGCCGCGGTCACCGAAAAGGGCCAGCTCATCCCCACCCTGAGCGTGGGCAACACCCCCAGCTACGTGAAGATGGCCAAAAAAGTGATCCTGGAGGTGGCCGCCGCCGACCCGCCGGAGTTGGAGGGCATCCACGACATCTATATCCCCGAGGACCCGCCCTGGCGCATGCCCATCCCCATCTATCGGACCGGCGACCGGGTGGGCAAGCCCTTCATCGAGTTGGACCCGGCCAAGGTGGTGGCCGTGGTCCACAGCCAGGAGCCCGACGCCTGCGCCTTTTTCTCCGAGCCCGACGAGGTTTCCCTGCTCATCGCCGAGCAGCTTTTGGATTTCGTGCGCCACGAAACGAAAAAAGGCCGTATTCCCAAGAACCTGCCCTGGCAGTCCGGGGTGGGCGACGTGGCCAACGCGGTGCTGGCCGGCTTTCAGGAAGATCATTTCTTCAACGACCTGAGCATCTACTCCGAGGTGTTGCAGGACACGGTGCTGGAACTCATCGACATGGGCAAGGTGCGCGCCGCCTCCGGCTCGGCCCTGACCCTGTCCCAGCGGGCCCGCGACGTGTTTTTCCGGGACCTGGAACGCTACAAGGAAAAGGTGGTGCTGCGTCCGGTGGAGATTTCCAACTCCCCGGAGGTCATCGCCCGCCTGGGGGTGTTGGCGGTCAACACCGCGCTGGAGATCGACATCTACGGCCAGGTGAACTCCACCCACGTGATGGGCAGCCAGATGATGAACGGCATCGGCGGCTCGGGCGACTTCGAGCGCCACGGGGCCATCTCCTTCATGGTCACCCCCTCGGTGGCCAAGGGCGGGGCCATCAGCAGCATCGTGCCCATGGTCAGCCACGTGGACCACTCCGAGCACTCGGTGGACGTTATAATCACCGAACAGGGCCTGGTGGACACCCGCCCCCTGACCCCCCGCCAGGTGGCCGAGGCGGTCATCACCAAGTGCGCCCATCCCATGTACCGCGACATGCTCATGGATTACTACCAGCGGGCGGTGCGCGAAGTGGGCGGCCACGAGCCCCATCTGCTGGGCGAGGCCTTCAGTTTCCACCAGCGGTTCATGCAAACCGGCGACATGCGCCTCACGGGCGGCCGCCAGTGAGCCGGCAGCCGGTTGTCATCGAGGTTGACGATCACGTCACCCTGGAGGGCGGGTTCAGCCTGCCGGCCCAGCCCCGGGGGGCGGCCCTGATCCTGCACCCCCATCCCCTTTACGGCGGCTCCATGGACAACAACGTGGTCCTGGCCCTGGCCGGGGCGGCCACGGAGGCGGGTTGGGCGGCGCTTCGCATTAATTTCCGGGGAGTTGGCCGCAGCACCGGCAGCCACGATGAGGGACGCGGCGAGCAGCAGGACGTTATCGCCGCCGCCAAATGGCTGGCCGCCCAGACCCCCGGCCCCCTGGTGCTCATGGGCTATTCCTTCGGCTCCCTGGTGGGGGCCCGGGCCGCGGGCCGGGTCGCGGGACTGGCCGGGTGTGTGTGGATTTCCCCGCCCTACGTCTTGGGCGATCTGCCCCCCTGGCCCGCTGGCGCCGGGCCCCTGCTGGTCATCACCGGCGAGCACGACGAGTACGGCGACCTGACCCGGCTGCGGGCCTATATTCAGGCCATGGGTGCACTGGGAACCCTGAAGGTGCATCCCGGGGGGGACCATTTCTGGTGGAGCGGTCTCAGTGCACTTCAGGAGCAAACCACCACTTTTTTGGGTCAACTGGCTGCCGGGGGGCAATAGCCGGTTTTAGACAACATTTGGTGGGGACTAAAAAAATATCCACAACATGTAGTTTTTGTGCTTGACACACTTCAAAGCACCTTGTTACTTTGTACATAACACAGCATGCACTGTCTTATTAGGCGTAAGCCCTCTCTCCACCCAGCAAACGTACTGCAAGCCTTTCCGACAGGGTGCATTGGACGCATGCAGGGTGGTTGTTCCCCCCAGGAAGGTCACTGATCTTCCCCCCTCCCCGCTCAGGGCCGGATTAAAACCCCGGCCCTGATCCTTTGCTTGGCCTCAAGGTCCCCAGGGCAAACCAATGGGAGATTGTCTTGCCCCGGCCCGGTGGTTCTGCTACAAAAATAAGGCACACTACTGTTTAGGATTTGCCATGGACCCCAACCCGGCCGATGAAAACACCTGCCGGTCGGACCTCCACGAGGCCGCCCAGGAGCTGGAGAAATTCCGGCAGATCGTGGAAACCGCCGAACTTGGCGTGGTTACCATCAACGAGAACCACGAAGTGGTGTACATGAACGCGGCGGCCGAGGCCATGTTCGGCTACGCCCGCCAGGAGATCATGGGCGGCGACCTCTCTCCCCTGATCCCCTCGGAGCACCGCGAACACCACCGCAACTACGTGGAGCGCTACGTGGCCACCCGCCGAGGCAGGCTGATCGGCCACACCGCCGAGCTGGAGGCCGAGCGCCGCGACGGCTCCCGCTTCCCCATACACATCAGCTTTTCCACCGCCGAGGTGGCCGGCGGCCTCTTGATGACCGCCATCATCCGCGACTTGAGCAAGGAGGCGGGCCTGGAGAAAGAGGTGCGCCAGAGCCAGCGCCTGGCCATCCTGGGAGAGATGGTGGCCACGGTGAGCCATGAGATCCGCTCGCCGCTCACCCTCATTGGCGGCTTCGCCCTCCAACTGGAACGCGACCCCGAACTGAGCGAAAAGGTTCGCGGCAAGCTGAAGATCATCACCGCCGAGGTGAAGCGCCTGGAAACCATCCTCAACGAACTGGGCGATTTGTCGCGTCCCCACAAGTACGACTGGCGCGAGACCGATGCGGCCCAGTTGCTCGAGCACGTGGCCGAACTCATGGGGCCGGAGCTTGAGCGGGCCGGGGCCGAATTAAAGATAAGCCGCAACGGCGAGTTGCCGCCCCTCATGGCCGACGCCGGCCGCTTGAGCCAGGTGTTGATCAACCTCATAAACAACGCCGTGCAGGCCAGCGGCGACCACCCGGTGATCGAGGTGGTCCTGGAGCCTCACCCCGAAGGGGTGCTTCTGGAGGTGCGCGACCAGGGCCCCGGGGTGGACCCGGCCAACGCCAAGCAGCTGTTCACGCCCTTTTTCACCACCAAGAGGGGGGGGACGGGCCTGGGCCTGCCCGTGGCCCGGCGCATAGTGGAGGAGCACGGCGGGCGCATCGAGTTGGCCAACCGCGACCAGGGCGGGGCCGTGGCCCGGGTTCGCTTGCCGGCCGCCCCGGCCATCCAGCAAAAGCTGCCCCTGATGGACGTCTAGCCGGCCCGATCCATTTGCCCCCCCAGGCTTTATCCCCGCCCGCCGCCGCGTTATACTTAAGCCGCAACGCCAAAAACGGATTTAGAGGATAATGGCCCGACTACCCATAAAGACTTTTCCCGATCCCGGACTCAGCCGCCCCTGCCGCCAGGTGCGCGAGGTGGACGAAGACCTCAAGCAACTGGCCCAGGACATGTTGGAGACCATGTACGCCGCCCCCGGGGTGGGCCTGGCCGCCCCCCAGGTGGGCCGCGATCTGCGCCTGGTGGTGATCGACTGCGTCCCCAGGGACGAAGAGCCCCAGCCCATGGTGCTTTTCAACCCCCGCATCGTCCACATGGAAGGCCAGGTGATTTTCGAAGAAGGCTGCCTGAGCGTGCCCGGCTTCACCTGCGATGTCACCCGGGCCGAACGGGTGGTGGTGCAGGCCATGGACGCCGAGGGCCGGCCGTTCACCGTGGAGGGCGAGGGCCTCATGGCCATCTGCCTGCAACATGAGTTGGACCATTTGGATGGCCGTTTGTTCCTGGACCGCATCAGTCCCCTGAAGCGAACCCTGTACAAGAAGCGCCGCCTTAAACAGCTAAAGCGGGACGCGGAGTGAGCCCCCTGCGCCTGGCCTTTTGGGGCACCCCGGCCATCGCCCTGCCCAGCCTGAGGGCGGCGGCCCGGGAGCACCAGGTGGCGCTGGCCATCACCCAGCCCGACCGCCCGGCGGGCCGGGGGCGCAAACTCAAGCGCCAACCCGTGGCCGCGGCGGCCGACGAACTGGGCATCGAGGTGCTGCAACCCGCCGTGGCCGACGAGGCTCTGGAGCGCCTGGCCCAGGTGGAGCCCGAGGCCATGGTGGTGCTGGCCTATGGCCAGCTTCTCTCCCCGGCGGTGTTGGCCGCCGCCCCCCTGGGCGCGGTGAACATCCACTTTTCCCTGCTGCCCCGGCTGCGCGGGGCCGCGCCCATCAACTGGGCCATCCTCGGGGGGTTGGAGCGGACCGGGGTGAGCAGCATGTTCATGGACCAGGGCCTGGACACCGGCGAGATCATCTTCCAAAAGGCCTGTCCCATCGGCGCACAGGAGACCGCCGGCTCCCTGGCCCAGCGTTTGGCCGAAATGGGGGCCCAGGTGCTCTTGGCCACCCTGGAGGCCATGGCCACGGGGAGCGCACCCCGCCAGTCCCAGGACCACCGCGCGGCCACCTGGGCGCCCATGCTCGGCAAGGGCGACGGCCTGCTGGACTGGGACCGGCCCGCCGCCGAGCTGGACCGCCGGGTGCGGGGCCTGGACCCCTGGCCCGGGGCCCACACCACGCTAATGGGCAAGACCCTGAAGCTCTTCGCGCCCACCAAGATTCTGCCTGATAACCAAGGCCAGGCTCCGGGCGCGGTGCTGGAGGCGGCCGCCGAGGCTCCGGGCATGCTGGCCGTGGCCTGCGGGGAGGGGGCCCTGGCCCTGGGTTCGGTGCAGGCGGCGGGCAAGCGCCGCATGGAGGCGGCCGAGTTTCTGCGCGGGGCGGGCCCGGCCCCCGGTCAGCGGTTGGGAGCATGAGCCAACCCCGCCGCGACGCCTTCCGCGTGTTGCAGGAGTCGGAGACCGGCCCGGCCCTTCTGGAAAGCAGCCTGGCCCGGCATCTGGAAAAGGCCCAGCCCAGGGAGCGGGCCTTCGCCACCAACCTGATCTTCGCGGTGCTGCGCAACCGCCTGTACCTGGACCACCTTATCGCCGCCCATCTGGACCGCCCGCCAAGCAAGCTGGACCTCCCGGTCTTGACCGTGCTGCGCCTGGGCGCGGCCGAGGCGGCGCTGATGTCCACCCCGGCCCACGCGGTGGTGTCGGCGGCGGTGGAGCTGGCCAAGGCCACCCCGGCCCGGCGGGGCCAAAAGCTAATCAACGCGGTGCTGCGCCGGGTGGTGCGCGATTGGCCGAATACGCCCATGCCCGGGCCGGAAGCCAATCCGGTGGAGCGCCTGTCCCTGATTTACTCCCATCCCGCCTGGCTGGTGGCCGAGCTGCTGGCCCAGCACCCCGAGGCGGTGGTGGAGGAGTGGCTGCGGGCCAACCAGGCCCAGCCGCCCCTGACCCTACGGGCCAACCCGGCCCGCTCCAGCTGCGGCGACCTGGCCGCCGGCCTGGCCAAATTCGTGGCCGAGGTGCGGCCCCACCCCCTGAGCCCCGAGGGCCTCATGCTGCGCGGGGCCAAGCTCCCGGCGGCCCAGCTGCCCGGCTTCGCCGAGGGCCTGTTTTCCATCCAGGACGCGGCGGCCCAGGCGGTGAGCCATCTGTTGGGCGTGGAGCCGGGCATGGCCGTGGCCGATATCTGCGCCGGGGCCGGGGGCAAGACCGGCCACCTGGCCGCCCTGCTGCGGGGCCAGGGGAGCCTCTTGGCCGCAGACCCCAGCCCGGGCCGGGTAAGGGCCCTGCGGGAGAACCTGGGCCGCCTGGGGGTGCAGTGGGTGAAGGTGAAGCAGGCCGACGCCCAGGCTCTCAAGGGCGTTGCCGGCCAATTCGACCGGGTGCTGGTGGACGCGCCGTGCTCGGGCCTGGGGGTGTGCGGGCGGCGGCCCGACGTGCGCTGGCGGCGCACCCCGGACGACCCGGCCCGCCTGGCCGAACTGCAACTGGACCTGGCCGCCAAGGCTGCCGAGATGCTCAGGGCCGGCGGGGCCATGCTCTACGCCACCTGCACCGTGACCCGCACCGAGAACCAGGAGGTGGTGGCGGCCCTGCTTGCCCGTTGCCCCGGCCTGCGGCTAGAATGGCCCCAGGATTTGGCCCCGGAGCTGAGGGCTTGCATCGGTGATGACGGCTATTTTCGCACCATGCCCCAGCGGGACGATGCTGACGCCTTTTTCGCGGCCAGGTTGGTGAAAGAGTAACCACGGCTCATAAAAGAGTAACCACGGCTCATAGAGGACAATTTTGCCAATGTTGGGTTGGTTGAGAAAAGCCTCAAGAAGCATTTGGTCCTTCGTGATGTCAGGTGGTCTTTATAAATTTTCAAAAACTATTTCATCATTAGCTAACGTGGTTTTTGTTGTCGGAATCGCGTTAATAATTATATGTAATTGGGGAGATATATCGAAGTTAAGCCTTGGCGCTATCTCACTTGAAAAGGTAACCAAAAGAGCTGTAGAAGCAGGCGAAAAAATATCAGAAATAGAAAAAAAAGTAACGGACCAGCAGACAATAATTAATGAAATAGCTAAGAATGCGAAAGATGCTCTACGGTTATCAGATGCAGCCAGTGAGAGAATTGGAGATTTGTCTGCTCTGCAAGAGGAAACAAAGGAAAAATTAGAAAAAATTAATCAAGCGCTCTTTTTTACTAACAAATATATGGCTGCTACTGTTGATGACAGGCATGCGTTTGATTTATTAAAAAAGTTGGCGAAAGATAAAAATCATCCATCTAATGCGCTAGCCCGTCAGGCTGTTATAGAAATTGTAAATAAACATGATCCATCATTTTACAGTAGCAACTTTAAAATTCCTTGGAAGGAAGGTTTTGATCCGGGAAAACTAGATTTAAGCGGGGTAGAGAAAATTTACAAGGAGGTTCCGCTGTCCTATAGGCCAGCAATTATTGAGTTTGTTTGGAAAAGTAACAAATTTACAAAGCATGATAAGATGACATTCATGATTAATATCATTAAAAATGATGACAATTTAAAGGCTGTTGAGTACGCAGGGCGTTTCTTTGCTCAAGGAGCCGGATTAAAAATTAAACCCTTAGGTGTTGAACCGATGCTGGATTGGTGGGAAAAGAACCAGGACAGTATTAAAGGTAAGTAACACGCTTACTAGCTAACTTAAAGAAGGTGGC